>NZ_CP013377.1:2662851-2995708 GCF_001718415.1 Burkholderia pseudomultivorans | reverse complement strand
GCGTCGGGTCGGAGGAGAAGTTTCCCGGAAGGATAGCGCCTGTGGTGATGTGCGTCCAGAACGACATGCTCACCATAGCCGGTGAAGTGCGCCTGCAAATCGGCACTCACCCCAACGGCTCCCGAAAACCCTCACCGGTCCGGAATTGCAGCGTTTGAGGCTCTTCCAGACATGTCGCGGGATGCGCCGATTCACAGAATTTCCGCTGTGCATGACACGTGCGGAATCTGCTCCCGTATCGGCTCACCTATCGATTTGTCGTAATTTTGCGACTGCCGAATCGTGAGTCGACCATCCGATCGTCCGCGCACCTCACAGCGGGTCGCCGCCCTGTGCAAAACGGCCTGTATGCATGTACAGGCGCGGCTGACCGGGCACGACTCACAGTCTTTCGAACCGGAAAAGATGCGTCGGCGAGACGCCCTGTGCAGCAGAACCGGGCGATAGCGGCAGGCTGGGCGCGCATTGTACAGCGCACAAATGGCGTCGGGTCCCGAAAATTCTCACCTCATGCCTGTCGGACGCCTGTGGGCGGTCTCCCGACAAACGCCCGACACAGGCGGAATCCGCCATTCCGGCCTCCCGAAAATGCTCACCTTAATGAACGAAGCGACGCAGCAGCGGACATCGCGACGTCTCCCGAAAACTCTCACCGTAACCTTCCCGGTTTCAAAAATCCCAATCGCATCCGATACTTACGCACAGTCGTGGGATGCTGCTGTGCGCCACGGCCATCCCCCGAAAACCCTCACCTTTCGACAGCGGCCTGCCCTCGCAAACCCCTGTGACGCATCCCGAAAAGGCTCACCTGTGGCAAAAACTGGCACAGCAAATCGGATATTTTCGCCAGTCCTGGCGGGCTTTTCGGCGATTTCGACTGTGCCCGGCTCCCGAAAAGCCTCACCTTTGATCAAAATTTGGGCAAATCCATGTCCCGTAAATTCTCACCTGTGACCTCTACTGGCGGCCTGTGATCCATACCCCGAAAAAGCTCACCTCAAGCCGATCCGGGCCGGAATCCCGCGATTTCCCTCCCGAAAAACCTCACCTTTCGGCACTCACAGGCCCCGAATGTGCTTTTTGCTGTGCAAAATGGCGGTCGTTTCCCGGAAATCCTCACAGCAAATCGTCTCGGAGTCCCGTGAAATCTCACCTTTCGCGAAAATTGCCCAAAAGATAGGCAGAATCGGGGGTCGAAGCAGGTCCTGCAAGTTCTCACCTGTGTCTGCACAGGCAGAAAACTGTGCATGCCGTGATGGCGCGGGTTCCGCGGCTGTGAGTCCCCGAAAAACCTCACCTTTGGAAAATCGCGTGTTTCACTGTGATCCCGAATCCGCTCACGACCTTTCCTGCAACGGCTCACGCAGCTCCCCGAACCCCATCACGTCGGCTCCCGCAGAAGGTCACCTTGGCTCCCGTAAAACTTCACCTTGTCGGCCGGAAAGCCTTGTTACATAAGGCTGTGCCGTGGCGTTAACGTTTTTAACTAAGGGTTCAAGGGTGTTTACTTCTAATACTCTCAAGACTTCCGCTGAAGAGTTTTCCACAGAGACCCCAACCCCTGAACACCCACCGGCGAGCACATCGGGCGTCATGTGAAACAAATGCGAAATTTCGGGGTACGCTCGAAAACCGTTTCACGACAAAGGTTTGCGTTGTTTTCTTCGCTTTGTTTCACGGAATCTTTGGCCAGGATCGAAGCGATGACCGCTCAGGGCCGCTTTCTGTGACTGATGACGCAAATTCGCAACGCATCGCGAAAACAAGTATCAAGAGATACGTGTTTCGTTATGATTGCAACATTTCAACGTCTGTGAGCGCTGTCATGACCCTGGACGAAATGCGTCAAGTCATTCGGGACGAACTGGAATCGCTGCGCGCCACCGGTGCGCGCCGGCAGGAATTGTCGCTGCACGCATGCAAGCGGCTGTTCTTCGATCTTGGCATTCGGCCATCCGCGGCGAATGTCCGCGATCTGACCCAGACCGGCAGTGCCAGCGATATCCCGAAAGACATCGACCACTTCTGGGAGCGTATCCGCTCCGCGTCGAAAGTCAGGCTCGACGGCGCGGCGATCCCGAAGGCGGTCGAGGAAAAAGCCGGCGCGCTGCTGGGGGCGCTGTACGAGGAAGCACTGAAAGCCGCACGGGACAGCCTCGACGCCGACCGCGAACAGGTTCGCGCCAATGTGGCCGACGCGGAGCAACGGCTGCGCGACGCCAGCGTACGCCAGGAAACGCTCGAAGCAGCCCTGGGGCGCAGCGAAGCGCGAAATGAGCAGCTGCAGGCGCGCGTGACGGAGCTCGAGGTCCAGCTTGCTTCACAGACGACGCACGGTTCGGCAAACGAAGCGACGCTGCTCACCACTGTCGCCCGGCTGGAAAAGGAACTGGCTGCCGCGGCCGGCCGAATCGACGCCGAGCAGACGCAGAACGCGGCGTTGCGCGACCGCATCGACCTGCTGCAAGCCGAATTGCAGCAGCGTACCGAGCACTATGCACAGCAGATCAAGGACGCCGTGGCCGAAGCCGAACGGCGCGTCAAGCCGATGCTCGTCGAACTGGACTCGCTGCGCAGCATGGCATCGACCTATCAGAGCGGCTTGCGGGACGTACAGCGCAAGGAATTCGATTTTCTTCAGCAACTGAGTGCGGCCAAGGCGCGTGCCGACCGGCTCGAAGAGCAGTTGCGCAGCCAGAGCGACGAGCTGGAGCGTGCCACGCGCGACGCGAACGCACTGCGCGCGAGCGGCGGCATGAATCCGCAAATCGCCGCGCTGATCCGGCGACTCGCCGATGCGGGTCAACTGGATGCCGACGCCTTTTCCGCGATCGGCACCGCGCTGGACCACGAAGTGCCGGTGCCGAGCCAGTGCCCGCATTGCGACGGTGAACCGGAGCTGTCGCATAACGAAGACGGCTTCGAAGTGTCCTGCCCCGAGTGCGAGCATGCATCGGGCGCGTGGCCGTCCCGATTCGAGGCGATCGCCCGTTTTGCGCGTCAATGAGCGCCGGCGCGCTGCAGGCGTGCACAGGTGAGAGGGTCCGGGAGGCTTGAGGTGAGGTTTTTCGGGAGCTGTGTAACGGTGAGGCCGCACGACACAAGGCCGCTCACGGATCGTGTCGCGTGAGCGGCCAGCGTGGAATCAGTGAGTTTCGTCCTTGTCGGCTGCGTCACCTTCGATCAGATCGTCCCGCCAGTTTTTCCATGCGCGGTGCAGGCGGTTCGACGAGATTGGCTTCATGAAACCGAGCCATTTGCCGACCCGCTCGGGCGGCACGTCGTTTTCGAACAGTTCGGCCGCGTAGGTATTGCGCAGCGTCTGCGGGCTCGTGCGGGCCGTGCGTGACGATGAAAGCCCGGCCGACTCGACGATGGCGTCGATGGCGCGCAGCATCGTCGCCTTGTGCATCGGCCGCCCGGTATGCGCCGCCGGAAACACCAGGTCGCCGGGAATCTCCTGCCGCCTGCGTTCCGACAGCCACGCGTCGAACAAGGCGATCGCGAACGACGCCAGATGCGCTTCGCGCGTGAAGTCGGGGTGCGTCGACGGGATCTGCAGCGAGGTGCCGCTGGTATTGATGCAACTAATCGTAAGCCCCCTTGCTTCGCCTGTCTTGATCCCGGCACCGAGAAACGCGGCCACGAGCGCGCGGTCGCGGCGTTCTTTCCAGTATGCGGCGCCCGACACGCCGATCGGTGAAAACAGATAGGAGAGCAGTTTGGCGCGCTCGGCCGGCGTCAGGAAACCGGTCGGTTCGTTGTCGCGCGCCTTGCGCCAGGTCGCTTCGCCATCCTGAGCAATGAAGCGGGCCGGGTTGGTCGACGCGAACTCGGTGCGGCGAATGTGATCGAGCACCCGCTCGATCAGCCGCAAATAGCGCATGCGCTGCGTTTTCTTGATCGGCAGTTCGCCGACGAAATCGGCGATCGATGCGGTATCGACGGTGGCCAGGTTTTTCTGGCGCGCACGCAACCACGTGAGAAACGCGCCCCATTGCGCGCGATAGACGTCGGCCGACGAGCGGCGATAGTCCTGTATGGCCAGCCATGCGTCGAATGCGGCTTCGGGCGAGACAATCCAGTCGGATGCGCTTCGGTCGAACAGATCCTTTTCTTCCGGGCGTACGGACGGTGCGGCAGGTGAAGGAAGGGACATGTGATTTATTCCGTTAGTTGCGTATATGGTAGCGGGTTCCGCAACATCCGGTGAGTGCGAATCGGGCGGGCCGTCGGCCCGGGCGGAGCTCAGTCGCCCCAGGCCTTGGACGGCCGATGGGTGCGTACGCGCGGCGGCGTGTCGTGCGCGGCGGCTTCGTAGGCGAGCACGGCGAACGAAAACACTGCCGGCAGCGCGTTCGACCGGCCGAAGTCGATCGGATCGTCCGTCTCGGGAAACGTCATGTCCGACGGCCGTTCGAACAGCTGACGCATGCCGGCGTCGTGGCGGCTCGCAAAGCCGAGATCGGCGAGCGCCTCGGCTTCGATCGCGTGCAGCAGCCGCCATGTCAGCGGCACGCGCTGGCGGATGTAGCGCCCGGCAATATGGCGGACGATGTGCTCGAGATCATGCGCCGCAGCCTTGAAGCTGAGCGCGGCCAAATCTTGTTCTTCTGTCATCGCAGGCTCCTGTCGGCCGGCGCGGGCGCCTCGGTGCGCCGGCTCCGGCCATGCATGGCGGAATGTCCGTATACTGTACAAACATACAGTGTTTCATGCAACTGGCCGTTGGGACGACTGTACGCGTCGTCAGCGATGGATCACGATCAGCAGTGCCCGCGCTTCGGCCTTGCCGGGGTTGCGGATCGCGTGCGGCGCGTCGGCCGGGTAGCGCGCGGTGTCGCCGGCTTTCAGGCGCCGGCTTGCCGCTGCGGCCTCGACCTCCATCGCGCCCTGCAGGACGGTCAGGTGTTCGCGCGTGCCGGGTTCGTGTGCGTTCGACACGAGCGCGCCGCCGCCGGGCAGCGTCAGCTCGTACCACTCGAACCGGCCGGCGAGGTCGATCGGGCCCCACACGCGCAGCTGATACTGGCCGTCGTGGCCGGCGAGCGTCGGAATGTCGTGCGGGCCGTCCACGCGGATCGTTTCCGCCGCCTTCGGCTGCGAGAACAGTTCGTCGAGCGTGATGCCGAGCGCGTTCGTCAGCCGCCATGCGACGGCAATCGTCGGGTTGGCCTTGTCGCGCTCGATCTCGGAGAGCATCGACTTCGATACGCCGGCCGCGCGCGACAGGTCGTCGAGCGTGAGCCGGCGTTCGTTGCGCAGCCGCTGGATCTGCTCGCCGACACGCGGCGGCGTCGCGGCCGGGGGTTGCGGTGCGGCGCCGGCCGGCGTGCGCCGCGATCCGGAGGAACTTGCCATTTGGATTCCGTTCGCTTAGAGTTGTTCGGTATTTCGAATTCTAGTTCGGAATAACGGATAAATGCGGTCAACCGAACGACCGACTATAACAGTAGCAGGCCGCCGCGCCGCCGCCACGAGCGGTGTGCGGCGGCGTGCGAAACCCTGTCAGGAGCTTTGCGATGCGTGATGCCTTTCTCGCCCGGGTGCGCGGGACGCTCGACCAGATCCGCGCGGACGGCTTTTACAAGACCGAGCGCGAGATCGCGAGCCCGCAAGCGGCGGCCGTGCGGCTGGCCGGCGGCGCCGGCGTGCTGAATTTCTGCGCGAACAACTATCTGGGCCTCGCGAACGATCCGCGGCTGATCGCGGCGGCGCAGGCCGGCCTCGACCAGGACGGCTTCGGCATGGCGTCGGTGCGCTTCATCTGCGGCACGCAAACCGTGCACAAGCAGCTCGAAAGCGCATTGGCGGCGTTTCTCGGCACCGAGGACAGCATCCTGTATTCGAGCTGCTTCGACGCGAACGGCGGGCTGTTCGAAACGCTGCTCGACGAGAACGACGCGGTGATCAGCGACGAACTGAATCACGCGAGCATCATCGACGGCATCCGCCTGTGCAAGGCGAAGCGCTATCGCTACCGGAACAACGACCTGTCCGATCTCGAGGCGAAGCTCAAGGAAGCCGACGCGGCCGGCGTGCGCCACAAGCTGATCGCCACCGACGGCGTGTTCTCGATGGACGGCATCATCGCCGATCTGAAAGGCATCTGTGACCTCGCCGATCGCTACGGCGCGCTCGTGATGGTCGACGACTCCCACGCGGTCGGCTTCATCGGCGCGCATGGTCGCGGCACACCCGAGCACTGCGGCGTCGAAGGCCGCGTCGACATCATCACGGGCACGCTCGGCAAGGCGCTCGGCGGCGCATCGGGCGGCTACGTCGCCGCGCGCCGCGAGATCGTCGAACTGCTGCGCCAGCGCTCGCGCCCGTATCTGTTCTCGAACACGCTCACGCCGAGCATCGCGGCGGCGTCGCTGAAGGTGCTGGAACTGCTCGGCAGCGACGAAGGCGCGAAGCTGCGCGAGCGCGTGCGCGAGAACGGCGTGCGTTTTCGCCAGCAGATGACCGAGGCCGGTTTCACGCTCGTGCCGGGCGCGCACCCGATCATCCCGGTGATGCTCGGCGATGCGCAGCTCGCGACGAACATGGCCGACCGGCTGCTCGGCGAAGGCGTGTACGTGATCGGCTTCTCGTTTCCGGTCGTGCCGCGCGGCCGCGCGCGTATCCGCACGCAGATGAGCGCCGCGCATACGCCCGAGCAGATCGACCAGGCGGTCGCCGCGTTCGTGCGCGTCGGCAAGTCGCTCGGCGTCGTGTGACGGAGGCGCGACCATGAAAGCACTGGCAAAGCTCGAGCGCGGCCCCGGCCTGTCGCTCACGCGCGTGAAGCGTCCTGAAGTCGGGCACAACGACGTGCTGATCAAGATCCGCCGCACGGCGATCTGCGGCACCGACATCCATATCTGGAAGTGGGACGACTGGGCGCAGAAGACGATTCCCGTGCCGATGCACGTCGGTCACGAATACGTCGGCGAGATCGTCGAGATGGGGCAGGAAGTACGCGGCTTCGCGATCGGCGATCGCGTGTCCGGCGAAGGCCACATCACCTGCGGTTTCTGCCGCAACTGTCGCGCGGGGCGTCGGCATCTGTGCCGCAACACGGTGGGCGTCGGCGTGAACCGCGAAGGCGCGTTCGCCGAGTATCTGGCGATTCCCGCGTTCAACGCGTTCAAGATTCCGCCGGAGATTTCCGACGACCTCGCGGCGATCTTCGATCCGTTCGGCAACGCGACGCATACCGCACTGTCGTTCAACCTCGTCGGCGAGGACGTGCTGATCACGGGTGCGGGCCCGATCGGCATCATGGCCGTCGCGATCGCGAAGCATGTCGGCGCGCGCAACGTCGTGATTACCGACATCAACGACTACCGGCTCGACCTCGCGCGCAAGATGGGCGCGACGCGCGCGGTCAACGTCGCGCGGGAGTCGCTGCGCGACGTGATGGCCGACCTGCACATGACCGAAGGCTTCGACGTCGGCCTCGAGATGTCGGGCGTGCCGAGCGCGTTCACGAGCATGCTCGAGGCGATGAACCACGGCGGGAAGGTCGCGCTGCTCGGTATTCCGCCCGCGCAGACGGCCATCGACTGGAACCAGGTGATCTTCAAGGGGCTCGAGATCAAGGGCATCTACGGCCGCGAGATGTTCGAGACCTGGTACAAGATGGTCGCGATGCTGCAAAGCGGCCTCGACCTGTCGCCGATCATCACGCATCGGTTCCCTGTCGACGATTTCGAGCAGGGCTTCGCCGCGATGCTGTCGGGTGAAAGCGGCAAGGTGATTCTCGACTGGACGACCTGAGCGAACTGCAGGCCAAGGGGCAGCGCGACCGTTGCGTCGCCTGCCCGGTCTTTATCGGTCGTCGATTTCCGGGGCATCGTCAGGCCGGTTTCGGCTCTTGAGGTGAGAAGATTCGGGAGCCGGATGCCAACCTCGAATTGCCGCATCGGCGTGCGCCGACAAGGCCGGCGATAACGATGTCGATGCGCGGCACAAGCGTCATGCAGCAGTATCGTCAGGCGGTCGCGGTGCGCGTGCGTTCGTCGCAGCGGTGATGGACAGGCGCCCGGTTGCTTCACCTTCGACACCGCGCTTCTCGATATCGCCGTCCCACCATGCCAGCCGGGCAGTCCGTCTATCGGCTCTTGCGCCGTTCATCGGGTAATAGCGTCTTCTTCCATCGCTTCACGCGAGACAGCGCCGACTGCGCGCCGGCGTGTCCATGCCGGCGCCGACCCGTGCCATGCCGCGACGCGCACGCACGCACGTTTCCCGCGCCACTCGCCTGCCGCGACAACGTGATCGATTCGTCGACCCGCAACTCACCGCACACGATTCACGCTTGCTCCCCGACGCGTGATCGAATCACCTTCCCTTTTCCTCACCCTTTCGCCCCTGCTGCCGGAATGGCCTTGCAGCAAATTCGTTGACGACGGAGAACGATCGTTCTACCGTAAACCCATGAACACACATGACGACCCGTCCGGCGAGCCGGACGTACGCGCGCGGCTGCTCGACGCGGCCGAGGCGCTGATCTATTCGGGCGGCATCCACGCGACGGGTGTCGACGCGATCGTGAAGCGCTCGGGCGCGGCGCGCAAGAGCTTTTATTCGCACTTCGAATCGAAGGAGGCGCTGGTCGTCGCGGCGCTCGAACGTCGCGACGAGCGCTGGATGCGCTGGTTCGTCGATGCGACGCTGGCACGCGGCAAGTCGCCGCGCGCGCAGCTGCTCGGCATGTTCGACGTATTGCGCGACTGGTTCGCGCAGCCCGGTTTTCATGGCTGCGCATTTCTGAACGCGTCCGGCGAGATTCCCGATGCCGACGATCCGGTGCGCATCGTTGCGCGTGCCCACAAGGCACGCCTGCTGGCGTTCGTGCGCGAGCGGTTCGATGCCTGCGCGGACACGGCGGGTATCGAGCGGCGCGGGCTCGCGCGCCTCGCGCGTCAATGGCTGGTGCTGATCGACGGCGCGATCGGCGTCGCGCTCGTCAGCGGCGATGCAGGCGCCGCGCGCGATGCACGCGCGACGGCCGAACTCTTGCTCGACGCGGCGGCGCCGCCGTCGAACGAGCCGAAGTAACGCTTTCGAACCGGCTGCGGTCGCACGCGGCCAGAATCATGAACAGGAGCCTCCGATGTCCGATTCCCCCGAAGTTCGCCCGCCCGTCCCGCCTTTCTCGCTCGAGACCGCACGCCAGAAAGTCCGCGCCGCCGAGGACGCATGGAACACGCGCGACCCGCAGCGCGTGTCGCTGGCCTATACGCCGCAAAGCCGGTGGCGCAATCGCGCGGAGTTCGTGACCGGCCGCGACGAGATCGTCGGTCTGCTGCAGCGGAAATGGACGCGCGAGCTCGACTACCGGCTGATCAAGGAGCTGTGGGCGTTCGGCGGCAATCGCATCGCGGTGCGTTTCGCCTACGAATGGCACGACGATGCCGGCAACTGGTTCCGCTCCTACGGCAACGAGAACTGGGAATTCGACGAGAACGGCCTGATGGCCTACCGCCATGCAAGCATCAACGATCTGCCGATTCGCGAAGCGGACCGCCTGTATCACTGGCCGCTCGGCCGACGTCCGGACGATCATCCGGGGCTGTCCGATCTCGGGCTGTGAGGCGTGCTGTTCTCACCGATCAGGTGTGTCGATCGTGACGGTTCATCGCTCGCGGCATCCCGCAACTGTGCTCGATGGTGAGGGAATACGGGAGAGCATGCGCCAACGGTGAGCGTTTTCGGGATCGCGTGGAATGCCGCGCCGGCGCATCCTTGTCGGATGAATCGATGCGGTGTTGCTCGGTGCGGATTGCGCATGTCGGCGTCCGATGGCGATCTTGCGCGATACGTGTCGAAGCTCGTCGGTGTGTGGCGACATGAGTTACCGCTCACCGACCGGATTCACCGAAACGCGCCAGCCGACATGACGCGGACATGCGTAACGGTGTGCTTCGGCGCAAGCGGCTTCTCACCATTCGAACCTCCGACGCGCGAGCGTCGATTTCCGCGAACGCGTCGATATACATACACGGGTGCGCATCGACTCGCCGCGTCGCTCACCCCAGGCGAACGGTGCAAAACCGGGCGCGAGCCACACCGCCTCGCGCCGGCCGCATCGTTCAACCCGCAATCCGTGCCGCGATCGCTTCGCCCACTTCCTGCGTCGTTGCCTGCCCGCCGAGATCGCGCGTGCGCGGCCCGCTGCGCAACACGTCCTCGATCGCGGCGACGATCGCATCGTGCGCGTCGCGCTCGCGGCCCGCGCCGTTGCCGATGAAGTCGAGCATCATCGCCGCCGACCAGATCATCGCGATCGGGTTTGCGATGTATTGGCCCGCGATGTCCGGCGCCGAACCGTGCACCGGTTCGAACAGCGACGGAAACGTACGGTCGGGGTTGAGGTTCGCCGACGGCGCGATGCCGATCGTGCCCGTGCAGGCCGGCCCGAGATCCGAAAGAATGTCGCCGAACAGGTTCGACGCGACGACGACGTCGAAGCGATCCGGCTGCAGCACGAAGCGCGCGCAGAGAATGTCGATGTGCTGCTTGTCCCAGACGATCTCCGGATAGCGTTCGGCCATTTCGGCCGCGCGCGCGTCCCACCACGGCATGCTGATCGCGATGCCGTTGCTCTTGGTCGCGACGGTGAGCCGCTTCGCGCGCCGCCGGGCGAGCTCGAACGCGAACTTCAGCACGCGCTCGGTGCCGTGCCGCGTGAAGATCGACTGCTGCATGACCACTTCGCGCTCGGTGCCTTCGAACATCGTGCCGCCGACCGACGAATATTCGCCCTCGGTGTTCTCGCGCACGATCATGAAGTCGATGTCGCCGGCGCGGCGGCCGGCGAGCGGCGACGGCACGCCGTCGAACAGGCGCGCAGGCCGCAGGTTGATGTACTGGTCGAATTCGCGGCGGAATTTCAGCAGCGAGCCCCACAGCGAAATGTGGTCGGGCACCGTGTCGGGCCAGCCGACCGCGCCGAACAGGATCGCGTCCATGCCCGAGAGCTGCGCCTTCCAGTCGTCGGGCATCATCGTGCCGTGCTGCGCGTAGTAGTCGCAACTGGCCCAGTCGATGTGCTCGAATTCGAAGCGCACGCCGAAGCGCGCGGTCACGGCGTCGAGCGCGCGCAGCCCTTCGGGCATCACTTCACGGCCGATGCCGTCGCCGGGAATCACGGCAATTCTGTAGGTCCTGTCGCTCATGCAAGTCTCCTTTTGGCGGTCGGGCTGCTGCCGATACCTGGCGCAGCGGTACATGGCGCCATTCTATTTATTTCCATCCGGATTAAAATCGCGTGAAAGGTTAATCGACTTTCCACGAATCGTGAATAAATCGCCGAATCTCGACGACCTGCGCGTGTTCAGCCTGGTCGTTCGCCTCGCCAGCTTCAGTGCGGCCGCCGAGCAGCTCGCGGTGTCGCCCGCGTATGTCAGCAAGCGCGTCGCGATGCTGGAAGCGCAGCTCGGCACGCGGCTGCTGCATCGCTCGACGCGTCGCGTGACCGTGACCGAAGCCGGCGAGCGCGTGTACGCCCGTGCGGAGAAGATTCTCGACGACGTCGACCATCTCGTCGAGGACGTGTCGACCACCCGCACGGTGCCGCGCGGCACGCTGCGCATCTCGAGCAGCTTCGGCTTCGGCCGGCATGTCGTCGCACCGGCGCTGCTCGACTTCACCGCGCGCTATCCGCAACTGAACGTGCGGCTCGATCTGTTCGACCGGCTCGTCGACGTCGCGGCCGAAGGATACGACCTCGACGTGCGGATCGGCGACGCGATCGCCGATCACCTGATCGCGCGCCGCCTCGCCGCGAACCATCGCGTGCTGTGCGCGTCGCCCGACTATCTCGCGCGGCGCGGCACGCCGCGCACGCTCGCCGACCTCGCTTCGCACGACTGTCTCGCGATCAAGGAGCGCGACCATCCGTTCGGCGTCTGGCGGCTGAACGTGCGTGGCGAGACGGTGACGGTGAAGGTCGGCGGCGCGCTGTCGACGAACCACGGCGAAGTGGCCGTGCAGTGGGCGCTCGCCGGACGCGGGATCGTGCTGCGCTCGATCTGGGAAGCGGGGCCGCTGATCGAGCGCGGCGCGCTGTGTCGCGTGCTGCCCGATGCGGTCCAGCCCGCGAACATCTGGGCCGTGTATCCGGAACGCGTCGCGGCATCGGCGAAGGTGCGCGTATGCGTGGATTTTCTGGCGGAGGCGCTGGCCGGACTGGACGCCGCGGCGAACGGCGATCCGGCCTGAGCATCGTCAAAGGTGAGCTTTTTCGGGAGCAGGCGTCGCAGCGACGAAACGTGAGCGACGGTGCGGAATATCGATCACCGTCGCGCGTGCAGGACGGCGTGCGACATTGCTACATCGCAGCCGGCACGCAACGCATCTTCAAAGGCGATTCTGTTTCGCCAGCATCAGCACGCGCGCCCAGCGCTGCGCGTCGCGCTTGTCCATCATCGGCAGTTTCCATTCGCCGCGCACGGCGTCGCGCACGCGCACCACGAGATGCCAGCGGTCGCCGATCGGCGCGGCCTCGCAGCCGTCGAGCTGCGACAGCGTATAGCGGCCGTCCGCGCCGTCGTGCGACAGCCACAGCAGCCCCTGCGTCGCGGACAGGCGCAGCTCGCCCCACGCGCGATGCACGATGTGGGTCCAGCCTTGTTCCTTCGTATTCGGCGCGATGTCGCGGCGGCGCTTGATCCACCACGCGATCAGCGCGATCAGGATGGCCGCGGCGAGCACGGCGGCCGCGATCGCGACCGGCTGGCCGAACTGCGCGGCGATGACGTGAAACAGATGAACCGCGCCCCAGCCAACCGCGATGAGCGCGAACAGTGCGATGAAAATCGGCATGTCGAATCGGAAAGGAAAAGCGGACCGGCGCGCGTATCGCACTGGTCCGCATGGCACACGGCCTTACCGCTTGCGGTGAATGTCGTGCGTGACGAAGCCCGCGTCGTTCTGGGGCAGCGCGAGGCCGTCCTTTGCCGCGAGCGTCTTGCGGATGTCGTCGAGACCGGCGGACCAGTGGTCGCGCATCGTCGACAGACCGAACTGATAGTCCTTGTAGTGATGCTCGTACGCCTTCTGCTGATAGATCAGGTGCTGGATGTTGTACTTCTTGCCGGACGACATCGCTTCGGCCTCGATGCACCACGGATCCGTCTTGCGCTGCTCTTCCGGCACCTGTTCGAGCACATGGCGCAATACGTTGCGGTAGCGCTGTTCGCGCTGCAGCGTGTCGGTGACGAAACGCGTGCGGCTCGAATACTGCACGTCCTTCGTGCGTTCGGCGACATCGGCCATCGTGCGCGGCAGCGGCCCGCGCGCGCTCCACAGGTCTACCTGGAACGCGAGCGTGTCGCGGCGCGGACGCGCGCGCAGTACTTCCATCAGCGGCGTGTTCGACACGACGCCGCCGTCCCAGTAGTACTCGCCTTCGATCTCGACGGGCGGGAACGCGGGCGGCAGCGCGCCGGACGCCATGAAGTGCTCGGGTTCGAGACGGATGCGCGTGTTGTCGAAGTACACGAAGTTGCCGGTGCCGACGTTGACCGCGCCCACCGACACGCGCGTCTCGCCCGAGTTGATCCGGTCGAAATCGCACAGCTTCAGCAGCGTCGCGCGCAGCTGCGACGTGTCGTACCAGCTGATCTTCTGCGGATGATCGGACACGCCCGGCAGCGGCGGCGGGAAGCGCGGCACGAAGAAGCCCTGCTGACCCTGCATCATGGCGCTCGCGGCCTGCGACGCGGTGAAGAAGGTGCGGACCTGGTCGATGCTGTTGAACAGCGCGAATTCGAACGCGGCCGGGATCGCCGGAAAGAACGCCGGCTTGCAGATCGTTTCCCAGAACTCACGCAACCGCTCGACACGATGTTCGGGCGCATTGCCCGCGATCAGCGCGGTATTGAGCGCGCCGATCGAGATGCCCGCGATCCAGTCGAGCGGAATGCCCGCTTCGTGCAGTCCTTCGAACACGCCTGCCTGATACGCGCCGAGTGCGCCGCCGCCCTGGAGGACGAGCGCGATCGTTTCGTACGGCAGCGACCGCGCAGCGGTCGGTGCGCCAGCCTCGTGGTGCAGGTCCGCCGCATCGACGGCCTGTTTTTCTGTACGGGCGTGCGGTTTCATCAGTTGCTCCGTAAAAACCCGCCATCGGTGGCGGGGAAGAAAGGCATCACGTAGACAGACGGCATGCCTTCGTTGGAACGGTTGGGGTGATTCCTGTTTGCGGCGATCGCGTCGAGTCGCACGATGGACTCCTGAACAAACGGAGCCCGGCGGCAGCGAGGAACTCGGCATTCACTCGCTGCGCTGCGCATGCTTCGGTGCGAACCTGCATCGCCGGGGCCAGGTGCGGAAATCGCCTCCCGGTCGGGAGGCGGCTTCGTTACTGCATGAACCAGCCGTGGCTGACGACGAACGACTGGCCGGTCAGCGCGGCGCTCGGGAACGCCGACAGGAACAGCACCGTCTGCGCGACGTCCTGCACCGTCGTGAACACGCCGTCGACCGTGTTGCCGAGCATCACCTTCTTGATGACTTCCTCTTCGCTGATGCCCAGTTCCTTCGCCTGCTCGGGAATCTGCTTGTCGACCAGCGGCGTGCGCACGAAACCCGGACACACGACGTGCGAGCGCACGTTGTGCTTCGCGCCTTCCTTCGCCAGCACGCGCGCCAGGCCCAGCAGGCCGTGCTTGGCCGTCACGTACGCCGACTTCAGCGGCGATGCTTCGTGCGAGTGCACCGAGCCCATGTAGATCACGACGCCGCCGCGATCGTCCTTGTACATGTGCTTGAGCGCGGCCTTCGTCGTCAGGAACGCGCCGTCGACGTGGATCGCCTGCATCTTCTTCCAGTCGGCGAACGAGTAGTTCTCGATCGGGTTGACGATCTGGATGCCCGCGTTCGACACGAGGATGTCGACCGAGCCGAAGGTGTCGGCCACCTTGTCGATGCCGCTGTTGACGGCTTCCTCGTTGGTCACGTCCATCGCCACGCCGATCGCCTTGCCGCCCGCCTTGACGATCTCGTCGGCAACGGCGTTAGCGCCGTCCTGGTTCAGGTCGGCGATCGCGACCGCCGCACCCGCCTTCGCGAGTTCCAGCGCGATTTCCTTGCCGATGCCGCTCGCGGCGCCCGTGACGACTGCGGTCTTGCCATTCAGGTTGCTCATGTTCGAATTCCGGTGGTGTAAGGATTGACAGGGGGAAAGGACTGCGGACCTGTTACTGGGCCAGGTAATCGTAGACGACTTCGCCGAGGCCGAGTGTCAAATCTGCGACGAGGTGGCGCGCTTCGACGATCTCGAGCACCGGCAGGTCGGCGACCGGCGCAAGCGCGTGCGGCGCGAGTTCGAGCGACGCGGGGCCCGTCCACGCGCCCTTCATCTTGATGTCCTGCATGTAGTAGCGCACCAGTTCGCAGACGCGAGCGGTGCCGTCGACGTGCGGGATGATCTTCAGCAGGAAGTTCGGGCCGGCGAGACGCTTCGTCTGCTCGTCGATGTCGAGTTCCTTGTGCTTGTAGCCCATCGTGCCGGTCGCGACGCGCACCTTGCCGTAGTCGAGCGTGCCGAGGATGTGATCGGTGTTCACGTGCAGCGTGGGCGACGCGAGCTTCTTCGGGAAGCCCCACAGCTCGCGGCCGCCGGCGATCGGCGGGTGATCGTCGAGATACATCGCGAGCGTGTAGCCGCCCGGCTGGCCGTTGTATTCGACCGGGATCACCTGGCCGCTTTCGGTGTAGTCGCCGAAGCCGGTCGAATCGGCCATGCGAATGAATTCGTAATGCACGAGCGGCTCGGTGACCTGCAGCGGTTCCGGGACGATTTCGCGCAGACGGTCCGGGTCGGTGCGATACGTGATGATCAGGAATTCACGATCGACGAATCGATACGGACCCATCGGAAAGGCGGGGCTCGTCAACGGCATCGCAAACGCTTTCGATCGGACATCGCTGGGTTTCATGCGGACTCCTTGTTGTTGATCGCTTCGTGGATGAGTGCTCGTAAGCTCGTAATCCTATGCCTGTGCGACGCCGTTGTGCGATGCCGCAATTGGAATTAATTGTTGCGAGATTCGAAGAATTGACTGCGCAAATGTTGAGGCGATTGGTGCTAACCGCGCGCGGGCCGCCAGGCTGCCCGATCATCGCACGCCTCCGTGGCGCCTGAATGTGAAAGAAGGTGAGGTTTTACGGGATATTGGGTGAGGGTTTACGGGAGACGGTCGCGCCGGAATGTGACAACTGTGTGAACTTGTGTTGCACTGCGGGTTCTAAGCGCGTTCGCCCGATGCACCGGCGGCGCGTTAAGCGCCGCTTAAGCGTGCCGGAGCCAACATCACGTCGGGCCGGCAGCACCGGCCCCGTCTTTTCCGTCCCCTCGAACCGCCAGTCATGCAGAACCTCAATCTCGCCCTGTTTTCCGCCCTCAACGCCGGATCCGCGCCGCAGCCGGGCGTCGCCCGCCTCGCGATCTTCGCCGCCGACTGGCTCGTGTACGCGCTGCCGGCAATGCTGCTGCTGACCTGGCTGTTCGGCGAACGCCCGACGCGGCGCCAGGCGATCGAAGCCGGCGTCGGGGTGTGCGTCGCGCTCGGGCTCGCGCAGGTGATCGGGCATATCTGGTTTTCGCCGCGGCCGTTCATGGCCGGCGTCGGCACGCAACTGATTCCGCATGCGCCGGACAGCTCCTTTCCGAGCGATCACATGACGTTCGCATGGAGTCTCGCGGCCGGCCTGCTGCTCGGCAGCACGACGCGGGCGACCGGATTCGTGATGGCCGCGATGGCGCTGGCGATTGCCTGGGGGCGGATCTATGCGGGCGTGCACTGGCCGTTCGACATGGTCGGCGGCGTGCTGGTCGGCACGACCGGCGCGCTGGCCGCGCACCTGTACGGGCATCGCGTGACCGACCTGCTCGAGCGGATCGGCGATACGGTGCACGCCGTCGTGATGGGGCGTCGGCGCGTGCGGTAAACCGCAGGAGAAGGTCGAGCGGGCGCCGTCAGCCGGGCGCCTTCGCCGATTGGCCCGTGGTGGACGGGCCGGCGCCGCCGTGCAGCTCGGGCGTATCCGTCGGCTGCTGTGCGGCATCGCGGTCGAGGGCGCTTTCCTTCAGGATCGCGCACATCGCGACGAACAGCGCAAGGACGACGGCGGCGAGACTGCAATAGCCGGCAATCTTCAGGTTGCGAAGCAAAGGCGAAGCGTGGCTTTCTCTTGTCATGACCGGGCGCTCCTGGACGGGCTGCGGCGGCTGTCTCCCGACAGCGGCGCCGCTGACATATATATACCGTCGCGAAGTGGATGCCAAGTCCATCGGAGCGTCGCCGCGGGCGTGCGCGGTATGCCGGCCCGTTCCGCCCCGTATGCCGGACGCCGTGCGCCTCAGTCGTCGAGCGTTTCGTGCACGGCCGTCGCGCCGCGCTTCCAGTAGGCCGATGCGCGGATGCGCGACTTGTCGACACCGCGCTCGCCGGTCAGGTGCTGGCGCACCGCCCGCATCGAGAGCGCTTCGCCGGCCGCCCATACATAGCCGTCGCCGTCCGGCAGCGGCAGATCGCGCAGCGCATCGAGCAGCGCGTCGTCGTCCGCGGGGCCGGCTTCGTCGCGAAAGCGCCAGACTTCATGCACTTCGGCGCGCGTGTCGAACGCGACCTGCGCGCTGCGGTCCGCCACCTCCATCACGACCGCGACGCGCGAGCCGGCCGGCAACTCCTCGAGGCGCCGCGCGACGGCCGGCAGCGCCGTATCGTCGCCGATCAGCAAATGCCAGTCGAAACCGGTCGGCACGACGAACGAACCGCGCGGGCCGCCGATGCCGAGCCATTGACCGACGCGCGCCTGGGCCGCCCACTGCGACGCGGGGCCCGGGTGGTTCAGCACGAATTCCAGATCCAGTTCGCACGCGGCGCGGTCGAAGCGGCGCGGCGTGAAGTCGCGCGCGACCGGCTTCGGTTCGCCTTCGGGAAACTCGGGGCCGTTCGCGCCGAGCGTCGGCAGCGCCGGGCGTTCGGCGCCCGACGGCGGGAAAAACACTTTCACGTGATCGTCGAACGACGCCGATTCGAAGTCCTGAAGATCGGGGCCGCCGAGCGTGACGCGCAGCAGATGCGGGGTGACCGCGTGCACGCGCAGGACCTGCAGCAGGCGGAATTTGAGCGTATGGCGCACGCGGGTCACGGTGCGCTCGGATGGGTTCTGAATCAATCCGTTCTCCTTGGGGTTGGGCGAGGCGGCGCGGATCACGCGCCGGTGCCGCCTTCGATCTCGGCGGTCGCGCGACGCAGGATGGCGGCGATGCGCCGCTGCTCGTCGGCTGTCGCTGCGCTCTTGTGCAGCAACGCGCGCTTCAGCGCGACGCGCGCCTCGACGAATTCGGGCAGCCAGCCGGCCTGTGCTTCATCCTGCGCATCGGCACTCGCCGGTTCGCCGGCGAATGCGCGGCGCATGAATTCCATCTTGCGCGCGAGGTGCGTGAGGCGCGCGAACAGCGTGTCGACGCGCTCGCGCTGCGTGTCGAGATGGGTGCGGCCGGCGTCGGTGAGTGCGTAGCGCTTGCGATTGCCTTCCGCCTGCGACGCGACGAAGCCGACTTCTTCGAGATAGGTGAGCGCCGGATACACCATGCCGGGGCTCGGGCTGTAGAAGCCGCTCGAACGCGTGTCGAGCGCCTTGATCAGTTCGTAGCCGTGGCTCGGTTGCTCGGCAAGCAGCGCGAGCAGCAGCAGTTGCAGGTCGTCGGAACTGAACTGGCGGCCGCGCGGCATGCCGTCGTCGCCGAAATCCCCGAAGCCGCCGCGTCCGCCGCGGCCACCGAACGGGCCGCCGCCGCCGAACGGATCGTGGCCGCGTCGATGGCGGCCGATCGCGTGCCAGAGACCGGCGATCCAGTCGGGGCGGGCATGCGCACCATGACCGTCACATCGGGCATGGCCGCGGAAGTGGTTGTGTCGCATGATCCTGTCCTATATGTCGAAAAACATATCTAAAGATATATATCGAAAGATATAGAGTCAAGGGGATTATTTGGGGTGGGATGGGGGGCTGTGGGCGAGGCCGGCAGGACACGCTAGCCGACCCGGAAATGCGCACATGTTCGCCGCGCAACGGTCTATCCGTCGCGTTGGTATGGCGGTGCATTTGTCATCTGCGTTGGCACCAGCGTGGCGTTGTACGAAGGCGTCCGCAGCCGGGCGACGAACGGCTCGTCGACCTGAATCCTGCCTTTGTCAAAGCGGCGATCAGGTGCCGTAGATGTTCTCGCAGAGCGCGACACTCGCGCCCAGCTTCCGGGATAGATCGGCGGCCGCGTCCAACTGCGGCCGATCCAGCTCGCCCGACTCGCGCGCGACGCTGAGGCGAGACGCAGGACCGGAAAGCGTCAGTGCCGCCATGAACTTGTCGCCGGCGCCGAACACAGGCACCGCGAACGCTGCCGTGTGCACGTCGCGCGCACCCGCGGTGAAGAGGGGCAGTGCAGGCGGCGCGTCATAGATCGGCTCGCCGAGCCCCCAGAAACGGATCACCTGGCTGATGGCCGTGTCATCGAGCGGCAGTATCGTCCCCGCAAGCCGCGTTTCACGTAGACCTTCGGACGGCTCGGCCCGAAACAGGCAAAGCCGCTGCCCGTTGTCGTGCACGTAGTACGATGCGCTTTCCTTCGTCAGCGCGGCGAGCGCATGCAGCACCGGTTCAACCACCGCGGACAAATGGAACGACTGCTCGTACAGCTTGCCCAGGTACAGCACGCGATGCCCAAGCGAATAGTTGCCGGACTGAGCGCGCACGACATAGCCCATTCGCTCCAGTGAGTTCATCAGGCGATAGACCGTCGTCTTATGCATGCCGGATGCCTGCGACAGCATCGCGAGCGACTGCGATTCGGCGCCGGGCTTGAAACAGTCCAGCAGCGAAAGCGCCTTTTCCACGGCAACGACCCCTTCATTTCCCATTGCTTATCTCCCTTCGACATTTGCCAAGTCATTGTACAGGGTAAAACGCAGGTTTACCACGTAAAAGGGTAAACGCCAGTGTCACGACGCGCGTCATCTGGCTATAGTGATTTCACCACGTACACCAGTGTTGTACAGAGTACAACAATCAGCCTGAGGTCGAATCATGAGCAAGCCATCCATCAGCACTTCCCCGATCAATCGCGACATCGAGCGCGTGTCGCCCGAGCTCGTTCAGGCCGCCGCGCGCTATCAAGCCGCGATCCTGGCCGACGTCGCCGGCCGCCGCGGCACGGTGCATGGCCGCGTACGGCCGTTGTCGCCGACGATGAAGGTCGCCGGCCCCGCGGTCACGGTCGAAGTCCGCGCGGGCGACAACCTCGCGATCCATGCGGCGCTCGCCGTCGCGAAGCCGGGCGACGTGATCGTGGTCGACGGCAAGGGCGACATCTCGTGCGCGCTGCTCGGCGAAATCATGGCGGCGCAGGCGAAGGCGAGCGGCATCGCCGGCATCATCATCGACGGCGCGGTGCGCGACGCGCACGAACTCGCCAACGGCGACTATCCGATCTTCTCGGCCGGCCTCAATCCGTGCGGCCCGACGAAAAGCATCGCGGGCCGCGTGAATGCACCGATCTCGCTGGGCGGCACGACGGTCAATCCGGGCGACCTGGTGGTCGGGGACACCGACGGCGTCGTCGTCATTCCGCGTGCCGACGTCGCGCGCATCGTCGATCTCGCGCAAAAAAAGCTCGACTTCGAAACCGCGCGTATCGCGGCGATCCACAAGGGTGACCTTCGTCCGGGCTGGATCGAGAA
This sequence comes from Burkholderia pseudomultivorans, assembly GCF_001718415.1. Taxonomy (NCBI): domain Bacteria; kingdom Pseudomonadati; phylum Pseudomonadota; class Betaproteobacteria; order Burkholderiales; family Burkholderiaceae; genus Burkholderia; species Burkholderia pseudomultivorans. The sequence goes on along the minus strand of NZ_CP013377.1, from coordinate 2,974,964 downwards.
GGAACTGCGCGCGGCCGGCATGCTCGCCGAAGGCGAGGCACTGTGATGCAGGCCGCTTCGCACAAGCCCGTGGTCCTCGTGACCGCCGCCGACCTTGCACCGCAAGCGCTCGACATGCTTGCGCAGTTCGACGTCGTGTTCGCCGGCAAGCAACCGACCGAGGACGACATCGTCGCGCTCTGCACCCGGCACAAGCCGGTCGCGATCATCGTCCGGTACGGCAAGATCAACGCCCGCATCATGGACGCGGCCGAAAACCTGCAGGTGATTTCGAAGCACGGCAGCGGCATCGACGTGATCGATCAGGACGCTGCCGCCGCACGCGGCATCGCGGTGCGCGCCGCGGTCGGCGCAAATGCGGCCGCCGTCGCCGAGCACGCATGGGCGCTGATGCTCGCATGTGCGAAGTCGGTTCCGCAGCTCGATACCCGCATGCGCGAAGGCCATTGGGACAAGTCGACGCACAAGTCCGTCGAACTCGACGGGCGCACGCTCGGCCTCGTCGGGCTCGGTGCGATCGGCCGGCGCGTGGCCGCGATCGGCGCGGCGTTCGGCATGAAGGTGCTCGCGTTCGATCCGTTCGCGAAGGAAGCGCCGGCCGGTGTGAAGCTCGTGCCGCTCGACACGCTGTATGCGGAGTCGGACGTCGTGTCGCTGCATTGTCCGTTGACGGCCGACAACCGCCGGATGCTCAACCGCGACACGCTTGCGCGTTTCAAGCGCGGGACGATTCTCGTCAATACCGCACGCGGCGGCTTGATCGACGAAGCCGCGCTTGCCGACGCGCTGGCGAGCGGCCGATTGCGCTCGGCCGGGCTCGACAGCTTCGACGTCGAGCCGATGACGGTGCCGCACCTGTTCCAGCAGATCCCGAACGTGATTCTGTCGCCGCATATCGGCGGCGTGAGCGATGCCGCGTACGTGAACATGGGCAAGGGCGCCGCCGCCAACGTTCTCGCGGCGCTGGACGAACGCGCGCATAGCGCGGCTTGAACTCTGAACATCGAGGTACGCATGTTCTATCTGACGAACCCTGAAGTGCGCGAAGCCGACGTGTTCACGCGCATGCCGGAAAAGTTTCGCAAGCCGGACGTCCGCACGGAATGGGCGCGCGCGAATCGCGCCGGCATGGTCACCGATTCCTTTCTCGAAGGGCCGGTCTGGGATCCGGACGGCTATCTGTTCGTGACCGACATTCCGCACGGGCGCATCTTCCGCATTTCGCCGGCGGGCGACTGGGATCTCGTCGTCGAATACGACGGCGAGCCCAACGGGATGAAGCGCTTCGACGCATCGCACCTGATCATCACCGACTACCGCAACGGCCTGATGCTGCTCGATATCGAGCGCGGTGAAATTCGCCCGTATCTCGAGCGCCGCAACACCGAGCGCTTCAAGGGCGTGAACGACCTGACGTTCGACTCGGCCGGCAACCTCTATTTCACCGACCAGGGGCAGACCGGCCTGCACGATCCGACGGGGCGCGTGTATCGGCTGTCGCCCGACGGCAAGCTCGACATGCTGCTCGGCACCTGCCCGAGCCCGAACGGGCTCGTTCTGTCACGCGACGAGAAAGTGCTGTTCGTCGCGATGACGCGCGGCAATGCCGTATGGCGCATGCCGCTGCAGGCCGACGGGTCCGTTAGCAAGGTCAGTCAGTTCTTCACGTCCTATGGACCGAGCGGTCCCGACGGCCTCACCGTCGATCTCGAAGGCCGCCTGTTCGTCGCGAATCCGGGCCTCGGCCGCGTGTGGGTGCTCAACCACTGCGCGGAGCCCGTCGAGATCCTGACCGGACCGAAAGGGGCGTCGCTCACGAGCGTGTGCTTCGGTGGCGCCGACATGAAGACGCTTTTCATCACCGAATCGACGTCCGGCTCCGTGCTGAAAGCGGACATGAGCATTGCCGGTCCGCTGCCGAAACAGGCAGCGAAGCAGGACTAAGGCCCATGAGCCGGGAAGCCGCCCTGTCGGCTTCCCGCCCGTATGCCGAAAGATCGCGCCGCCAGCCGCGCGGTGGAGGAGACAAGCATGACCATTTCGCACGCGCTGCATGCCGGCGATGACACACCGCGCGCCGACGCGCAAGCCGCAGCGCAGCTTGCCGTCGACGATTACGCGGCCAGCGAGCGCACGCTTGCCAAGGCGTTCCGGCGCATTCTGCCGTTCATCTTTGTCTGCTACGTGATCAGTTATCTCGACAGAACCAACGTCGGTTTTGCCGCGCTCACGATGAACAAGGATCTCGGTCTGACGGCCGAGCAGTTCGGCGTCGGTGCCGGGCTGTTCTTCGTCGGCTACTTCCTGTTCGAGATTCCGAGCAACCTGATCATGCAGAAGGTCGGCGCGCGCGTGTGGATCGCGAGAATCATGATCACGTGGGGCCTGTTCTCGATGGCCACGGCGTTCGTCGTCGGACCGAAGAGCTTTGCGGCCGCGCGATTCCTGCTCGGGCTCGCCGAGGCGGGCTTCACGCCCGGCATTTATCTGTATTTCACGCACTGGTTTCCCGGCAAGTGGCGCGCGAAGGTGACGGCCGCGTTCCTCGTCGGCATTCCCGTCGCGAACATGATCGGCTCGCCGATTTCCGGTGCGCTGCTCGAATTCGGCGGCCTGCATGGGCTGCGCAGCTGGCAGTGGCTGCTGCTGATCGAAGGCGTACCGGCGGTGCTGCTCGGCATCGCGTGCCTGTTCGTGCTGGCCGACCGTCCCGAGAAAGCCGCATGGCTCAGTGACGAAGAGAAGGCGTCGCTCGCGAAGCGCCTCGCGTTCGAACAGCGCGACATCGGCGCGAAGCACGGCAGCAAACTGCGCGACGCGATGACGAACTGGCGCGTGTTCGTGCTCGCGCTCATCAACTTCTGCGGGATCGTCGGCTCGCTCGGCGTCGGCTTGTGGATGCCGCAGATCATCAAGCAGTTCGGCGTCGAACACGCGGTGGTCGGGTGGCTGACCGCCATTCCGTATGCAATCGGCGCCGGCGTGATGCTCTGGTGGGCGCGTCTCGCCAATCGTGCGGCCAACCGCATTCCGTATGTTGCCGGTGCGCTTGCCGTCGCGGCCGTCGCGTTGTGTGCGAGCGCCTTCATTCATGCGCCGGTTTTCAAGCTGATCGCACTGTGCGTCACGGCGAGCGGGATCCTCGCGTTCCAGGCGACGTACTGGGCCATCCCGTCAGGATTCCTCACCGGACGCGCCGCCGCCGGCGGCCTCGCGCTGATCGTGTCGGTCGGCAATCTCGGCGGCTTCGTCGGGCCGTCGATGATCGGCGCGCTCAAGCAATTTTCCGGCGGCTTCACCGCGCCGCTCATCGCCGTGTCGGGCGTGCTGCTGCTCGGCGCGCTGACCATCGCATGGCTCGGCGATCCGGGCTCGGGCGCCGGCGAAGCGCGCGCAGCCCGCCAGCCGTGAATTTTCCTTCCTCAGATCAACCCACAAAAAACAGTTTGGAGACTCCATGTTGTTGAATCAGGCCAGCCAGAATGCCCGCCCGAAATCCCGCCTCGTGCTCGGCGCCGTCACCGTCGCGAGCGCGACCTTGGGGTGCGGTGCCGCGCATGCGCAAAGCAGCGTCACGCTGTACGGCATTGCCGACGTCGGCATCGAACACATCAACAATACGAGTACCGGCGGCGGGCAGACGCGCGAAGCGTCGGGCAATCTGTCCGGTTCGCGCTGGGGACTGAAGGGCGTCGAGGATCTCGGCGGCGGCATGAAGGCCATTTTCCAGCTGGAAAGCGGCTTCAACATCAATGACGGCACGACTGCGCAGTCGACGAAGGGCCTCGGCTCGAACGCCGCCACGACGTCGCGAATTTTCGGCCGGCAGGCGTGGGTCGGGCTGTCGTACCGAGGTCAGCAGCTGACCTTCGGCCGCCAGAACTCGCTCTTCTACGAACAGGCTGTGGCGTTCGACCCGATGGGCGCGTCGTCGCGATACTCGGTGCTGTCGCTCGACTACGCGGCGGCCGCGCGTATCGACAATTCCGCGAAGTACACCGGCGTGTTCGGTCCGCTGACGGCGCAGGCGATGTATAGCACCCGCTACGACACCGGGTACGGCGCCGAGGTGCCGGGCGCGCAACTCACCGGCCGCTTCTTCAGCGGGGCGCTGACTTTCGCGCAAGGACCGTTCGCTGCGAGCGTGTCGTACGAGCAGCGCAACAGCAACACCGTCGCGACCAACACGGGCACCGAGCGGCGCGCCACGGCCGCCGCGTCGTATGCGATCGGACCGGTGAAGGGGTTCGCCGGTTATCGCTATCTTCACGCGTCGAACGCGTTCCTGCCGGCAAACCCGATCCGTATCGCGAACGGCTCCGAAGCCAGCGCGGCGAATCTGTACTGGGCCGGTGCGCAATACGCGGTGTCGCCGGCGTTCGTGGTCACGGCAACGGCCTATTACCAGGACGTGCATTCGACGAGTGCGGACCCGTGGCTCGCCGTGCTCTGTGCTGACTATCTGCTGTCGAAGCGCACCGATATCTACGCGACGGCGGGTTTCGCGCGCAACAAGGGCGGCTCCGCGCTCGGCGTGAACGGCTATGGCACGGTCGCACCCGATCACAACCAGACGGGTGTGGTGATCGGCATGCGCCAGAAGTTCTAAGGCGAGTGCGATGCAGACCGTCCACGCACCCCATCTGCCCGTCAGGCCCGAGTGGCTCGCATTGCGCGACGAGCCGGTGCTCGAACCCGAGCTTGCGATCGTCGACGCCCATCACCACCTGTGGGACCGCCAGACCGGGCGCTATCTTGCGGACGAGTTCGGCGCGGACGTGCGCAGCGGGCATCGGGTCGTGTCGACGGTCTACGTGCAGTGCCGCTCGATGTTGCGTGCAAGCGGGCCGGACGCGTTCAAGCCGGTTGGCGAAGTGGAATTCGCGAGCGGCGTCGCCGCGATGTTCGACAGCGGCGCATACGGTTCCGCGCGGTGCTGCGAGGCCATCGTGGGCGGCGCCGATCTGTCGCTCGGCGCGGAGCTCGATGCGGTGCTCGACACGATGCTGCAGGTGTCCGGCGGGCGATTGCGCGGGATCCGCAATCCGCTCGCGTGGCATTCGAGCCCCGACGTGCGATCGAGCCCGGTGACGCCGCCGCGCGACCGGATGTCTGATCCGGCTTTCCGGCAGGGCGTGGCGGCGCTCGGCCGCTACGGGCTGTCGCTCGATGCGTGGGTCTATCACACGCAGCTCGACGACCTGTACGAACTCGCGCGCGCATGCGAGGGCGTCACCATCGTCATCGACCATTTCGGCGGTCCGCTCGGCGTGGGCCCGCATGCCGGTCGACGCGCGGAAGTGCATGCGCAATGGAAACGGCAACTCGCGCGTCTCGCCGCGCTGCCGAACACGCGCATGAAGCTCGGTGGCGCGGGTATGACCGTATTCGGTTTCGACTTCGCCGCGCGCGACCTGCCGCCGTCGTCGCAGGAACTGGCGGCGGCGTGGCAGCCGTATTTCGACATCTGCGTCGAATGCTTTGGCGTCGATCGCTGCATGTTCGAAAGCAATTTCCCCGTCGACAAGGGGATGTTCAGCTATCGCGTGCTGTGGAACGCCTTCAAACGACTCGCGTCCGCGATGTCGGCCGACGAAAAGGCCGCGCTGTTCAGCCGGACGGCTGCATCGACGTACCGCGTCGCGATTCCCGGAGACAACCCATGAAGACGAGTGCAACCGTGGCGACGCAGGACCTGGAGTCCGCAGCCGCGAAAAAAGGGTCCACGCGCATGACCGGTATCGAGTGGCGTTCGCTGTCGCTCGCAGGGCTCGGCTGGACGTTCGAGAGCTACGACTCGTTCCTGCTTTCGCTGCTGCTGCCGACGCTCGCGCTGCAGTTCGGGCTGAGCAAGGCGCAGCTCGGCATTTTCACGAGCGTCACGGCGGCCGGACAGATCATCGGCGGCATTCTGTTCGGCTTCGTGTCGGACCGGATCGGGCGCGTGCGCACCGCGCTGCTCTGCGTCGGCATCTACTCGCTGTTCTCCGGCCTGATTGCATTTGCGCCCGACGCGCACGGGTTTGCCGCGTTGCGCTTTTGCGGCGCGCTCGGGATGGGCGGAACCTGGACCGCCGGCGCGGCGCTCATCGCGGAAACCTGGCACCCGAGCCGGCGCGGCAAGGGTGGCGCGCTGATGCAGATGGGCTTGCCGATCGGCGCGATTCTCGCGATCGCGATCTCGGGCATCGTCAGTGCCGCGCATGGCGGATTGGGCGGCGACAGCTGGCGTCTGCTGTTCCTGATCGGTGCATCGCCGTTCTTCATTCTGTTCTGGGTCGCGCGCAAGACGCCGGAATCGCCGATCTGGCTCGAACGCCGGCACGCGAGGTCGCAAGCCCGCAAGCCCGGCACGGCAGGGCACGAGAAGCTGAATGTGCGCGGCCTGCTCACCGCCTTCGGCTTCATCTTCTTTCTGCAGTACCTGTACTGGGGCGTATTCACGTGGACGCCGACGTTCCTCGTCACGGTGAAGCACCTCGACTTCGTGCATAGCCTGAAGTTCGTGCTCGCACTGCAGTTCGGCGCGATCTCCGGCTTTCTGCTGTTCTCCGCATGGGTCGACCGGATCGGCCGGCGGCCGATGTTCCTGGCGTACCTGCTGGTCGGGGCGATGGCCGTCGGCGTGTACATCGTGTCGGCGAATCCGTTGCTGCTGATGAGCGCTATCTTTCTGACCGGCTTCAGCGTGAACGGCATCTTCGCGGGTGCCGGCCCATTCCTCGCCGAGATCATCGGCAACACGGCATCGCGCGGGTTCTTCATGGGCCTCGCGTACAACGGCGGCCGGCTCGGCGGCTTCATCGCGCCGTTGGTCATCGGTACGCTGGCGTCGACGTCGGGCGGCTTCGTGCTCGGACTCGCGACGACGATCGTCGCGTTCATCGCTGCGGCCGTGGTCGTGCTGTTCGCGCCCGAAACGCGCGGGAAGGCGCTGTCATGAACGTGGCGACGCAAGCGGGGTGGGTGAGCAGGCTGTTTCCCGCGCTGTCGGAGGCATCGCTGCGGCGCTATCTGAGCGGGCAGGTCGCGTCGGTGCTCGGCAGCTGGACGCAGAACGTCACGCTGAATCTGCTGATCTATCACCTGTCCGGCTCGGCGGCGATCCTCGCGCTGCTCAACTTCCTGCTGTACGGGCCGCAGTTGATCGTCGCGCCGGTGGCAGGCTCCCGCATCGGCTCGGCCAATGCGCGCCGCGTGACGCTCTGCGTGCTGACGACGTCACTGCTGCTGACCAGCAGCCTCTTCACGCTGTCGCTGCTCGGCTTGCTCGGCGTGAAGCTGATCCTCGCGCATGCGCTGGCGATCGGCGTGTCGAGCGCGGTGGAAACGCCGGCGCGGCAGGTGCTGCTGCTGACGAGCCTGCATGATGCGACGCACACGTCCAACGCGGTCGCGATGAACACGATGGTCTACAACGTCGGGCGCATGGTCGGCCCCACCATCGCCGGGTTCGTCTATCCGACGCTCGGGCCCAGGACGTCGTTTGCGATCTATGCGCTCGCGCTCTGCTTCATGGCGACGTGCGTGCGGTCGATCCGGACTGCGTCGGTGGAGCGCCCGTCGCGCGCGGAGAGCGGCCTGCGCGACGCGGTCGGCTATGTGCTGTCCGATGCGTTCTCGGCCCGCTATCTGCCGATTCTCGCGTGCATCGGCCTGTTCGCCGGTAGCTACCAGACGCTCGTGCCGCTGCTCGCGGACCACGGCTTTCACGACGCGGCGCGCTTTACCGGCGTGTTCTTTGCGTGCGCCGGCGCCGGCTCGTTGAGCGCGGCGGTGCTGCTGTCGTCGGCGTTCGGGCCGCGCGCATCGCACCGCTTCATCGCGTATGCGCCGTGGACGGCAGTCGGCGCGCTGACCGTGCTGGCCGCGACGACCGATGCGGCGGGATCGATCCCCGCGTTCTATGCACTCGGCTTCAGCCTCACGTTCGCGGCCACGTCGACGAACGCGACCATTCAGCGCCAGTGCCCCGAACACGTGCGCGGCGGGCTCGTCGGGATGTACGGCATGGCCTACAACGGCACGATGCCGTTCGGTTACCTGCTCGTCGGCAGCGCATCCGAGGCGCTCGGCGTGCGACACACCTTCGCCGCCATGGCCGCCGTGCTCGCGTGCGGCGTCGTGGCGGTCATCGCGTGGCAACGGTTTACAGGAACGCGCCCAGGCGCACAATAAACGGAGACAACATGCAAACCGCTTTCATGGACGCGTCCGCGATCGAACGCCGGACCATACGAAAGGTCGTCTGGCGACTCATTCCCTTTTTGATGATCTGCTACCTGCTTGCCTTCATCGACCGGGGCAACGTGGGGATGGCGTCGCTGCAGATGAACCATGACCTCGGGATGTCGGCGCAGGTGTTCGGTTTCGGCAGCAGCCTGTTCTTCATTTCATACTTCTTTTGCGAAGTGCCGAGCAATCTCGCGCTGCAGAAATACGGCGCGCGGATCTGGATCGCCCGGATCATGATCACGTGGGGCATCGTGTCGGCGGCGACCGCGCTCGTGCACAACGCGACGACGTTCTACGTGCTGCGTTTCCTGCTGGGTGCGGCCGAGGCCGGCTTTTTCCCCGGCGTGCTGCTTTATCTGTCGTACTGGATTCCCGCGCAGTATCGTGCGCGGATCGTCGCAACGTTCATGGTCGCGATTCCGGCCGCGAGCTTCATCGGCTCGCCGATCTCCGCGCTGCTGTTGCAGATGGACGGTGTCTGGGGCCTGCGCGGGTGGCACTGGCTGTTCATTCTCGAAGGCATTCCGACCATGCTGCTCGGCATTGCGTGCCTGTTCGTGCTGACGAACAAGCCGGAGAACGCGAAGTGGCTCGACGACGACGAGCGCGCGTGGCTCACGACTACGCTGGCCGCCGGCCACAAGACACGCAAGAAGGTGCCGTCGCTGCCGCTCGCGCAACTGTTCCGCAACCGCTACGTGCTGTGCCTCGCGCTCGTCGACACGTGTGCGTCCGCGGCAGGCAGCACGCTGTCCGTGTGGCAGCCGCAGTTGCTGAAGTCGTTCGGCTTGACCGTCATGGAGACCGGCCTGCTGAATTCGGTGCCGTACGCGGTGGCCTCCGTCCTGATGGTCTACTGGGGGCGGCGCTCGGACCGCGTCGGCGAACGGCGCTGGCACACGGTCGTGCCGATGCTGCTGATCGGCGTGGGCCTGTTCGCGACGTCGCTCAGCGGATCGCTGCTGCCGACGATCTGCATGCTCTGCGCGGTGCTGGTGGGCGCGTATTCGTTCAAGGGCCCCTTCTGGGCGCTCGCGACCGACATGCTGTCCAACAGCACCGTGGCGGCCGGGCTCGCGACGGTCAATGCGATTGCGAACCTGCTCGGCGGCGGGCTGATGGTGAACGTGTACGGGTGGGTGAAGGCGGCGACGGGCAGCTATGCGCTCGCATTGATGCCGCTCGCGATCCTCACGCTCGTGAGCGTCGCGACGCTGCTGCTGCTCACGCGCAATCATGCGTCCGGCAAGCTGGTCGGCAAGACGGGGACCATCTGATCATGGCGCGGATGGCAAGACGCGGGTTCCTCCGGATCGCCGGTGCGACGCTGGCTTCGGCTGCATTGCCGAGGCCGGCCGCTGCCGACGAAACCTGGTCGAGCGGCATCGCGCGCCCGGCGTTCCGGCTGCCCGAAGGGGCGATCGACTGTCACATGCACATCTACGACGACCGGTTCCCGGTCGCGCCGGGCACGACGCTGCAACCGCCGAATGCGACCGTCGCGCAATACCGGAGCGTGCAGACGCGCGTCGGTGTGAAGCGCAACGTGGTCGTGACGCCGTCGACGTACGGGACGGACAACCGCTGCACGCTGATGGCGCTCGCGCAGTTCGGCGACGCCGCGCGCGGCGTCGCCGTCGTCGACAGCACCGTGAGCGACGACGAACTTCGGGCGCTCGATCGCGGCGGCATCCGTGCGATCCGGTTCAACCTGAGCTATCCGGGCGCGACGACGCTCGACATGCTGGCGCCGCTCGCCGCTCGCCGCGCGCATCGCGAACCTCGGATGGCATATCGAGCTGGTGGTGCAGGGCGCGCGGCTGCCGGAGCTGGAACGTCATCTTGCGGTGTTGCCTTGTCCGCTCGTCATCGACCATATCGCGCATGTGCCGCAGCCCGGCGGGCTGTCGTCGGCCGCGTTTCGTAGCGCGCAACGCCTGGTTGAAAAGGGCAATACGTGGATCACGTTGTCGGGCCCGTACGTCGACAGCAAGACGGGGGCGCCTGCCTACGACGACGTCGCCCCGGTCGCGAAGGCGCTGATCGACATGGCGCCGGAGCGCATGCTGTGGGGCACCGACTGGCCGCACCCGACGCAGAAGACGGACAAGCCGGATGACGCGAGCCTGCTGGACGTGATCGCCGGCTGGATCGGGCGTCCGGACTGGCAGCGGCTGATATTCGTTGCCAACCCCGCGAAGGTGTATGGGTTTGCGTAGCGCAGGCAGGATGTCGCGAAAGCGTCGGGGCAGTGTGGTCGGGTATCCGGGGCCGACTGCATCCGTCGACTCTCGGCCAGGAGGGGACACGGGGCCTTATGCCAGCATCGTTGACAATCGCAGCAAAAAAGCGCCTAAAGCAACTGGGGTTCACGACCAATCGAAAGATAGGTTGATTGTTCGAATCAAGATTGACGCCTCCGTCATGCATTTCCACAATCTCTTTTGCCTATTTTGACGGAGTGAGGATCGCAAATGGATCAGCCCCAAGCTTGCATGGTCGCCGCCGATGCAGTACCCCGTACGAAACCTTCAAACTACCCTGAGCCGTTTGCCTCGCGCATGACGGGACGGGAGAAGAAACCTCTTGGCGATCCGTTCGGTTTGAGTCAGTTTGGTGTGAACTTGACGACATTGAGCCCCGGCGCGGTGTCTGCTCTACACCATCGGCACTCGAAACAGGACGAGTGGGTGTATGTCCTCAGCGGCGAGGTTACCCTCTACGTCGGTGACGAAAGCTACCTCATGCGACCTGGAATGTGCGCCGGGTTTTGCGCGAATGGTATGGCGCACCATCTACAAAACAACTCGGCAGCCGATGCCACGATCATCGAGGTCGGCAGCAGGGTATCTGGCGACGCAGTAAGCTATGCAACAGACGATCTCGTTGCTGTGATGGGTTCAAACGGCCAGTGGGGTTTCCAGCACAAGAACGGTGAACCCTACTAATTTCAACGTCCGCTTTGGACGGAGCCGAACGTCACCGATGGGTCGATCACGGCCCTTGATGAAGTGACGGCGAAGCAATCTCAGACCTGATCTGACGCTGACTGAGAGATCAGGTCTTGACTTACGCAACTGCTCGACTGATACCGACATCACAAGGCTGGCCTCGACGGAGACCGGAATTCAACGGAGACCCGGCGCGAGCGGCCATCGGCTTTGCCACCGCACTTCGGAACACGACCTCGCGCGATGGAGAGGTGAAGCCGCGCGGCGAGCGACTGTTCCAGCGGCAACGCACGTGCATTGCAGACGTATCACCAGACGAAGGGAAGGCAAGATCCGCGCTGGCCGCCCATCACGCCGAAACGTCGATCGACGAACTGCCCGGTAACGTCAAGACGAACGTGCAGCCCTCTTCCGGGCGAGTGTGCAGTTCGATGTTGCCGCCATATCGCTTGGCGATCGTTTTCACAAAGGCCAGTCCGAGGCCGGCGCCGGCGGGGTGACGAGGCGGTTCGACCGGCAGGCGTTGAAATGGCTCGAACAGACGTTCCCGGGCTTCAGCGGAAATGCCGGGCCCGTGATCGGAAACGGAAATGGCATATCCGTGCTCGACGCAGTACAGACGCACGGTTACCGTGGCATCCGCCGGACTGAACTTGATCGCATTGCTCACGAGATTGACGACCGCGCGCACCAGCAGGAAGGGTTCCACGCGCGCGACGCAGACCTCATCGCCAATGTCCACGTCGAGCCGGATGCCGCGCGCTCGAGCCGGCGCCCACAATTCATCTATCGCATCGAGCACCACGCTGCCGATGTCCGTTTCCGCCAGGGACCAGATCGGCGCTTCGGCGCGCGCCAGCAGAACGAAGTCGTCGGCCAGCGCCAGCGTTCGGCGCGCGTATGCGGCAATTCGGTCGAGCAGGCCCTGGGTGGACGGGCCCGGTTCAGCCGCTCGCTGAAGATCGATCAACGCGAGAATCGACGACTGAGGTGAGCGCATGTCATGGGAAATGAAGTGCAGCCACGCTTCCCGCCGACGCTCAGCGAGACGGATCTTCGTTACGTCGAGCACGAAGCCGATCGTTCGCTTGACCCTGCCGTTTTCATTCTGAGGACAGGCCGTGGTCTGAACCCATCGGATTTCGCCATCGGGTTGAACGACGCGGTACTCGACCCGATGATCCGTGTCGGACGCAATGCACGCCTCCGCGGTGCGGGTGACCTCGACCGCCATCTCGACATCGTCGGGATGAATGAAGCGGCGGAACTGCTCGATCGAGGTGATCGGATGGTCGGGCGAGCGGCCCATGATGCGATACCAGTTCTCGTCACACTGCAGTGTGTCCGATTCGATGTCGTACTCCCAGATTCCCAGTCCGCCGACACGGGCCGCGATAGCCAGTCGTTCTTCGCTGCGCCGGAGCAAATCAAGCGCGACGCGTTCGCGCGTGACGTCTCTCGAAACGCACAGAATGGCTGTCGTTTTTCCCTCGGCGTCCAGTATCGGCGTCAGCATATTGTCCCAATACCGGGTATCGTGTCCGGCGCGCTCGCTTCGCCCGGGAAACCTGCCGGATGCGCCGTTCCTTGCGGATTCCAGCGCGATACTTCCCTCGGGACGGACGTCTTCGGGCAACAGTGGCAGCCACGGCATGCCGAATCCCGAGTCTTCATCGACATCCAATGCCTGGCATCCGGCGCGGTTCATGTGCAGCAGCCTGCCTGTCGGCGAAATCAGCTTGATGCAGTCGATGCTGATATTCAGCATATCTGACTGTATCGACGTATGACCCTTCAGCTCCATTTCCCTGGCCTTCAGGTCATGGATGTTCGTGCACGTGCAGAGCGATCCGGTGTCGACTCGATGAAGATTGACGATGAACCACTCGTCGACGCCGCGGGAACCCAGCAGCCGGCACTCGAGCGTTTCGTGTTCCGATCCGGATTGCATGGCGCGCAGGGCCGACAGGGCGGCATATCGGTGCTCGGCATGCACCAACTCGGTCCATTGGAGCCGAGAGGGCGTCTCGATCGAGCGATCGGCGTAGGCAAGCCACGCGTCGTTGATGCCGATGACCTCGCCGTTCTCGTCGAAGTGGCATGCCGGTGTCCGAAGGGCGTTGATCAGGCCGGCAGTCGCAAGGCCGTCCGGGTTCACGGGGCGAGATTTTTCTGAAGAAACAGCGGGAGATTCCGTTTTCCGGGGTCTGGGGTATGAATGATCGAGGCCGTCTATGCCGGACGCGCGAGAAGTTTCATTTTCAAAACAAAATCCGTTCATTTAAATTACGTTCCGCGCATTGACGACACGTTTTACAGAATGTCAGACATCAAATAAAGCATCAATGGGGGGACGGAAATATGAATTCATATCGTAGTAGTCCATATTATTTTTCAGGTCGGAAGAAAGAAGTGGCGCTCTGCCACGATTGGACATCTCGCCAGACATAGTGTCGGCGTGAGGTGGAGAATTAAAAACCAGTGGTATCGAATGACGCCGACATCCGCGCAGCGTGCCGGCCCGGCGACACGCCCGCGCTGTCCCGATACGACCACGCAATGTCCCGTTTCGACAAGGGCAGCGCACGCCGGAACGTCCATCATCGGCAAACCGGGTGCACGAGGCCTCGTGTCCCGCGATCGGGATGACGGGCGCACGCGCATCCCCGAAAGAGATCAAGCACGCCGCACGGGCCCGGGCTGAATCGGGCGAAACGGCGGCGCGGCGCACACCGAGGAGATGACGGAATGTTCTATGAAAATGTGGCGACCGAATGCATCGACGACGCGTCGATGCCCTGGATACCGATGTCGGCCGACTTGCCGGACGTGAAGGTGAAGTACTTCAAGCTCGACCCGACGCGCGGCGAGATCATCGTGCTGCTGAAGTCGCCGGCGCACGCGCAGTTGCCGAAACATCACCATACCGGGACGGTCATCGTCTATACGTTGTCGGGTCGCTGGAAGTACGTGGAGCACGACTGGGTCGCCGGCCCCGGCAGCCTCGTATTCGAAACCGCGGCGTCGCGTCATACGCCGCAGGCGCTCCCCGGCGACGAAATCGTGACGCTGAACATCGTGCAGGGCGAGCTGATCTACCTCGACGACGAGGATCGCATCATCTCGACCCAGAACTGGTCGTCGGCGCTGCAGCACTATCTGTCGTATTGCGCCGGAAACGGTACCACGCCGAAGGACATCACCGCGTTCGGCGCGTGATCGGCACGTCGGCCCCGATGCAGCGGCATTCACGGTCGACTATGATACGGAGCCGCCGTCGTTCTTCGAACCGACGCCGGCTATCCGGGCACCTTCCGTGCCGGCGCGATCGTACATGAAACAGGCGCTGCTGATCGTCGACGTCCAACCCTGCTTTTCCCCGCCGTCGTGGCTGGTGGACGGCATTCGCGCGTGGGTCGGCGTGATTCCCACCGTCGCGACCGTCGAGCGGCACGACGAGCAGCGCGTCCCGTTCCGGCGCCAGCTGGGCTGGGCGCCGGGCCCGGCGGACGACAGTCTCGTCGCGGCCGACCGGATCTTCATCAAGCACGGATATGCGCCGTCGGCCGACACGATCGACCATCTGGTGCAACTCGACGTCGAGCGTGTGCTGGTCTGCGGCATCCAGACGGATACCTGCGTGCTGGCCGCCGGGTTTGCGCTGTTCGACGCGGGGCTGAGGCCGACGCTGGTCGAGGATCTGACGGTCGGGTCGTCGCTCGATCGGTCGGGCGCGCTGGGCGTGACGCTCTGGCGGCATCATTTCGGGCACGTTATTCGATCCGCGCAGATTCTTCATCGATCGACGTCGAACTGAAGACCCGCACGATGCGATCCATCGTGACGATCGGGTTCACGATCACGAGGCGGTTCAGCCGCGTCCGAACATTTCCTGACAGAATACGGTCACATTCGCGAGAAATCGCATTCGCTGAAACCCGCCCGGGTTTCCGTGCCGATACGCGGCGGCCATTCCGCCGCGCCCACTTCGCGATAAAGATCGAACGAAAGAGGAAATTTGCAATGACCAGAACGGATAAGTCGGCGAAGGCTCGCGCGGCGCTCGACCAGTTGTTTTCGGATGTGCCGACCGCCGGCGGCAGCGACGGCGCGCGTCCAGGCGATCCGTTCGCACCCGCGTCCGCCGATGCCGGCGCGCGCGCAGGTCTCGAGGTGACCGTGTCGACACGAATCCAGCTGCGCGGCTATCCGAACGCCGACGCGTTCATGAAGCGGATGGCCGAAGCATGGGGGCTGACGTGGGGCGCCTACGACAATGTGCAGGCCGTCGCGACGCTGCCTTTCGGCTGGCGACTGCGCCAGTTGCCGGGCGTCACGCAGATCGTCGACGCGCGCGACGTGCTGCGCGCCGAGAGCAGCCTGCAGGGCGGCGACATGTCCTATCTGAAAGTGCAGCCGCGTTACTACATCGACGCGCGCAAGGGCTTCGGCTGGGGCAAGTCGTCGCGGGCGTCCGACGATCCGGATCTCGACGGCCCGGACTGGCGCTGCCTCGTGATCGACCGCGAGACCTCCACGGAAGTGCATGAAATGACCAGTTCGCCATCCCGGGCCGACCTGGACAATGCGCGTGCGGAATTGCTGAAGTGGCTCGACGCGCACTACCCGCGTCATCGCGATCCGTTTGCGTACTGGACGGATTGCGAAGGGGGCGCGTGATCCGGAGGACGGGGCGAATCCCGGTGGGGGTTCGATTCAACGGCTCGGCATGAGGCGGCGGCGAATCGCGCCCTTCATGACCGGAACGCCGATCTGCAGCAGCTTGCGGATACCGTCGTCGCGGCCGACCTTGTCGGTCGCGCTGTCGGTCATGATCTTCATGATGTCGGCCGGATAAAACTCGGTGAAGAGCGCATTGGCGCCGAACTTGGCGAACACATGATGCAGGAACGAGCCGACCGGCGGCCCGATCTTCTTGAACAGCCCCATCTTCACGAGCCGGTTGTTCCACAGGTGCAGCGTGTAGGAATCGGCGCACAACGCTGCGCACTCGTCGAAGTGTTCGGGCAGGAAGACCTTGTAGTAGTCGTCGTAATGCACCGGGTAGAAGAAATTCTGCGGCAGTCCTGCGTCGATTCCGTATATTTTCGTCAGCAGCAGCGGACCGGTCTCGCCCCACTGAATCGGGGTGCCCTTCATGGCTTCGATCTGGCGAATCGTGTCGTGCAGACGCGGATCGTCGGAATCCAGTCGAAGGATCGCGTTACAGATTTTTATCGGGTCTTCGCGGCCGATCAGGTTGCGCGTGTCGCCGAGGTCGAAGTCGCGCAGCAGCAGGATATCGGTGTCGACCCAGATTTCATCCGTCTTCGTAAACATCATGAAGCGGAAGTAGTCGGTGAAATGCGCCATCGACGGCACGCCATTGACCGGGAAGGCGTTGAGGGTATCGCGGGAGGTAATCGTGCTCGCGTCCTTGGCGACGATGCCCTCGGGCAGGTTCCTGATCTCTTCGTAGCTGTAGAGGCTCACCTCATTGCCATAAGCAGCAAAGGAATTCAGGCAGGCGGTTTCATAGGGCGATAATTCCGGGCCATGCCAGAACGATGCAAATTTTACTTGGGTCATGATCTTTCCTGCTGCAGGATGCCGATAATCGATTCGGCGTGCAGATCAAGCACGCGGTGTCGGCTGATCTGCGGGGACTCCGTGGGGGCAGGATATCCTTTCACGGTTGCCCTGCATTTTTTGTTCGGTAGATCACCGACGGGGGGATGAGGCGGTTCCGTGAAGCGCCGGCGCTTCGGAAGAATCGCGACCCGATTCAGGATGCCGAAGCAGGGAAATACCGCCGCGACCGGCGATTGCATCTATCGTCGACCGAATGCAAAGCGGGACCTGTGCCGCTCGCGTGGGGAAGATGGCGCGAGTGGCGGGCGGCGGCATGTCGAGCCGCCGCCTGTTCGCGAAAACGCGGCGTTCCGCGCCATGCGACGATCACGGGCGGCCGCGGGCAGCGGCCGGACCTCGATCGTCGTCGGCGCGGCGCGATCAGCGATAGACCGGGAAACGCTTGGTCAGCTCGGCGACCTGCGCACGCACGCGCTCGATCGTCGCGGCGTCTTCCGGATTGTCGAGCACGTCGGCGATCAGGTTGCCCACCTGCTCGGCTTCCGCCGGGCCGAAGCCGCGCGTCGTCATCGCCGGCGAACCCAGACGGATCCCGCTCGTCACGAACGGCTTTTCCGGATCGTTCGGGATCGCGTTCTTGTTCACCGTGATGTGCGCCGCACCCAGTGCCGCTTCCGCCGCCTTGCCGGTGATGTTCTTTGCGCGCAGGTCCACCAGCATCACGTGGCTTTCGGTGCGCCCCGACACGATCCGCAGGCCGCGCTTGACCAGCGTCTCGGCCAGCACGCGCGCGTTCTCGACCACCTTCTGCTGGTATGCCTTGAACTCCGGCGACAGCGCTTCCTTGAACGCCACCGCCTTCGCCGCGATCACGTGCATCAGCGGGCCGCCCTGGATGCCCGGGAAGATCGCCGAGTTGATCGGCTTCTCGTACTCGGCCTTCATCAGGATCACGCCGCCGCGCGGGCCGCGCAGGCTCTTGTGCGTCGTCGTCGTCACGAAGTCGGCGTGCGGCACCGGGTTCGGATACACGCCCGCGGCGATCAGGCCCGCGTAGTGCGCCATGTCGACCATCAGGTACGCGCCGACCGACTTCGCGATCTTCGCCAGACGCTCGAAATCGATCTTCAGCGCGAACGCCGACGCGCCCGCGACGATCAGCTTCGGCTTGTGCTCGTTGGCCAGCTTCTCGGCCGCGTCGTAGTCGATGTCCTCGTTCTCGTTCAGCCCGTAGCTGACGACGTTGAACCACTTGCCCGACATGTTCACCGGCGAGCCGTGCGTCAGGTGACCACCGTGCGCGAGGCTCATGCCCATGATCGTGTCGCCCGGCTTGAGCATCGCGAAGAACACGCCCTGGTTCGCCTGCGAGCCGGAGTTCGGCTGCACGTTCGCGGCTTCCGCGCCGAACAGCTGCTTCACGCGGTCGATCGCGAGCTGCTCGACGACGTCGACGTATTCGCAGCCGCCGTAGTAGCGCTTGCCCGGATAGCCTTCCGCGTACTTGTTCGTGAGTTGCGAGCCCTGGGCGGCCATCACGGCCGGGCTCGTGTAGTTTTCCGACGCGATCAGCTCGATGTGATCTTCCTGGCGGCGGTTTTCCTGCTGGATCGCGGCGAAAACTTCGGGGTCCACGTTTTCGACGGTGCTGGTGGCGCGATTGAACATGTCGTATTCCAAAGCAGATTGAGAGGCGGCCTGACGGACGTTCGTCCCACAGGGCCGGTGCGCGTTTTTTCTGACGAATGCAACGGAAAGGCGGGCCGACCGGTCGAATCGGCGGACCGGGCGAAGCGGTGTCTGTCGCCCGGCGTCATTTGAAAAGACGGGCCGTTTTTCCGCTAGAACGATTGCGACAAACTGGTAGAACGCCGTCGGTTTCGCGATGGCGCATACGGACAGGAAAATGTCCGGGATGCGCAGGCACGGGTGTTCGCGCGCCGGCCGTCGAGGCTTCGCGGCGGCTGGCGCAACGCGGGGCCGCCGCGCGCTCGCGCCGTTCCGTGGAGAGGAAGTTCGGAAGCCGCGCCCGTCAGCCCCGCCGCGCGCGCGCCTTGCCCTGCGCCGGCGCGGCCGGCTTTGCGCTTTTCGCCTCGCGCTTGCGTGCCGGCGCCGCGCTTGCGTCGCGCAGCGCGGCGGCGTGCGCTTCGCCCATCGAGCCGAGCGCGTCGGTCAGCTGCGACATGTACGTCGCCATCGAGCAGCCGTCGCGGGACTGCAACGACACGAACGCGCCGTCGAACCCGGCCATCCCGAAGTGCGCGAACCGCTCGGCGACGGCCGCCGCGATCGCTTCGCCTTCCGTGCTGAACGCCGCGCGGATCATCTGCCGCATGTAGTCGCGGCCCTCGTTGCGCACGGTCGCGACGATTTCCATGGCCTCGGGCGCGTCGGTCGCCTCGCTGGTCATGACCATCACCATCAGCAGGCGCAGGAAATTCTCGCGATGCACGAACACTTCGCCGGTGCGCTGCAGATACCAGCCGAGCCGTTCGCGCGGCGTCCCGTCCTGCGGCGGATCGCGGTGCGCGTCGCGCATCGCCTCGAAGAAGCCGTGCGCGCCCTGCGCCATCACTTCCGCCAGCAGCCCCGCCTTCGATCCGAAGTGGTGATAGATCGCGCTTTTCGGAATGCCGGTCGCCTCGACCAGCGCCGACATCGACGTGCCGGCGTATCCGTACGCGGACATCACGCGCGACGCCGCGTCGAGGATCTCCTGGCGCGACTGCTGGCCGCGCCGGTTGCCGGTGGGTTGGGAATTTTTCATGGCCGAAGTATACCGTTCCCCATTTATGGACCGATCGGTCCAATACTCGTATTCCCTAGTTTTTAGTTTTGGACCTATCGGTACAATTCCGTCGCATCGAAGGCGGTTTCGCGGCAACGCGGCACGCGCCGGGCGACCGGTCCGCCGGACAGCGGATGAGAGACAGGAGACAACGAATGACCCAGCACTACGATGCGGACGTCGCGATCGTCGGCTATGGCCCGACCGGCGTGATCGCCGCGCTTGCATTGGCGAAGCACGGCATTTCCACCATTGCGTTCGAGCGTCACCGCGACATCTACCCGCGCGCGCGGGCCGTGACCGTCAACGACTGGACGATGCGCATCTTCCAGAACCTCGGCGTCGACGAGCCGGTGCTCAAGCAGATCGACCCGCAGCGCGCGCTGCGCTGGATGCGCTACGACGGCACCGAGATCCTGCGCATCGAGCACCCGCCATCGACGCTCGGCATCAAGCCGCGCTTTTTCAACATCTACCAGCCGACGATGGAAGCGACGCTGCGCGAGTGCGCGGCCGCGCACGGCGAGCGCATCGACGTGCGCTACGGCAGCGACGTGGTGGCGCTCGAACAGGACGAGGACGGCGTCACGGTGACCGCGAAGGACGCGGCGACGGGTGAACTCGGCAGCGTGCGCGTGCGCTACGTGATCGGCTGCGACGGCGGCAGCAGCGCGACGCGCGGAATGATCGGCGTGAAGCTGCTCGGCGACACGCTCGACGTGCAGTGGATCGTGATCGACTGTCGCGTGAAGCGCTGGTGGCCGGACCGAAACCTGCTGACCTTCTGGTCCGACAAGGAGCGGCCGGTGGTCGACATCGCGCTGTCCGGCGGCAATCACCGCTGGGAGCTGCCGCTCAAGCCGGGCGAGACCGAGGCCGATTTCAGCACGAACGAGCAGGTGTGGCCGCTGCTCGAGGCGCTGGGCGTCAGCGAGGACGACGTCGAGATCCATCAGCACGCGTTCTACCGGCACCACACGCGGATGGCGGACCGGTGGCGCGTCGGCCGCGTGTTCCTGGCGGGCGACGCGGCGCACCTGATGCCGCCGTGGGCCGGCGCGGGGATGCAGACCGGCATGCGCGACGCGTTCGATCTCGGCTGGAAGCTCGCGGGCGTGCTCAACGGCAGCTTGCCGGCGCACTTCCTCGATACGTACGAGGCGGAGCGCCGCCCGAACGCCAGCTTCTACACCGATCTCGCGGTGCAGCTGGGCCGCATCATCAAGCAGGAACTGACCGACGAAGAGCAGGCCGCGCTCAACGCACCGCCGGCGCCCGATGCGCCGGAAGCGCCGCTGATCGCACCGCCGGTGCTGGCCGCCGGCTGGCTGCGCGGCCCGCTTGGCGAAGGCAGCATCGTCGGCCGCATGGTGCCGCAGCCCGTGGTCGGCGACAACCGCGGCGTGATGGCGCGCCTCGACGATCTGCTCGGCGACGGCTTCGCATTGCTCGGCGACGACGTCGATCCGGCCTCGCTGCTGACGCCGCAGGAAAAGGCCGCATGGGACAAGCTCGGCGCGCGCTATATCGCGCTGCGTCAGCAGGACCAGCGCACGCAGGGTCGCGACGAACTGATCGATCTGGATGGCGTGCTGCGTCCGTGGCTACGCAAGTACGGCGTGCGGGCAGTCGCGCTGCGGCCCGACCGCTTCGTCGCCGCCGCGGACGTCAGCGGCCTCGCGGTGCCCGCATGAGTACGTGTGCGTCGCCGGACGAAACAACGAAGGAGATTTCACGAATGAGCACTGTGACCGAACTCGGTTACGTCGGCATCGAGGCGAGCGATCTTGCCGAATGGGAACGCTTCGGCGTCGAGCTGCTGGGCATGCAGCACGCGAGCCGGACCGATACGTCGCTGAGCCTGCGCATGGACGGCAAGGCGCATCGCTGGATCGTCGAGGCCGGCAGCGCCGACGATCTCGCGTTCACCGGCTACGGCTGCGAGACCGATGCCGATCTCGATGCGATCGTCGTGCGGCTGCGCGCGGCTGGCACCCGGGTCGACGCAGGCGACGCGGCGCTGGCCGCCGCACGCAAGGTGCGGCGCATCGCCGTCACGGCCGACCCGCTCGGCAACCGCATCGAGCTGTACGTCGGGCTGGCCGACGCGGACACGCCGTTCGCATCGGACCGGCTGGTGTCGGGCTTCGTCACCGGCGCGGGCGGCGCCGGCCATCAGGTGCTGATGGAGCGCGGGATGGACCGGCAGGTGCTGGTCGACTGGTACGGGCTGCTCGGCTTCCGGATCACCGACGTGATCGATCAGCAGCTGGCGCCCGGCATCGTCGCGAGCGTGACGTTCATGCGCTGCAACGGGCGTCACCACACGGTCGCGCTCGCCAACATGCCGTTTCCGAAGCGGATGCATCACTTCATGGTCGAGGTCGCGGACATGAACGACGTGGGTCTCGCATACGACCGCTGCATGGACGCGAAGCAGCGCTTCGAGATGACACTCGGCCTGCACCCGAACGACCGCATGTTCAGCTTCTACGTCCGCACGCCGTCGGATTTCAACGTCGAGGTCGGCTGGGGCGGGCTGATGGTCGACGACGCAACCTGGCAGGTCCAGCATCTGGACCGGCTCAGTACCTGGGGGCACCGCCCGCCGCACGTCGTGGCCGACCTGCTGCGGTCGTGACGGCGGCCATCGCCGCAAACAAACCGCCTTCCTGCGCGATGCGCGAGCGCATCCGCGATTTTTGAACGAGGACCGAAATCATGGCACTGACTCAGGCTGGAACGAGCCGTACCGTCAAGACGCGCGACTGGCAACTGCACTATCAGGAGGCCGGCACAGGGCATCCGCTGATGCTGCTGCACGGCAGCGGCCCGGGCGCGACCGGCTGGAGCAACTTCTCCGGCAACATCGAAGCGCTGTCGAAGCAGTTCCACGTGTATGCGGTCGACATGCCGGGCTGGGGGCAGTCGGATGCGGCGACGGTCGAGCAGCTCGATCACGTCGACGCGGCGATCCAGTTCATGGATGCGCTCGGCATCGACAAGGCCGCGTTCGTCGGCAACTCGATGGGCGGCCAGACGTCGCTGCGCCTCGCGACCGAGCATCCCGACCGCATCACGCATCTCGTTACGATGGGCCCGCCGGTCGGGCGCATGCCGACGCTGTTCGGCGCCGGCGACGGGCCGTCCGAGGGGCTCAAGGTGCTGATCCAGGCGTATCGGGACCCGAGCGCGGAGAACATGCGCCGGCTCGTGGAGATCATGGTGTACGACAAGGCGCGCTTCGCGACGCCCGAGCTGTGCGAAGCGCGTTCGAACGCCGCGCAGGCGCGTCCCGAGCATCTGCGCAACTACGTCGAGGGGCTGCCGAAGGGTGCGCCGCTGCCGAAGTGGGTGAAGCCCGAACTGCTGCCCGCGATCAAGGTGCCGACGCTGCTGATCCACGGCCGCGACGATCGCGTGGTGTCGTACGAGACGTCGCTGTTCCTGCTCGCGAATATCCCGAATTCGCGTCTGGTGCTGCTCAACCGCTGCGGGCACTGGGCGATGATCGAGCACCCGGAGGAGTTCAACCGGCTGGTCGCCGATTTCGTCGCGAACAACTGACGAAACGATCACGCGTGCCGGCGCGGTGCTCGTGCCGGTGCGCGCCGGTCGACGGATGGCCGGACGAAACGCGGGCTGCAGGCGCGGCCATATCGTTCGCACCACGAATTGAAGCAACAACCGAAACGGAGGCCGCGATGACGGACCCGAATACCGTGCATGAGCTGGCGGCGCGACTGCGCGAAGCCGAGGCGTCGCGCAGGACGATCGAACCGGTGCGCGGCACGATCGCACTGGACGACATGACCACCGCCTACGCGGTGCAGCAGGCAAACGTCGAGCGCCGCATCGCCGCCGGCGAGCGCGTCGTCGGCCGCAAGATCGGCCTCACGTCGCGCGCGGTGCAGCAGCAGCTGGGCGTCGACCAGCCCGACTTCGGCGCGCTGTTCGCGTCGATGGCGTACGGCGACAGCGAGCCGATCCCGCTGTCGACGCTGATCCAGCCGAAAGTCGAGGCCGAGATCGCGCTGGTGCTCGAGCGCGATCTTACGCACGACAGGCACACCTTCGCCGACATCCTGCGTGCGAGCGCCTATGCGCTCGCCGCGATCGAGGTCGTCGACAGCCGCATCGAGAACTGGAACATCCGCTTCGTCGACACGGTCGCCGACAACGCGTCGAGCGCGCGCTTCGTGCTCGGCAGCCGGCCGGTGCCGCTGTCGCGACTCGACCTGACGGCCTGCGCGATGACGCTCTCGCGCGACGGCGAGGTGCTGTCCGAAGGCAGCGGCGCCGCATGCCTCGGCAA
This sequence comes from Burkholderia pseudomultivorans, assembly GCF_001718415.1. Taxonomy (NCBI): domain Bacteria; kingdom Pseudomonadati; phylum Pseudomonadota; class Betaproteobacteria; order Burkholderiales; family Burkholderiaceae; genus Burkholderia; species Burkholderia pseudomultivorans. The sequence goes on along the minus strand of NZ_CP013377.1, from coordinate 2,951,083 downwards.
TCCGCTGAACGCGGCCGTGTGGCTGGCCGACCGGATGGCGCAGCTCGGCACGCCGCTGCGCGCGGGCGACGTGGTGCTGACGGGCGCGCTCGGCCCGATGGTCGCGGTGCGCGAAGCCGGCACCCATGTCGCGCAGATCGACGGGCTCGGCAGCGTCCGGGCAACTTTTACGGCTTAACCGAGGCATTCGCATGGCTTCCGAAAAACTCAAGGTGGCGATCATCGGCTCCGGCAACATCGGCACGGACCTGATGATCAAGATCCTCCGTCATGGCAGGCATCTGGAAATGGCGGCGATGGTCGGCATCGACGCGAACTCGGACGGTCTCGCGCGCGCCGCGCGGCTCGGCATCGCGACCACGCACGAAGGCGTCGAAGGACTGACGCGCCTGCCGGTGTTCGACCGGATCGACTTCGTGTTCGACGCGACGTCCGCCGGCGCGCACGTACGCAACGACGCGCTGCTGCGCACGCTCAGGCCGTCGATCCGGATGATCGACCTGACGCCGGCCGCGATCGGCCCGTACTGCGTTCCGGTCGTCAATCTCGACGCGCACATCGACGCGCCGAACGTGAACATGGTGACCTGCGGCGGCCAGGCGACGATTCCGGTCGTCGCGGCCGTGTCGCGCATCGCGCCCGTGCACTACGCGGAAATCGTCGCGTCGATCAGCAGCAGGTCGGCCGGCCCCGGCACGCGCGCGAACATCGACGAATTCACCGAGACGACGTCGAAGGCGATCGAGGCGGTCGGCGGCGCGGCGAAGGGCAAGGCGATCATCGTGCTGAACCCGGCCGAGCCGCCGCTGATGATGCGCGACACCGTCTATACGCTGTCCGCGCTCGCGTCCCGCGACGCGATCGAGGCGTCGATCGAGGACACCGTCGCGAAGGTGCACGCGTACGTGCCCGGCTATCGGCTGAAGCAGAAGGTGCAGTTCGACGAGATTCCGGCGCATGCGCCGCTCCATATCCCGGGCCTGGGCCGCTTCAGCGGGCTGAAGACGTCGGTGTTCGTCGAAGTCGAAGGCGCCGCGCACTACCTGCCTGCGTACGCGGGCAATCTCGACATCATGACTTCCGCCGCGCTCGCGACCGCCGAACGCATGGCGCAGGCGCGCGTGAGCGCGTAAGGAGCATCCGGCGATGAGCAAGAAAATCTATATCTCCGACGTCACGCTGCGCGACGGCAGCCATGCGATCCGGCATCAGTACTCGATCGCGAACGTGCAGGACATCGCACGCGCGCTCGATCGTGCGAAGGTGGACAGCATCGAGGTCGCGCACGGCGACGGCCTGCAAGGCTCGAGCTTCAACTACGGCTTCGGCGCGCACAGCGATCTCGAATGGATCGAGGCGGTGGCCGAGGTGGTCACGCACGCGAAGATCGCGACGCTGCTGCTGCCGGGCATCGGCACGATCCACGACCTGAAGGCCGCCTACGACGCCGGCGCGCGCATCGTGCGCGTCGCGACGCACTGCACCGAGGCGGACATCTCGAAGCAGCACATCGAATATGCGCGCGCGCTCGGGATGGACACGGTCGGCTTCCTGATGATGAGCCACATGACCACGCCGGAGAACCTGGCCGTCGAGGCGAAGAAGATGGAAAGCTATGGCGCGAACTGCATCTACGTCGTCGATTCGGGCGGCGCGCTGACGATGCGCGACGTGCGCGACCGGTTCCGCGCGGTGAAGGCCGTGCTGAAGCCCGAGACGCAGACGGGCATGCACGCGCATCACAACCTGTCGCTCGGCGTCGCGAACTCGATCGTCGCGGTCGAGGAGGGCTGCGACCGGATCGATGCGTCGCTCGCGGGCATGGGCGCGGGCGCGGGCAACGCGCCGCTCGAGGTGTTCGTCGCGGCGGCCGAGCGGATGGGCTGGAACCATGGCACCGATCTCTACACGCTGATGGACGCGGCCGACGACATCGTGCGGCCGCTGCAGGACCGTCCGGTGCGCGTCGATCGCGAGACGCTCGCGCTCGGTTACGCGGGCGTGTATTCGAGCTTCCTGCGTCATGCGGAGGTGGCCGCGAAGAAGTACGACCTGAAGACGGTCGACATCCTCGTCGAGCTGGGCAGGCGCCGGATGGTCGGCGGGCAGGAGGACATGATCGTCGACGTTGCGCTCGATCTCGCCGGAAAGTAGCCGTCGGCGGGCCGCATTCGAATCGCGCCATCACAAGAACGCCTGACGTCGCGGCCGATTCGAAAAAATAAAACAATGTTTGGAGACACGAATGAAAAAGAGATTTGCTGCCGTATGTTTTGCAGTCCTCCCGATCAGTTCGGCCATTGCGCAAAGCAGCGTCACGATCTACGGCTTGATCGATGCCGGTGTGACCTATGTTTCGAACGAGGGCGGACACGCCGTGGCGAAGTTCGACGACGGGATCCTCGTGCCGAACCTGTTTGTGATCCAGGGCGCCGAGGATCTCGGCGGCGGCACGAAAGCGATCTTCAAGCTGGAGGACCAGTTTCAGCTCGGTTCGGGCATGACCATGCAGCCCGGAATCTTCGGCCGCAACGCGTACGTCGGTCTCGACGACGCCCGCTTCGGCAAGCTGACGCTCGGGAATGTCTACGAGTTCATGTTTACGTCGCTCACCGAAGCGAAAAACACGCCGGGCCTGATCTCCGGTGGCCTTTACAGTATCGCGGCCGGTCCGTTCCAGAATCTCGGCATCCCGCAAAACCCGACCGGCTGGTTCTCGTGGGCCCGCACGAACGGCATGCCGATCAACAACGCGGTCAAGTACCAGTCGCCGCAGATCGCCGGCTTCTCCTTCGGCGCCCTGTATTCGTTCGGCGGCGTCGCCGGGTCGTTCGGATCGAACTCGGGCATCAGCTTCGGCCTGAACTACGATCGCGGCCCGTTCGGCTTCGGCGCCGCCTATACCGAACAGAAGTATCCCGGTGCGGCCGATGGTTCGCCGCAGGTGGCGATCCGGAACTGGGGCGTCGGTGCCCACTACGCGCTCGGCCCGACGCTGAACTCGGCCAGCTTCGTCACGGTCCGGAACGCGCAGACGGGCGCCTATGCGTATGCCGGACAGCTCGCCAGCAACTGGCAGATCACGGCCGCGCTTTCGCTCGGCGTCAGTTACATGTACATGAAAGGGAACGACGTTCTGTACGGCAACCATGCCAACCAGGTCGACGCGATCCTGGGCTACTCGCTCTCGAAACGCACGATGGTCTATGCGGAAGGTGCGTACCAGCGGGCCAACGCCGGCGCGCGGGCCGCCATCAACGGAATCCTGAATCCGTCCGGCTCGTCGAGCGGCGCTTCGCAGGCGATCGCCCGGGTCGGGATCCGGACCATGTTCTGATCGAGGGAATGACGGACGCGAGGGTAGCCGGCTTTGGGCTGGCTACCCGGTCGGCGCGCCTGGCGGCCGTCCGGCACCGAACGCATGCCGGCTTCCACCCCGTGCTCAATGCGAACCGAGCACGTCCCGCGTGCCGATCTCCAGGTTCACGCGCATCGCCCAATGTACCGCGCGCCAGCCGTCCGGCGTGCGCTTCCAGGCCGCCACGTATTCGCCCAGCGCCTCGTACAGCAGAGGCTGTTTCGCGCCGGCGCCGCGATGCGCGGCCCGCACGTAGATGCGGCTGCGCGCGTCGGTCTCGCCGTCGCCGACCTCGACGTGCGGCGTGCCGAGCAGATGCTGGGTCGGGCCGCAGCCGTCGAGGTGCGAGCGGATCATCGCGACCAGTTCGGCGCGCCCGTCGACGCGAAACTCGCCGCTGTTGTAATCGGCCTGCACGTGCGGCGCGAATACCGTGTCCAGCATCGGCCAATTCCGCTCGTCGAGGGCGCGTGCATACCGGCTGTGCGCCTCAGCGATCGCCAGTGCTGCCGCGACGTGATCCGAATCCATCCGGGTTCTCCGTATCGATGTACCTCCCGACGCGTGCGTGCGCACCGTCGGGCGTGGCGGCGCGCAGCGATGCGCGCCGTGTGTCACAGTCCCGAGCCGCGTGCGGCGTCCGGCGCGAAGTACGCTTCGTTGAAGGACGGATTGCGGTTGAGGACGGTCATCGGTCCCGCGTTCGTGAGCCGGTCGGCCATGTACGCGCCCGACACGAGGTCGTGATAGAAGACCGCGGTCGGATAGAAGCGCTGCGCGTCGTACGCGTAGACGTTCGTCTGAATGTTCGTGCGCCACAGCGCGCCGCGCGAGTCGAAGTTGTCGGACAGCAGGCCGTACCACGAATCCTCGTCGAGGTAGATCACGCGCTTGGCGTACTGGTGGCGGAAACCGGGCTTCAGCGTCGCCTCGAGCACCCAGACGCGATGCAGTTCGTAGCGCATCCGGGCCGGATCGGCATGGTGCGGCGTCAGCAGCTCGCTGTACTTCAGCGACGACGACAGCATCCGATAGTTGTCGTACGGCACGTAGATCTCGCGCTTGCCGACGATCTTCCACTGGTAGCGTTCCGGCGAACCGTTGAAGAAGTGGTCGTCGTCGACGGTGCGGAATCCGCCGGGCCCTTGCGGCTGATCGTAGCCGTATTCCGGCGCCTGGCGCACGCGCCGCGTGCCGGGGCTGTACATCCAGGTGCGGTTGGAACTCGCTTCGGCGCTGTCATAGACGGAGTAGCCGACCATGATCGTGCCGCGCTCGTTCAGCGGCAGGTCGGTCGCGACGCGGAAGTACGCACGATTGAGGTTCGACAGCTTCGGATCGAACGGCCGCGCGTCCTTCGGCGACCAGATGTCGTACTTGACCTTCCCCCACGCAATATTGCCTTCCGGATAGACGACCGCCTGGTCGTAGACGGCCTTTTCCGTATCGATCGACGAAGCGTATTTCAGGTTCCACAGCAGTTCGAGGCCGGTTTTCGGCACGGGGAACGGCACGGTCGGACCGGCGTTCTTCAGGCCGTTGCCGTCGCCGATCATCTCCACGCCGGCCGCATAGGTGCGGATCGCCTTGTAGGTGCCGTCGTCGTAGCGGAAGTCGCGGTGGCTCGGATAGACGGGAATCCTGAACGTGTCCGGGTACTTCTTCAGCATGGCCTTCTGGCCGTCGGTGAGGTTCGCTGCATATTGCGACATGTTCTGCGCGGTGATGACGAACAGCGGCTTCTCGTCCGCGTAGGGATCCGGGTAGCGGTCGCCCGGCTGGTATTTGATGGTCGGCGGCGCGCCGAGCCATTTGCCGGACCATGCGGGCACGTTGCCGTCGCTGGATGCCGCGCGCTGCGCGCCCATCGGCGTCAGCGTCGAGTCGAGCGCCTTGAGTCCGTCCGGCGAGATGCCGGCCCATGCCGTCGCGGCCAGCCACGTGCCGGTCGCGATCAGCCCGGTTCGAATCAGACATGCCGTGCTTGGTTTCATCTGGTGATTCCCCCTCGATAGTCGTGGATTGGGTACGACGCCGGCGCACCGCCCGCGCGCGTGATCGGCGCGGCACGGCATCGGCTGGATATCCGGATTCGGTTGCCGCTCGCCGGAAGCCGGCTGGCTGGGTCGCGTGTCGGCGACAAGGCGGCGTCGTGTCGGCCGGGCAGGCCGACGCGTTCGACGACCCACTCTATCGAAGGGCGCGGCGCGGTTAATCGTCTGAATGAATTAGGGGAGAGGCCGGAGATGAAGCCGCCGGCGCGGCAGCGGCAGGCTGCAGCTGGTTCGCCCGGCACGCGCGGCCGGACCGGCGGACATCGAAACCGACGCGCAGGTCGCACGCGCTGCGCGTCCGGTATCGGCGGCCTTGGCAGCCGCGCCGCCGAGGGGGCGGCCGACGTCTAGAACCGCGTGCTGAGCCCGATCCGTGCGATCGATTGCAGCGCGCCGCCGGACGCGCCGTCCGGATCCATCACGCCGTTGATCTGCGCGCGGCTGCCGTGGTTCGCGCGCTGGTGAACGCCGGCGACATACACCATCGTGCGCTTCGACAGCCAGTACTGGACGGCGGCGAGAACCTGGTGCGCGTGCGCGTTGTCGAGCGTGTCGTTGCCCTTCATGTACGTGTAGGCTGCGCCGATCACCCAGGCGGGCGACGGCCGCCACGACGCGCCGGCTTCCGCCGACCAGATGCCCGCGCCATTCGCCGCATTGCGCACGGTCGTCACGAGCGCTTTCGCGGTGACCTGGCCGAGCGTGTAGTGCATGCCCGCGCCCCAGTTGCGCACGCTGGTGGCCGGCAATCCGTTCGCTGCGCCGTACTTCTGGTTCGTATAGGCCGCACCTGCGCCGAACGGGCCGTTGTCGTAACTCGCACCGACACTGACGGTATTGGCCGCGCCGATCGAGCCGGCGACGTTGCCGAAGCCGTACAGCGCGCCGACGGTCAGGCCCGCCAGCGACGGGCTCGTGTACTTGACGGAGTTCGCGACGCGGTTGCTGCCGGCCACGCGGTCCCAGTCGAACGCGCCGGTCGGGTTGTTCGGCAGCGCGAGCCTGTCGAACGGTCCGTTGCGGAACCCGTACAGGCCGACGAGGTCCTGCGCGACCTCGTTGCCGCCGGCGGCCAGCGCATCGACCATGAACTCGTACTGGTTGCCGAGCGTCAGCGTGCCGTAGCGGTCGTTCTGCAGGCCGACGTACGCGGTCCGCCCGAAGAGGCCGCCGCCGATGATCGCGCCGTTCGCGAGCGAATACTGGTTGACGAGCCGGAAGATCGCGCGCGTGCCCGCGCCGAGATCCTCCTTGCCTTCGAAGCCGAGCAGGTTCGGAAAGAAGATGTTGTCGTCGAACTTCGCGCTGCCGTGGCCGCCTTCGTTGCTGACATAGCTGATGCCGGCGTCCATCAGCCCGAACATCGTCACGCTGCTTTGCGCAAACGATACGGCAGGAATCGCGCAGGCCGTCAGCGCGAGAAGCGTCTTTTTCGTCGTCTCCAAGATATGTCTCCTGTCTGTCCGATCAGATCGGATTTCTAATTGGATTACTAATTATTTGGTCGGTTGTTCCGTATGGATCCGTTCGGTTCGATCGAATCCGGAGGGAATCGCCTGCGTGCCGGCGCATCGGCGGGCTGCCGATACGCCGATACGCCGCGCGCTAGACCGTCGAATAGCCGCCGTCGACCGGCACGATCGCGCCGGTGACGAACGATGCGCCGGGCGAGCACAGGAACAGGATGACTTCCGCGACTTCGTCGGTCGTGCCCCAGCGCCCGAGCGGCGTGCGATCGAGGATCCGGCGCGACGCCTGCGCGTCGGCCATCAGTCCGCTGCTGAGCGGCGTGTCGATCCAGCCGGGCGCGACCGCGTTGACGCGGATGCCGCGATCGGCCCACGCCTGCGCGAGCGAGCGCGTGAGCTGCGCGACGCCGCCCTTGCTCGCGCTGTACGCGGGCCGGTCCTTGCTGCCGAAGTACGTGTACATCGACGCGATGTTGACGATCGAGCCGCCGTTGACCGACAGCGCGGGTCGTGCGGCATCGGATGCACGCATCACCGACGTCAGGTTCACGTTCAGCACGCGTTCGAACTGGTCCATCAGGTATTCGTCCGCGTGCCGGCTGATGCCGACGCCGTTGACGAGCACGTCGAGACGCGGCAGTGCGGCGATCGTGTGCGTCAGCGCATCGCTGTCGGTCACGTCCAGCTCGACGTTGCGGATGGCGTCGTGCACGGGCGCATGCGGGCCGGCGGCGTCGAGCCCGAGCGTGACGACCGACGCGCCCGCCTGCGCGAAACGCAGCGCGGTGCGCGCGCCGATGCCCGACGTGCCGCCCGTCACGACGACGCTCTTGCCTTCAAACACCGACGGCTGGCTCATGCTCGATGCTCCCTGTGACGTGTGTGCGCCGGGCGGGCCCGAGCGCGGGGGAAACCAGGATCTTGATCTGCGCGCGATCCGCGAGCAGCGCGTCGAAGCCGTCCGCGACCGCGTCCTCGAGCGACACGGTGCGCGTGACGATCGACGTGAGGTCGAGCGCGCCCGACGCGACGAGGCGCAGCAGATCCTCGTATGCATGCCGGTAGCCGACGCTTGCCGTGAACGTCAGTTCGTCGTTGACCGCGCGGAATGCATCGAAGCTGGCATGCGGCATCAAGCCGACCATCACGACGCGGCCGCCCTTGCGCAGTGCGTGCATTGCCGCTTCGAACGTGGACGGCAGTCCGGCCGCCTCGAAACTGGCGTCGACGCCGAGCCCGCCGGTGGCCGCGTGAATCGCGTCGCGCAGCGCGGGCGGGTCGAACGCGCGGGCGTCGAACACGTGCGTCGCGCCGAAGCGCGTGGCTGCCGCAAGACGTTCGGGCGACACGTCGACGGCGGCGATCGTCGTCGCGCCCTGCAGCTTCGCGAGCATGATCAGCAACAGGCCGATCGGCCCGAGCCCGAACACCGCGCAGGTGTCGCCGAGCCGCAGTTCGCCGCGCCGCAGCGCATGCAGCGCGACGGCGGCCGGTTCCATCACCGCGGCTTGTTCGAGGCTGACGCCGTCGGGCAGCCGATGCAGCATGTAGGCGGGCACGACCGCGAAGTCGGCCATCCCGCCGTCGCCCATCAGTCCGGCGAAGCCCATCGACACGCACAGGTTGTACGACCCGGCGCGGCAGTACGCGCATCGACGGCAGCGATACTCGGGCTCGATCGCGACGCGGTCGCCGGCGCGCAGCGCGGTGACGTTCGCGCCGGTTTCGACCACGGTGCCGCAGAACTCGTGGCCGAGCGTCAGCGGCGCGGTGCGGCCCGACAGCGGATGCGGCGCATCGACCGGGATCGCATGCGGGCCGTCCGCGTACTCATGCAGATCGCTGCCGCAGATTCCGCAATACGCGACCGCGATGCGGACCTCGTCGGGCCCGACGCGCGGCGTGTCGATCTCGACGAGGCGCACGTCGCGCGCGCCATGCCATTGAAGTGCGCGCATCTCAGCGTCCTCCGAGGTTGGGCGTGTCGAGACGGTTCGCGGCGGCGCCGGCGAGCGCACGCCTGCGCAGCACGGCCGGCGCGGTTTCGACGAGACCGAACGACAGCACGCATGCGAGCACCGCGCCGGCCGCCGACATCCACATCGCAAACGACAGTCCGTAGCGATCGGCCGCGACGCCGGCGACGGTCGGCGCAACGAAGCCGCCGATCAGCTCGCCGGCGCCCATGATCAGGCCGAGCGCGCTCGCGATCGAGCGCGGGGGCACCGTCTCGGCCGGAATCGTCGCCATGAACAGCGTGAAGCAGCCGAGGCCGGTGTAGGTCGCGAACACGAGCGTGCCGAGCGCCCACAGCGAACTCGCATGGATCATCACGACCGGGCAGGCGGCCGCGACGAGCGCGAACACGATCATCGTCGGCTTGCGGCCGATGCGGTCGGAGATCGCGGGCACCGCGAAGCCCCAGAACACCCATGCGGCGCCAAGGCAGGTCATCACGACGCCCATGTCCGACGCGGACAGGTGGCGGCTGCTGACCAGGAACGTCGGCGCGAACGAGATGACCACGACGAACCACGTGAGGAAGAAGCAGCTGATCAGCACGCACAGCAGGATGTTGCGTTCCTTCAGCAGCGCCCAGCGGCTGACGGCCGCGCCGCCCGCGGCCGGCGCGCCGTCGCCGTGGGCCTGCGCATGCCGTGCGCCGCCGGGCGGCACTTCGCGCACCCAGCGCCAGATGCAGAACGCGATCGCGAAGCCGGGCAGGCACGACACGTAGAACGCTTCGCGCCAGCCGTATGCGGTCGCGATGCCGATCACGACCGGCGGGCCGATCATCGCGCCGAGCAGGCCGGCGGCGGAGCCCTGCAGCAGGCCCATGTTCAGCCCGCGGCGGCTCGGCGTCGAACTCTCGACCATCAGCGACTGCGACAGCGGCAGCACCGGGCCTTCGGCGATGCCCATCAGCGCGCGGAACGCGATCAGGCTCGCGAAGCCGCCGACGAGCCCCGACAGCGCCGAGCAGACCGAGAAGCCGAGCACCGCCGCGATCAGCAGCGGCTTGCGTGTGCCGCGCGCATCGGACCACGCGCCGGTCGCGGCGCCCGACAGCGCCCAGGTCAGCGCGAGCGCGGACGACACCATGCCGAGCTGCGCGTTGGTCAGGTGCAGCTCGGCCGACATGAACGGGAACAGGAACGACAGCGCGAGGCGGTCGAAGAACACGAAGCCGAACGTCATGAACAGGATCAATAGCAGCCTGTTCTCGTACGTCCACGCCGACTTCCGGGAAGGGGAGGATGTCATGGATGGCCTCGTCGCGCGTCAACGGAACAGTTTCTCGACCGCCTGTGCACCGAGGCCCACTTTCTCGTAGTGGGCCTTGCACATCGCGATGTACGAATGCACGTCGAAGTAGCCGTCGGGATTGCCGGCCTCGTCGAGCCAGATCAGCGGCCCCTTGACGATGAAGAACGCGCGCATCGGCTCCGGGTGATCGAACGCGACGAGCGTATGGCCTTCGCCCGGCGTCTCGTACACGAAGTCGCCGCGCGTCGCGGTCCACTCGTGCTCGAGGTAGCCCCATTTCCCGGAGATCGTGTACGCGAATACTTCGTGCGGGTGGTAGTGACGGTTCACGAGCCCCGCCTGCTTCGCCATCAGGATGTCGCACCATTTGTTCTGCGTCGGCGAGATCCACAGCGGCCGCGACGAAACCGTTTCGGTGAACGGAACGTAGTATCGCTCGTCCTCGGTGACCGCATTCGCGATGTAGACTTCCGGCAGCGCATCGGGCTTGAACGGATTGGCAATCGGCGCGATGTTTTGCCAGAATTCGGTGACGGCTTGGTCGACCACGGTTTGTCTCCTTTGTGTGCAGATGTCGTGGGCTCGACTTTAGCCGGCCGGTACTCACCGCTCTTGACTGGGCGGGACGAATTGCTTGATCGGTTCGGACATTGCTCCGCACCATTTTCGAGACGAACCATCCCCAATCGTGCCGCTGCGCACGACAGGCGCCCGCAGGAGGCGACGTGACGAATTCGACCGTTCTTTCATGCACGCACGGCTCGACCGCCGACGTGCCGGCGCGCGACCGGATGGCGTACTGGGATGCGTTCAACGCGGCGACGCTGGTCGGCCTGCGCTGTTCGTCGCTGTCGCCGGCGGGGCTCGAGGTCACGAAGACCGACCTGGCGCTGCCGGGCCTCGGGATCGCCGACATTCGCGGGCAGGACCATGTGATCGAGCGCAGTCCGGCGCTCGTGCGCCAGTTGCCGAAGGAAGCGCTGTTCGCGTGCCAGATCGTCAGCGGACGCGCGTATTTCATCCAGCACGACCGCTGCCTGCTGGCGGAAGCCGGCGACATCGTCGTCTACGACACGCGCGTCCCCTATCTTTTCGGATTCCTGACGCCGATGCGGCAGCTGTTGATCGACATCCCGATCGCGATGATCGACCGCCGGCTCGAAGCGGAACTGGCGTTGCTGCCGCTGAAGATCTCGCCGCGGCCCGGTGCGGGCGAGATGCTCGGCACCACGCTGCGCGCGAGTGTCGAGCGCTTCATGAAGACGCCCGTCGAGGGCGACGCGGCGCGCTTCTCCGAGTGCACGCGCACGCTGGTCGCGGAACTGATCGACGCCGAGGTGAACGGCGTGCGCGCCTCGCGCACGTCGCTGTCGTATCTGCTGACCGCGAAGCAGTACATCGCGACCCATCTCGGCGAGCCGGAACTCGGGCCGCAGGCCGTCGCCGATGCGGTCGGGCTGTCGCTGCGCCACCTGAGCCGGCTGTTTGCCGCCGAGGGCGAGTCGGTCACGCAGCACATCTGGTCGGAACGGCTGCTGCATGCTTACCGCGAGCTGACGGATGCGCGCCTGCGCAAGACCAGCGTCGGCGAGATCGCGTTCCGCTGGGGATTTTCGAGCCAGGCGCATTTCAGCCGCGCGATTCGCGACCGGTATGGCGCGTCGCCGATGGCGCTGCGCGACGCGGCGCGCACGACCGACCGCTGAGGCCGGCGCGGCGGCGCGTGCCGTGCGCGCCTTTTGCGCGTCAGTCCGTCAGCATGAAGTCCGCGCAGCGCTCCGCGATCATGATCGTCGGCGCGTTCGTGTTGCCCGACACGATGCGCGGCATCACCGACGCATCGCAGATCCGCAGCCCATCGACGCCGCGCACCGCGAGACGCGGCGTGACGACCGCCTGCGCGTCGCTGCCCATCCGGCAGGTGCCGGCCGGGTGGTAGACGGTCTTTGCACGCTGCCGCACGTAGTCGGCCAGCGTCGCGTCCGACAGCGTTTCCGCTTCCCGCACGAGACGGGCGAGCGACGGCGCGCGGATGATGCGCCGCGCGAGCGCGACGCCGCGCACGAGCCCGTCGACATCGGCCGGATCCGACAGCGCGCCGCTGTCGAAGCGAATCGGCGCGGCGGGGTCGCGGCTGCGCAGCTGCATCGCGCCGCGCGAGCGCGGCCGCAGCAGGCACGGGTTGATCGACAGGCCGTGGCCCGGCAGCGGCGCGCGGTCGACGTCGCCGACCAGCGTCGGCAGCACGTGGAACTGGATGTCGGGCCGGCCGTCGCCCGTCGTGTCGACGAACGCGCCCGACTCGACGACGTTCGACGTCAGCAGGCCGGTGCGGCACAGCATCCATTGCAGGCCGTGGCGCAGCGCCGCCAGCCCGCGGTCCTGGCCGAGCAGGCTGATCGGCGCATGGCTGTAGCCGTAGATCGACACTTCGAGGTGGTCCTGGTAGTTCGCGCCGACTTCGGGGCTGTCGTGCAGCACGTCGATGTCGAGCGCGTTCAGGTGCGCGCCGGGCCCGATGCCCGACAGCATCAGCAGCTTCGGCGTGCTCAACGCGCCGGCTGCGAGCACGAGGTCCGAGCGCGCGGCTGCCGCGCCCGTCGCGCCGGTGCCGCTGCGCCATTCGACGCCGCACGCGCGCCGTCCGTCGAAGCGCACGCGCGTGACGCGGCAGCCGGTCAGCACGCGCAGGTTCGGCCGGTCGAGCACGTCGGCGAGATAGGTGGCTGCGGTGCTGCCGCGCCGTCCGTCGAAGATCGTCGTATGGTAGAAGCCGACGCCCTGCTGCGCGGCGCCGTTGAAGTCGTCGTTGTACGCGAGGCCGGTTTCCTGCGCGGCCTTCACGAACGCGAGGCTCAGCGGGTGCCGGAAGCGCGTGTCGCCGACCTTCAGCGGCCCGTCGGTGCCGTGGAACGGCTCGGACAGCCGCACGTGCGATTCGGCGCGCTTGAAGACCGGCAGCACGTCGTTCCATCCCCAGCCGGCACAGCCGAGCGCGGTCCATTCGTCGTAGTCGTCGCGCGTGCCGCGCACGTACAGCATCGCGTTGACCGAGCTGCCGCCGCCCAGCGTGCGGCCCTGCGGCACATAGGTCCGGCGTCCGGCGGCGCCGGCCTGCGGCTCGCTTTCGAAGGTGACCGTGCGCGCGGTGCCGAGCACGCGGATGAACGTCGCCGGAATCCTGATGAACAGGCTGTCGTCCTTCGGCCCGTCCTCGAGCAGCAGCACGCGCCTGCCGGCCTTCACCAGTCGATGCGCGATCGTGCAACCGGCCGAACCGCCGCCCACGACGATATGGTCGTACGTCTCCATCCCGCTTTTTCTCCTTGCTGTGTCGGGCGGCGGAACGTGTGCCGCCGCGCAAGGCGCCAGATTAGCGAGCGGGCCGTGGCCCGGTTTGACCGGCACGGCCGTCGTGCTTGCCTCGCGCGGACACGCAGCGGCCCGGCGCAGCGAATGGCGCACGTCCTGTCCGCTCAATGACGCGGGCGAACCGACGTTATCGCGTCATGCCCGGTGCGCGCGTCTCGCTCGGCGTTTCGCCGAAGCGGGCGCGGTAGCTGCGGCTGAAGTGCGCGCTGTTGTTGAAGCCCCAGCGGAACGCGATTTCGCTGACCGTCAGGTGTTTCAGCGACCGGTCGCGCAGGTCCGCGCGACAGCGCTCGAGACGCCGCGCGAGGATGTAGCGCGTGAGCGGCATTCCCTCGATCTCGAAGATGCGCGCGAGCTGGCGCGGCGACAGGTGGATCGCGCGGCTCACCGCGTGGCAGTCGAGCGCATCGTCGTCGAGACGGCTTTCGATGAACGCCTTGGCCCGCGACAGCGTATGGACGGTCGACTTCGTCGGCGATACATCGCCGTCGCGCAGGCGCAGCATCGACCGCAGGAGATCGAGCACGGCTGCGGCGCGCCGTTCGCGCGCGTCGTGCGCCGGCGAATGCGGCTCGGCGAGCAATGCATAGACCTGGCGCGCGGCCCACGACGTGACGCCGTCGTCGCGATCGATCTTGACCGCGCCGCGATAGCGCCACGGGCCGACGCGCGCCTCGAACACGTCGCGCGGCACGTCGAGCACGGTCATCGCCATGTCGGCGGGAAAGCCGTGGCCGTACGGCATCGACGTGTCGTAGAGCACGATGTCGCCGGGCGCGTGCTGCATGCACTCGACGTCCTGGAATGTATAGCCTTGTCCCGCGTGCATCAGGCAGACGAACACCGCGTCGCGCTGGTCCGCATGGATGTTGTGCGGCGTGCGCACGACCGCGTGCCGGTTCGCGACGATGTCGCATGCGCTGAACAGCGCGAGGTCGCGCTTGCGCAGGGTCGCGTCGATGCCGTCCGACGATTTGCCGCTGCACTCGATGCGCACGAGCGAGCGTGCGACGTGGTCGACCCAGAAGTCGACGCGCTCGTGGCCGCGCACGGCGCGCGTCGAGATCGTGACGATCCCGGTGCTGGTGTCCGGCATGACGTTCTCCCAATGACGCCCGAGCGGCGCAGTCTCGGCGACGTCGAAGGCCGCGGTCAATCCGTGAAACACCGGGGCGCGGCGAAAGCCTTGCCGGGCGGGGCGTTGCGGCCGGCGACCGGGGCGATGTCCGTGTCGGGCAAAAGAAGCGGCCGTGCCGGTCAAATCGCGAATGCGATTTCGGGTTAAGGGCCGTGTTCGCCGATCGCGCGCTTGCGGCGGCTCGTGCTGCAAGTGACGTTCAAGTCGGGAGAACGCGCGTGACTGACGTGAAGATCCCGAATGCTCGATTCGGCGTGCGCGTTGCGATGCGCGCGCCTTCGCCGCCATCGCATCGCTGGTACACCGCGTCACGCGGGCCGGGCGGCGGAACCGCGCGACGGCGCGATATTCCTACGACCCGCCCGCATGCACGCAGCTCAAGCGGCGCTGGCTTCGTCGATTTTCCGGATGTCGTCCTGATCGAGCTGTACGCGAATCGCGTCGCCGAGCAGCGCGAGTTGCGCAAGCGACGTCGCGCTGGCGATCGGTGCGGTGATCGTCGGCCGCGCGATCTGCCATGCGAGCGCGATCGCGGCCGGCTGCGTGCCGTGCTTGTCGGCGACGGCGTCGAGCGCCGCGAGTATGCGCAGGCCGCGATCGTTCAGATAGCCGGCGACGCGATCGCCGCGCACGCTCTTCTTCAGGTCGGCTTCGCTGCGGTACTTGCCCGACAGGAAGCCGCTCGCGAGCGCGTAGTAGTTGACGACGCCGAGCTTCAGGTCGCGCACCACCGGTTCGAGATCGCGTTCGTATTCCGCGCGGTTGATCAGGTTGTATTCGGGCTGGATGACCTGGTACGCGGGCAGGCCGTCGCGCCGGCTGATCTCGGCGGCTTCGCGCAGGCGCGCGCCGCTGTAGTTCGACGCGCCGATGATGCGCACCTTGCCCGCGTCGATCAGCGTCCGATACGCGCCGAGCGTTTCCTCGAGCGGCGTGTCGGCGAGGTCGCGGTGCGAGAAGTACAGGTCGATATGGTCGGTCTGCAGGCGGCGCAGCGAATCGTCGACCGCGTTCAGGATGTTGTCCTTCGACAGGCCGGCGCGCGCGCCGAGCATCCCGACCTTGGTCGCGATCACGACCTGATCGCGCTTGCCGGAGCGCTTGAGCCACTTGCCGATGATCGTTTCCGATTCGCCGCCGCTGTTGCCGGGCACCCACGCCGAATAGACGTCGGCCGTGTCGATGAAGTTGATGCCGGTGTCGGCGAGCGCGTCGAGCAGCGAGAACGAGGTGTTCTCGTCGGCGGTCCAGCCGAACACGTTGCCGCCGAATGCGAGCGGCGATACCTGGATGTCCGACGTACCGAGTGTGCGTAATGCCATCTTTCTCTCCGATGTGGGTGTCACGGATTGAACTGCGGAATTGACGGTGTCGATCGCGACGACGCGGCAGTGCGTGCAGAGCAGGTTCGCCGGCGTCGCGGGAACCCGAACATTGTCCCTGATCGGTGCGATTCGTGCAGGCCGTGAAATGCCGCGATAACGGAGGGATTGGATCGCACGGCAGACGAGTCGTCCGCTATCCGTCATCCGGTGCGGCCGGATTCGATCGGGAGCGGATTTCGCGACGGATGCGTGCTGCTGCGGTAATGCGCAGCGGGGTCGGAAAAGCCGGGAAAAGACGGGAAAGCCCCGCGCGACGAGCGGGGCCGAATCGGATGACGGCCGGCGGATGCGGCCCGTGCGTTATCGCAGCTGCACTGCCGCGAGAAACAGCACCATGCTGCCGATCGCGCCGTCGAGCACGCGCCATGCGACGGCCTTGCGGAACCACGGCGCGAGCAGTCGCGCGCCGTAGCCGAGCCCGACGAACCAGACGACGCTGACCGTCATCGCGCCGATCGCGAACGCGGCGCGCGATCCTTCCGGCTCGCGCGCGCCGGCCGTGCCGATCAGCAGGAACGTATCGAGATACACGTGCGGGTTGAGCCACGTGAACGCGAGCGTCATCAGCACGATCGCGAGCCCGCTCTGCGGCGGCGGCGCGACCGCATCGCCGCGCACGTCAAGCGTTTCGTGGCCCGGCTTGAACGCGCGGCGCAGCGCATTGATGCCGAACCATGCGAGATATGCGAGACCGACATACAGCACCGCGTGGACGAAGGTCGGGTAGCGTTCGACGAGCACCGAGGCGCCGCCGACGCCGGCGCCGATCAGGATCATGTCGGACAGTGCGCACAGCAGCACGATCTTGCCGACGTGCGAGCGCATGATGCCCTGCCGGAGCACGAACGCGTTCTGCGCGCCGATGGTGACGATGAGCGAAGCGCACAGCGCGACGCCGTGGGAAAAAGCGAGCCAGTTCATGGTGGATGACAGCAGTGGACGGATGGATCGGGTAGCGCTAGTCTGCGGGCATCGGCGAAATAAGAGAAGCTAAATCGCCTAATGTCGATTAAGGAAATCTAATGCTCGACTATGCATTGCTCGATGCGCTCGCGGCGGTGATCCGGCACGGTTCGTTCGAACGGGCCGCCAAGGAGCTGAACGTCACGCCGTCGGCCGTGTCGCAGCGCGTGAAACTGCTCGAGGAACGCGTCGGCAGCGTGCTCGTCAAGCGCGGCCAGCCGTGTGTCGCGACGCCGTCGGGCGCGCTGCTGTGCCGGCACACCGAACGCGTGCAGTTGCTCGAAGCCGAGCTGTCCGGCCGGATGCCGGCGTTGCACGGGCCGCTCGCGTCCGGGTGGCCGACCTTGCGCGTGGCCGTCAACGACGACAGCGTCGCGACGTGGTTCATCGACGCGGTGGCGCCGTTCTGCGCGGAGCGCGAGACGCTGCTCGACCTCGTGATCGACGACCAGGACTACACGGCCGCGCGCATCCGCGACGGCAGCGTGCAGGGCGCGGTGACCGCGCAGGCGGAGCCGATCCAGGGCTGCCGCTCGACGCGGCTCGGGCGCATCCGTTATCGCGCGGTGTGCTCGCCCGCGTTTCACGCGCGCTATTTCGCGGCGGGCATCACGCGCGATGCGCTGCGCCGCGCGCCGTGCGTGATGTTCAATCCGAAGGACGGGCTGCAGGCGCGCTTCATCCGGCGCGTGACGCGCGCGGATCTCGATCCGCCGCAGCACTGGATCCCGCATGTCGCCGGTTATCTGCGCGCGTGCGAAACGGGGCTCGGATGGGGAATGTGCCCGGACCGGATGGTCGATCGCCAGCTGGCGGCGGGGGAACTGGTCGACATGTCGGCCGGGCGGACCGTCGACATCGAGCTCTACTGGCAGAGCTGGCGCCTGTCGATCGGCTGGCTCGACGATTTCAGCGCGGCGCTCAAGGCGCGCGCCGCGCTGTTTCTGGATTGACGGGCCCGACGGACGCGGGCCCGGCGGCGGTCGCGCATGTTGCGCGCGCCGCGTGCGGGATCAGACGTGGTGAAGGCCGTCGAAGTCGACGATCTGCACGTGACGGCCCTGCATTTCGATCAGGCCGCGCTTCTGGAATTTCGACAGCGTGCGGCTGACCGTTTCGAGCGTCATGCCGAGGTAGCTGCCGATGTCTTCGCGCGTCATGCGCAGGTTGAATTCGGACGGCGAATAGCCACGCTTCAGGTAGCGCGACGACACGTCGAGCAGGAAGGCGGCGACGCGCTCCTCGGCGTTCAGCGAGCCGAGCAGCATCGTCTGCGACGTTTCGCGCACGATCTGTTCGCTCATCAGCTTGTGCATGCGCAGCTGCATCGAGCCGGCCTCCGAGCACAGCGTTTTCAGCGCGGCGTACGGAATCACGCACACGGAGCTGTCTTCGAGCGCGATCGCGGTGCGCGGATGGGTGTCGTCGCAGATGCCGTCGAGGCCGAGCGCTTCACCCGCGAGGTGCAGGCCCGTGACCTGTTCGCGACCGTCGTGGCGCGTCGCGACCGTCTTCAGCGAACCGGAGCGCACCGCGTACAGGTTGTCGAACGCGTCGCCTTCGCGGAACAGCGCTTCGCCGCGCTTCACCGGCCGCGCCGCGCAGATGACGGATTCGAGGCGGCTGAGCGCTTCGGGCGCGAGGCCCTGGGGCATGCACAGGTGCCGCATGGCGCACGTCGAGCAGTGCGCGGCCTGACGAGGTGCCCAGCTCGCGGCGTGAGACGTGGCGGCGGGGCGTGTGGCGACGGGCGTCAGCATGATCGTTTACTCCGGCGTTGAATCGACGGAATCATTGTCCCACCGCAAGTTGCGACTGTCGGGTGACAAAACGTCGCGACCGGTTGCACTGCCGCGCGCACGCTTGCGCAGCCCGCGCATGCGGGCGCACCGATGCATGCGCGGCATGCGCACGCCGGTGACGGGGCGATGCGGCGGCAGCGCCCACCCGTTCAGCTCGCCGCTTCGTCCGTGTGCGCGGCTGCGGGAATCAGCAGCACCGGCAGCGATGCGTGGCGCACGCACTGCTCGGCGATGCTGCCCAGCACGAGGCGACGGAAGCCGCGACGGCCGTGCGTGCCGAGCACGAGCAGATCGGCGCCGAATGCCTTCGCGCCTTCGAGGATCAGCGACGACACGTCGTTGAGCGACGACGCCTCGCTCGTCAGCGTCTGGCCCTTCACGCCGGCCGCCTGCATCTGCGCCGCGAAGTCCTTCGCGAGATCGTTGCCCTGCGCGAGCAGCTGGTCGCGCAGCACGGACGGATCGTAGCCCGGCACGTTGTAGTAGATCGCGGCGTTCTCGACGACGTAGAGCGCCTGCAGCTCCGCGCCGTGCGACTTCGCGAGCGCGAGCGCGGCATCGAATGCGTGGCGGGACGTGTCGCTGCCGTCGACGGCAACCAGAATACGCTTGTACATAGTGTCTCCGAGAGGCGGATTGAACGGAAGTCGGCCGGATGGCCGATCGAGCTGCGCGTTGCTGCGACGCAGAGTAAACCAATGCCCGGGACTTTGCAGTGCGGCGTCCGCTGCATCGCTTGCCGCGAGCGGGATCGGCGCCGCACGGGCACGTCGGCGTGCATCGCGATGACGTCGGTTGCTGCGATGCGCGCCGGTCGAGGCACGGTCGTCGTGCGCGGCGCGCACCCCACGCGACGCGCGACAGGCTGCATCGCCGCAACGAGGTGGACCGTCGAACCGGCGAAACGGTGCGGGCGGCGTACCGACGGACGGAACGACTTCATCGCGAACGGCCGAACGGGCAACGCGATGCCGCGCGCGGCGGCGCGACGCAAGCACGGCACCGACCGTACCGCCATTGAATCGCAACCGCGTCGCCGCGACCTGATCTCGATCAACGTCGGCACGCAGGCGCTACCCGCAGGCCGAGGCAAACGACCGATTCAAACGCCGCGCCGATCTTCGGCGACGCGTGCGCGCGCCGGCGCCCACGCCCGCGCACGCACGCACCGCCGCCGCGCGCTACCGCGGCACCGGCGTCAGCTCGATCACGCGCCCGGGTCGCCGGCTGTGGCCGGGCCAGTGCGTGCTGCCGTACATCCGGTGCACGGCGCCGGACAGTTCGTCGCCGATCGGCGGCGGCGCGTCGAAGCCCTTCTCGACCAGCATGTAGCCCGCGCGCAGCGCGAACGCCGGATGATTGCCGCCGGGGCGGCTGTCGAAGCCGGCAAAGCCGTCGCCGGCCTCCGGCATCGCGTTGACGAGCGACGCGTTGCTGCGCGTGATCTCGTCGGGCGAGATCGGCCCGCCGCCGGCAAGGCGCGCCGCCTCGCGGTTCTTGCCGTCGGTGTCGACCGTGCTGTCGTGCGTGTCGTCGTTGTCGAGCTCGATGCTGCGCGGACGGGCGGGCGGCTTCGGGGCAGACGGTTCCATCGCGACTCTCCTGGCGGCGAAGCGCTCCGGATCAAGCAAATCCCGTTCCGGGCACGACGGGAAAAGGCGCGCGGGCGATCGCCGCGGTCGCGCGGCGCGCGCTGATTTGTCATGATTTATTTCAGCTAGAAGACGCGTTTTCTACAGAGTATGATTCGTTTCTTGCGAAGCGGCGACAGGGGATGCGATCTCGCCGTCTCTGCCCGCATCGGGGCGCCAGCACCCTCAAAGACGGGTAGTGAACAACAAAGCAAGGGACTAGAGGTGGCGTATTCATGCAAGCGACTACTGCCTTCACGCATCGCGGCTATCTGTTGAACTGCGCGCCCGCGCGCGCCAGCGACGGTTCGTTCAAACCCTATGTCGTGATCTCCCGGTCGAGCGACGGAGAACTGGTGGCGAACCGGTTCTTCCCGTCCGAGCTCCAGTTCAACGACGAAGGCGCCGCGATCGCGCATGCGCGCGACTGGGCGGTGCGCTGGATCGACGCCAGCAGTATCACGATCTGACGCCGCCGCGCGCCCCGTCGCGTCGGCCGTCCGGCCGATGGCCCGCGCGCCGCTTTCGGACGAAAAACGCGGTAATCTTGTCGAACCCGTCACTTTATTTGCGGCCGAGCGATGCGGCGCGGCCGCCTGCATGGACCTATGTCGACATCACCCGCCCGTCAGTGGGGCCTCGAAGAAATCGTCGCCGGCTTGCGCGAGTCGCGCGAGGAGCGCCATCGCACGCGCCATCCGCGCGGCATCCGTGAACTGCCGTCCCGCGACGCGATCTGCAAGATCGTGACCGGCCTGCGCGCGTCGATGTTTCCGACGCATTACGGCGCGCCGGACCTGACAGATGAAAGCGTCGACTACTACGTCGGCCATACGCTCGAAAGCACGCTGCGGATCCTGTCCGAGCAGATTCGCCGTGCGCTGCCGTTCCTGCCCGAGCATGCGGATACGCCGCCCGCCGCGCTCGACGAGCGCGCGTTCGAGATCGCGCGCGAGTTCGGCCGGCAATTGCCGGAGATCCGCGCCCTGCTCGTCAGCGATATCCAGGCCGCCTACGCGGGCGATCCGGCCGCGCAGCACATCACCGAAATCCTGCTGTGCTACCCAGGCGTGCTCGCGATGATGCACCATCGGCTCGCGCATGCGCTGCACCGGCTCGGCGTGCCGCTGCTCGCGCGCTTCATCAATGAAATCGCGCATTCGGCCACCGGCATCGACATCCATCCGGGCGCGCAGATCGGCCCGAGCTTCTTCATCGACCACGGCACCGGCGTCGTGATCGGCGAGACCGCGATCATCGGCGAGCGCGTGCGCGTGTACCAGGCCGTCACGCTCGGCGCGAAGAGTTTCCCGGCCGACGGCGACGGCGCGCTGGTGAAGGGCAATGCGCGCCATCCGATCGTCGAGGACGACGTCGTGATCTATGCGGGCGCGACGATTCTCGGTCGCGTGACGATCGGCCGCGGCTCGGTGATCGGCGGCAACGTGTGGCTCACGCACAGCGTGCCGCCCGGCACCAGCGTCGCGCAGGGCAAGGTGCGCGAAGGCGAGCGCGCCGAAAAGCCGTAACGCAAGGCGGGGGCGCGCGCCGGCGTCAGTGCTTGCCGGCCGGCGAGCGGTGCTTGTACAGCACGTCCTGGTCGACGCGGATCAGGTTCTGCCCCGCGTCGACGACGAAATCCACGCCGTTGTAGGCGCTGCCCGTCAGCAGCAGGATCGCGCTCGCGACGTCCTTCGGCCCGGCGATGCGCGCGAGCGGCGTCGACGCGCGGCTCGCGTGTTCGAAGTCGGCCTGCGTCTGGTCGTCGCTCGGCAGCATCAGCCCGGGGAACACCGCGTTCACGCGCAGCACCGGCGACGCCGACAGCGCGAGCATCTGCGTGAGATTGCCGAGCGCCGCCTTCGCGACCGTGTAGCTGAAATGGTCGCGGTGAAAGTTTTCCTTGATCTTCTGGTCGACCACGTTCACGACGACGCCCTGCGCGCCGGCCGCGCGGGCCCGCTCGTAGAACGCGCGCGTGAGCAGGATCGGCGCGCGGCAATTGACGGCCCAGGCCTGGTCGAACGCCGCGAGGTCGAAGCTCGGGAAGTGGTCCTGCCAGAACACCGATGCATTGTTGACCAGCACGTCGAGGCGGCCGAAGCGTGCGTAGACCTGGTCGATCAGCGCGGCGACCTGCGCGGCGTCGGACAGGTCGGCCTGCAGCGCGACAGAATCCGTTCCGCGTTCGGCGATCGCGCGGGCCGCGGCCTGCGCGGCGTCCGCCGAGCGATCGTAGTGCACCGCGGTGCGATAGCCGTGCGCGGCGAAATACTCGGCGAACGCGCGTCCGGCCCGGCGCGCGGCGCCGGTCACCAGCACGACGGGCGCGTGCGCCGCTTGCTTCGTCGACTCCATTTACGTATTCGTCAGGTTGACTGAAGAAGGGTTCGCGACGATCGACAGGAATTCGCGCCGCGTCGACGGGTCGGTGCGGAACGTGCCGAGCATCCGCGACGTGACCATCTCGACGCCCGGCTTGTGCACGCCGCGCGTCGAGATGCACTGGTGCGCGGCTTCGAGGATCACGCCGACGCCCTTCGGCTGCAGCACGTCGAACAGCGTGTCGGCGATCTGCACCGTCATCTTTTCCTGGATCTGCAGGCGCTTCGCGAACGCATCGACGAGGCGCGCGAGCTTCGAGATGCCGACGACGCGATGATTCGGCAGATACGCGACGTGCGCGCGGCCGATGATCGGCACCATGTGGTGTTCGCAGTAGCTCTCGAAGCGGATGTCCTTCAGCACGATCATCTCGTCGTAGCCGTCGACCTCGCTGAAGGTGCGCGCGAGGATGTCGCGCGGCTCGAGCGTATAGCCGGAGAAGAACTCCTCGTACGCACGCACGACGCGCGCCGGCGTATCGATCAGGCCTTCGCGCGCGGGATCGTCGCCCGCCCAGCGCAGCAGCACGCGGACGGCTTCCTCGGCTTCGTCGCGGCTCGGCCGGGATGCGACCGGCTCGGGCCGCCTGGTTTTCTTAGCCATGTATCAGCTCCATGCTCCATCGAATGCGGCCGCCCGGCGGCGGCGCGGAATCCGCGCATTGTTTCATGCTTTCGCCGGTCGTGCGTGCGGCCGCGCGCTCACTTCGGCCATTCGTCCTGTTCGTCGTTGAACAGCGACGCGACCACGCCGCGCAGCCACGCGGTGCGCGGATCGTTGTGGAACTTGCGGTGCCAGTGCTGCTTCAGGTCGAAGCGCGGCAGCGGCAGCGGCGGCTCGACGGGCACGATGAACGCGTGCTCGGCCGCATACGCATAGCCGATCGCATGCGGCACCGTCGCGATCAGGTCGGTGCGGCTCAGGATGAACGGCAGGCTCATGAAGTGCGGCGTCTCGAGCACCGCGCGGCGCTGCATGCGCTGCTTCGCGAGATATTTCTCGAGCACTTCCTGGCTGCGCCCTTCGGCGCGCACGACCGCGTGCCCGCAGCCGAGAAACTGCTCGACCGTAAACGGCGATGCCTGTTCGAACGGATGGCCGCGCCGCATCAGGCAGACGAACCGGTGCGTAAACAGGCGCTGCTGGAAGAAGTTGTTGCCGTCGAGATCGGGGAAGTAGCCGACCGCGAGATCGATCGTGCCCGCTTCGAGCCCGCGGCCGACTTCGTCGTGCGCGAGCGATACCGAGCGCAGGTTCGCATGCGGCGCCCGCGTCGCGAACGCCTGCAGCAGCTTCGGCAGGAACACGATCTCGCCGACGTCCGACAGCGCGATCGAGAACGTGTGCGTGCTCGCGGCCGGATCGAAGTCGTGCGGCGCGACGAGGCCGCGCTCGATCTGCGCGAGCGCGTCGCGCGCGGCCGGCAGCAGCGCCAGCGCGCGCGGCGTCGGCTCCATGCCGCGCGACGTGCGCACGAACAGCGGGTCGCCGAAATAGTCGCGCAGCCGGCCGAGCGCCGTGCTCACGCGCGGCTGGCTCACGCCGAGCAGGTCGCCGGCGCGGCTGACGTTGCGCGTGTCGTCGAGCGCGACGAGATAGGGAATGAGGTTCAGATCGAGGGCGTCCATCGTCGGACCAGTATCTTGGAAACGTATAGAACATATCTCCGGAATCGCGTTGCCGCATAGTCGGGAAAGCGCTCAAATGTGTTCCACGATTCGAATTAATGTTCTGGAGACGAACAATGCGTACTCAGGTCGCCATCATCGGCGCCGGGCCGTCCGGCCTGCTGCTTTCCCATCTGCTGCGCCTGCAGGGCGTCGATTCCATCCTCGTCGAAGCGCGCTCGCGCGAATACTGCGAGAACCGCATCCGCGCCGGCGTGCTGGAGCAGGGCACCGTCGACACGCTGAACGAGGCCGGCCTCGGCGAGCGGATGCGCCGCGAAGGGCTCGAACACCACGGCATCGAGCTGCTGTTCTCGGGGCAGCGTCACCGCATCGACCTGAGCGGCCTGACCGGCGGCCGCGCGATCACCGTCTACAGCCAGCACGAAGTCGTGCGCGACCTGATCGCGGCCGGCGTCGAGCATGGCCATCAGATGCACTTCGAAGTCAGCGGCGTTGCGCTGCACGATGTCGAGAGCGCGCATCCGTTCGTCACCTTCACGCATGCGGACGGCCGCGAGGACCGCATCGACTGCGACTACATCGCCGGCTGCGACGGCTTTCACGGCATCGCGCGGCAGACCATTCCGGCCGAGCGGCTGCGCACCTTCGAGCGCGTGTACCCGTTCGCGTGGCTCGGCATCCTGGCCGACGCGGCGCCGTCGCTCGACGAGCTCGTCTATGCACACCACGAACGCGGCTTCGCGCTGTTCTCCATGCGCTCGCCGACCGTCACGCGCCTCTATCTGCAGTGCAGGCCCGACGAGAACCTCGACGAATGGTCGGACGCGCGGGTCTGGGACGAACTGCATACGCGCTTCTCGAACGACACCGGCTGGACGCCGACCGAGGGCCGGATCACGCAGAAGAGCGTGACGCCGATGCGCAGCTTCGTGTCGGAGACGATGCAGTACGGGCGCCTGTTCCTTGCCGGCGACGCCGCCCACATCGTGCCGCCGACCGGCGCGAAGGGCATGAACCTCGCGGTCGCCGACGTCCGGGCACTGTCGCGTGCGCTCGGCGCCCGCTACCGGAGCGGCGACGCGACGCGGCTCGACGCGTATTCGGCGACCTGCCTCGAACGCGTGTGGCGCGCCGAGCATTTCTCGTACTTCATGACGAACATGCTGCACCCGTCCGCGGACGACACGCCGTTCGTGAACCGCCTGAAGCTCGCCGAACTGAAGTACGTGTCGCGCTCACGGGCCGCCGCGCAATCGCTCGCCGAGAACTACGTCGGGCTGCCGTTCGACGACGACGCATCCCCCGAGGCATCCCGCCTTGACAACGCCCTGAGCGCGACTCTATGATCGGCCCATCGTTCGCTAATCGAATCTGGGTTCGTGTAGCGAACAAATGCCGGGTCCGGATACGGTCCCGGCGCGGCACGCGGCACGCGCGTGTCCCCTCGACAGCCGCGCATCGTGCCGCGGGTACGTATCAGGAAGAGACATGGTCAACAAGATTTTCGAATCGCTTCAGTCGGCGGTCGCCGACGTTCACGACGGCGCGACGATCATGATCGGCGGCTTCGGCACGGCCGGCATGCCGTCCGAGCTGATCGACGCGCTGATCGAACAGGGCGCGCGCGACCTGACGATCGTCAACAACAACGCAGGCAACGGCGAGATCGGCCTTGCCGCGTTGCTCAAGGCGAAGCGGGTGCGCAAGATCATCTGCTCGTTCCCGCGCCAGAGCGACTCGCAGGTGTTCGACGGGCTGTACCGCGCGGGCGAGATCGAGCTGGAACTGGTGCCGCAGGGCAACCTCGCGGAGCGCATCCGCGCGGCGGGCGCCGGCATCGGCGGCTTCTTCACGCCGACCGGCTACGGCACGAAGCTCGCGGAAGGCAAGGAAACGCGCGTGATCGACGGCAAGCCGTACGTGTTCGAGACGCCGATCCATGCCGATTTCGCGCTCGTGAAGGCGTACAAGGGCGATCGCTGGGGCAATCTCGTGTATCGCAAGACCGCGCGCAACTTCGGGCCGATCATGGCCAGCGCCGCGAAGGTCGCGATCGTGCAGGTGTCGGAAGTCGTGCCGCTCGGCGCGCTGAACCCGGAACACATCGTGACGCCGGGCATCTTCGTGCAGCGCATCGTCGAGGTGCCGCAGGCCGCGCATGCGGCCGAGCTGGCCGCCGAACGTGCCGCGGCCCGCGCCGCCTGACCGCCTGCCTGAGGAGCATTCAAATGAAACGACTGACCCGCGATGAAATGGCCAAGCGCGTCGCCCAGGACATCCCCGAAGGCGCGTACGTGAACCTCGGCATCGGCGTGCCGACGCTGGTGGCGAACCACCTCGACCCGAGCAAGGAAATCTTCCTGCACAGCGAGAACGGCCTGCTCGGCATGGGCCCGGCGCCCGCGCCCGGCGAGGAAGACGACGAACTGATCAACGCCGGCAAGCAGCACGTGACGCTGCTGACGGGCGGCGCCTATTTCCACCACGCCGATTCGTTCGCGATGATGCGCGGCGGCCACCTTGACTACTGCGTGCTCGGTGCGTTCCAGGTGTCGGCGAACGGCGACCTCGCGAACTGGCACACCGGCGCGCCCGACGCGATTCCGGCGGTCGGCGGCGCGATGGATCTCGCGATCGGCGCGAAGCAGGTGTTCGTGATGATGGAGCACCTGACCAAGCAGGGCGAAAGCAAGATCGTCGCGCAGTGCTCGTATCCGGTGACGGGCGTGCAGTGCGTGAGCCGCATCTATACCGACCTGGCGGTGCTCGACGTGACGCGCGACGGCCTCGCGGTCGTCGAGATCTTCACCGACCTGTCGTTCGACGAACTGCAGAAGCTGACCGGCGTGCCGCTGATCGACGCGACGCGCAAGGCCGCCTGAACCCGCAAGCCGCCGGCGGCGCGCGTTCGGGCGCACGCCGGCGCGCTTCGGTGGACAATAGGCGCACCCGTTTCCCAACCTGATGCCATGCTCGAAGACAGCGCCCGCCTGACCTCCCTCATCTGCGGCACCGAGCCGCTCAACCGGATCTGGTCGCCCCGTGCCACCGTCCAGCGCATGCTCGACGTCGAGGCCGCGCTGGCGCGTGCGCTCGCCGCGCAGCAGGTGATTCCCGCCGCCGCCGTCGCACCGATCGAACGCGCGTGCGACGCCGGCCGGCTCGACGCCGACGCGCTCGCGCGCGACGCGGCGCTCGGCGGCAATCTCGCGATTCCGCTCGTCAAGCAGCTCACCTCGCAGGTGAAGACCGACGATCCCGAGGCCGCGAAGTTCGTCCACTGGGGCGCGACGAGCCAGGACATCATCGATACCGCGACCGTCCTTCAGCTGCGCGACACGCTCGACGTGCTCGAGCCGATGCTCGACGCCGCCTGCGCCTCGCTCGCGGCGCTCGCGCGCACGCATCGCGCAACGCCGATGATCGGTCGCACGTGGCTGCAGCAGGCGCTGCCGATCACGCTCGGCCTGAAATTCGCGCAGTGGCTCGACGCGCTGCTGCGTCATCGCGCGCGCTTCGCCGAATTGCGCGCGCGTGCGCTGGTGCTGCAGTTCGGCGGCGCGGCCGGCACGCTCGCGAGCCTGCGCGAGCACGCGCGCGGCGTGACGGACGCACTCGCCGCCGACCTGAAACTCGCCGCGCCGGCCGTGCCGTGGCACACGCAGCGCGACCGCATCGCGGAAGCCGCGTCGTGCTTCGGGATGCTGACGGGCACGCTCGGCAAGATCGCACGCGACGTGTCGCTGCAGATGCAGACCGAAGTCGGCGAGCTCGGCGAACCGGCCGCCGCCGGCAAGGGCGGCTCGTCGACGATGCCGCACAAGCGCAACCCGGTCGGCTGCGCGGCCGTGCTGACCGCCGCGGTGCGCGCACCCGGCCTCGTCGCGACCGTGTTCGCGGGGATGGTGCAGGAGCATGAGCGCGCGCTCGGCGGCTGGCAGGCCGAGTGGGACGCGCTGCCCGACCTCGCGCGGCTGACCGGCGGCGCGCTCGCGCAGATCGTGCAGATCGTCGCGGGCCTCGACGTGAATACCGCGCGGCTCGCCGCGAACCTCGACCTGACGCACGGGCTGATCCTCGGCGAAGCCGTGATGCTCGCGCTCGGCGACCGGATCGGCCGGCTCGATGCGCATCACGTCGTCGAACATGCGTCCAGGGAAGCGGTGCGCACCGGCGCGACGCTGTTCGACGTGCTCGCGGCCGATTCGACCGTTTCCGCCCACCTGTCGCGCGACGCGCTTGCACGTCTGCTCGATCCCGCACATTACGTCGGCGAGGCGCAGGCCTACGTCGATGCCGTGCTCGCGCTGCACGCGGGCACACCGACCCCAGGAGAACACTGATGCCCTTCGCCACTGTCAACGGCGTGAAACTGCATTACCGGATCGACCGTGCCGCGCGCGCCGACGCGCCGTGGCTCGTCTTCTCGAACTCGCTTGGCGCGGACCTGCAGATGTGGGCGCCGCAGATCCGCCCGTTCACGCAGCACTTCAACGTGCTGCGCTACGACACGCGCGGCCACGGCCATTCCGACGCGCCGGCCGGCTCGTACACGATCGACCAGCTCGCGGGCGACGTGATCGGCCTGCTCGACCACCTCGACATCGCGCGTGCGCATTTCTGCGGGATCTCGATGGGCGGGCTGACGGGCGCGGCACTGGCTGCGCGCTTCCCGTCGCGCATCGAGCGCGCGGTGCTCGCGAACACCGCCGCGAAGATCGGTTCGCCGGAAGTGTGGGCGCCGCGTGCGCAGAAGGCGCGTGCCGAAGGGATGGCCGCACTGGCCGACGCGGTGCTGCCGCGCTGGTTCACGGATGCGTTCGTCGGCCGCGAGCCGCGCCTGTTCGACGCGATCCGCGACACCTTCGTGCATACCGACAAGGACGGCTACGCGGCGAACTGCGACGCGCTGAACGCGGCCGACCTGCGCGAGGAAGTGAAGCGCATCGCGCTGCCGGTGCTGGTCGTGACGGGCGCGCACGACATGTCGACGCCGCCCGACCAGGGCCGCGCACTGGCCGCCGCGATTCCCGGCGCGCGCCACGTCGAATTCGACGCCGCGCATATTTCGAATATCGAGCGCACCGACGAATTCAATCGCGCGCTGCTCGAGTTCCTGACCGCGTGAGGCCCCGACGATGGACGACCAGCAACGTTACGAAGCAGGGATGAAGGTGCGCCGCGCGGTGCTCGGCGACGCGCACGTCGATCGCTCGATCGAGAACCGCACCGAGGTGACCGAGGAATTCCAGAACCTGATCACGCGCTATGCATGGGGCGAGATCTGGACGCGGGAGGGCTTGCCGCGCCATACGCGCAGCCTGCTGACCATCGCGATGATGGTCGCGCTCAATCGCGGCGAGGAACTGGCGCTGCATCTGCGCGCCGCGCGCAACAACGGCGTGACGCGCGACGAGATCAAGGAAGTGCTGCTGCAGACCGCGATCTATTGCGGCGTGCCGGCGGCGAATTCCGCGTTTCACCTCGCGGACAAGATCTTCAAGGAACAGGACGGGGCCGCCTAGGCGGAGCCCTCCAGGCCGAGGCAGGTCTGACGCCTGCCTCGGCCGATCGCGACACCCGTCGTTGCGGCGGGCCGTCGACGATGCAAGAACGTGCCGGCAGTGTATCGGCGCGACGCGCACCGGATGGCCGGTGCGTGAACCAGGAAAGGCGCGACCCGCATGCCGGGTTGCCGATATGACGGCACAGTATGCGACCGCTGCACGCGCTGAAGCGCGCCGTGCGATCGACATCCGGCCGACAAGGAGACAGACGTGAATCGCACACCGGTCGTCGACGTACAGACCTTCATCAACGAGCAGCCGTTCGGCGGGTTTCAGTGGCTCGTCTTCCTCATGTGTTTCGTGATCGTGCTGCTCGACGGCTTCGATACGGCCGCGATCGGCTTTATCGCGCCGTCGCTGCTCGGCGAATGGAACCTGACCAAGCCCGATCTCGCGCCGGTGCTGAGCGCCGCGCTGTTCGGCCTCGCGTGCGGCGCGCTCGTGTCGGGCCCGTTGTCCGACCGGCTCGGCCGCCGTTCACTGCTGCTCGGCTCGGTGTTCCTGTTCGGGGTTGCGTGCCTGCTGTCCGCCTTCTCGAC
Source organism: Burkholderia pseudomultivorans (assembly GCF_001718415.1). Classification (NCBI taxonomy): domain Bacteria; kingdom Pseudomonadati; phylum Pseudomonadota; class Betaproteobacteria; order Burkholderiales; family Burkholderiaceae; genus Burkholderia; species Burkholderia pseudomultivorans. The sequence goes on along the minus strand of NZ_CP013377.1, from coordinate 2,920,522 downwards.
GACGATCGGCCACCTGACGGTGCTGCGCTTCGTGACCGGCGTCGGGCTCGGCGCGGCGATGCCGAACGCCGTCACGATGATGGGCGAGTTCTGCCCGGACAAGCGCCGCGCGACCGTGATCAACCTGATGTTCTGCGGCTTTCCGCTCGGCGCCGCATTCGGCGGTTTTCTCGCCGCGTGGATGATTCCGCATTTCGGCTGGCGCAGCGTGCTGATGCTCGGCGGCGTGACGCCGCTGCTGCTCGGCGTGCTGCTGTTGCTGAAGATGCCCGAATCGGTGCGCTTCATGGTCGCGAACGGCCAGTCGGTCGACCGGATCCGCGCGACGCTGGCGCGCATCTCGCGCGATGCGTTGAACGCCGGCTCGTTCGCGATGACGGAGGCCGCGCCTCAGACCGGCAGCAAGGGCCTCGGCGTCGTGCTGTCGCGCTCGTACGTGGTCGGCTCGGTGATGCTGTGGGTCGCGTATTTCATGGGGCTCGTGATCTTCTACGCGTCGATCAACTGGATGCCGATCCTGCTGAAGGATGCGGGCCTCACGCCGAAGAGCGCGACGCTGATTTCCGCGCTGTTCCCGCTCGGCGGCGTCGGCGCCGTGCTGTGTGGCGTGCTGATGGACCGCTTCAACGCGAACCGCGTGATCGCCGTGTGTTACGCGCTGACGGCGATCAGCGTCTACGCGATCGGGCAGGCGGCCGGCAACGTCGGGCTGCTGGTGCTGGTCGTGTTCATCGCCGGCGTGCTGATGAATACCGCGCAATCGTCGATGCCGGCGCTCGCGGCCGCGTTCTACCCGACCGAAGGGCGCGGCACGGGCGTCGCATGGATGCTCGGCGTCGGGCGTTTCGGCGGGATTGCCGGCTCGTTCCTGGTCGCGGAGCTGACGCGCCGGCACTTTTCGTTCGCGGGCGTGTTCGCGACGGTGGCCGTGGCGGGCGGGCTCGCGTGCGTCGCGCTGCTGATCAAGCAGATCGCGCGGCCGCACGGCGCGACGCAGCCGGCGGGCAAGATCGAATCGCTCGGCCATTGAGCGTGCGCGGGCCGGTGCGATGCGCCGGCCTGCGCGCCGCTACTCCTCCGCGTCGTGTTCCTTGACGAAGTTGCGCAGATACGCGCGCAGCGCGGCCTCCCGGCTGCGGTGATCGGCAAGGTTCGCGGCGCCCATGTCTTCCTCTTCGCCGAACAGCGTCGGCGGCGCGCAGTACGTGCCGACCTCGATGTCTTCGCGCAGCACACGGATGTCGTGCGTGTCAGGGTGATACTCGGCCACCCAGTGCATGCCCTCGATGTGCTCGCCGGCTCTCAGCAGTGACTTCATCGGCATTTCTCCCGGCAGCAGCGGCGCAACCGGCGAAGCGGCGGCGCGCGCCCGTACCAAAAGGGTACGCCTGCCTCACGCGAAGCTCAACGGGCGCGCGGTGAGCGCTCACTGCTGCAGCAGGTGCGCGACGAGCGGATACAGGGACAGGATCAGCAGCACGGCCATCGTCACGTTGAAGATGCGCAGCGCGCGCGGGTTCGACAGGAAGCGCCGCAGGCCGAGGCCGAACGCGGCCCACAGGCTGATGCAGGGGAAGCCGATCAGGATGAACAGGACGGCCATCCACGCGGCGTTCATCCCGTAGTCGGCGGACAGGCGGATCGTCGTCGCGGCGGTCAGCACCATCATCCATGCCTTCGGGTTGACCCACTGGAACGCGGCGGCTTCGATGAACGTCATCGGTCGCGGCTTCGCGCCGTGAGCCTTCACTTCGCCCGACGTGCCGATGCGCCACGCAAGATACAGCAGGTACGCGACGCTGGCGACTTCGAGGATCGTGTAGAGCAGCGGCACGCGCTTGAATACTTCGCCGAGCCCGAAGCCGACGCAGAGCATCAGGATCGCGACGCCGATGCTGATGCCGAACAGGTGCGGCATCGTGCGGCGAAAGCCGAAGTTGACGCCGGACGCGAGCAGCATCGTGTTGTTCGGGCCGGGCGTGATCGTCGTGACGAGCGCGAACAGCATGCCGGCGGGCAGCGCACTCAGGGTGAGGAATTCCATCGCGGGGTCTCCATCGGAAGGGCGGGGGATGGAGGTCAGTTTAGCGACGGTTGGCGGTACAGTACCGGTACAGTTTGGCTGGTGGGTGCCGGTACGGGGGCGGGAGTGGTCGTGACCTGCCCCCGGTTTTAGTCCGAACCGCAGTTAGAGTCCGAGGTTAAAAACTGCTGCTTTGCATCGTGCGCCCGCGCGAACTGCACCGGCGTCAGATAGCCGAGTGAACTATGAGGCCGCTCGGTGTTGTACTCGATACGCCATTCCTCAATCAGCCGCTTGGCGTGGCGCATTGAGACGAACCAGTGCTCGTTCAGGCATTCATCGCGGAACCGCCCGTTGAAGCTCTCGATATAGGCATTCTCCACCGGCTTGCCAGGCCGAATGAACGACAGCGTGACACCGGCTTCGTAGGCCCATGCATCCAGCACCTTACCAGCGAACTCCGGCCCGTTGTCGACCGTGATGGATGCGGGTAAGCCTCGCATCTCCTTGAGCCGCTCGAGCACTTGCTGCACTCGTAGGCCCGGCAGCGAAGTATCGACCTCGATGGCCAAGCACTCGCGCGTGTAGTCGTCGACCACGTTCAGGCATCGAAACCGCCGACCATAGGCCAGCCCGTCAGAAACGAAGTCCATCGACCAGCTCTGATTCGGGCCTGTTGCTAACGGCAGCGGCGTGCGCTCGACAGCCGCAATACGCTTGCGTCGCCGCTTGCGCACGCTCAGCCCCGCCTTGCTGTACAGGCGCCAGATGCGCTTGTGGTTGGCGAAGCAGCCATCCCGCTGCAACAGCACGTGAATCCGGCGATAGCCGTAGCGGCGCTTCTGCGCGGCGATGGCCATCATCCGGCCAGTCAGCGCTTCGTCATCAACTCGGCGGCGTGATTCGTAGTGGAACAGCGAGCGCGAAATCCCTACCAGCCCGCAGGCCCGGGTAACACCCATGGCACGTTCGGTCATCAATATCCGGACCGCTTCGCGCTTGGCCTGCGGGCTTGCTACTTTCGAGCCAGCAGGTCCTTCAGCGCGGCGTTGTCGAGCATCGATTCGGCTAACAGTCGCTTGAGCTTGCTGTTCTCCTGCTCCAGTTCCTTCAGGCGCTGAGCTTCGGAGACCGTCATCCCGCCGAACTTCGCTTTCCAGTTGTAGTAGGTCGCTTCCGAGATGCCGTACTTGCGACACAGCTCCGCCGGCTTCAGGCCAGCCTCGGCTTCCTTCAAGATGCCGATGATCTGTTCTTCGGTGAATCGCTTTTTCATTGCCGTTCCTCTCTGGAACGGACTCTACACCGTCACCGTACTAAACGCGGGGAGCAGGTCAGTCGTTCGGGGCGCGAAGCGGGTGTTGTTGTTTCTCTAAAAAGATGTCCGCAGTCTCAATATGTTGTCTTTGAATAATTGGCTGTTTTCCATATGTGAAGGATGTGGCCCGCATCGACAAATAGGAAATGATCGGAGAATATTTGGCAGTCGCGACCTATCCCGCAATGTTTGATCGACGGTGTCAGGTCGGATGTCGCCCTGGAGGCGCTTAGTTGCCCTTTGAGGTCCGGGGCTTGTGCAAAAAACTTATGGAGAGTAGATCGTATAAGCAAGATCGACTTGCCCGTGAAGGACCTTGGCGAGTTCCTGGACCTCCGGCAAATCCTTGTATTTCGCGAAGAGATTGGAGAACTTCTTCCAGCTATCGTCGCCAGCGTAGTACTGTTCGAGCATACTCATGCGTTCACTTTCATGGTGCAAGATTTTCGAGATCTTTGCGAGCATCCGGAAAGTACTCTTTGGCCTGCTCAAGCGTACGAAAATATGGAGCTCGCGCTTCCGCAACAATCTCTAGAAATTGGCCACAATTCTTGCACCGGTACAACTCCGCATGCCTGGAAATATTTATACCCAGATACTCATAGTTAGAACTCGTTCCGCTAAAGCTGCGACACTTTTCACACGACATCAAAATCTCCTGATCGGGGTCCAGCTTCCATCTGGATTCATCTCAAAAAATACCGAGCTTTCCGGCATTGGCATGCCTTTCGACATTTTCGCGGCGTCTTGGGCCGAGAAGCCCGCGTCGCGATACATTTTGTAGCGCTCGTATCGGAGCGGACAAACAGCAAGGCCAAGTGGATCGAAATATTCCGATGGGTTATGGACATAACCCTGTTTCGAATGCCACCCTCGAGTCTGATGGGATCAACCGAGATGTCGCAGGAACAGGCTTCTCCATGCTGGGTGAAAACCCTCACCTTGCCAGACCCGACCGGTATCCGCCAACATGCGGTTCCGGCGCGCTTGCGAATGACGATAGCGGCCGGCCATACATACATCGACAGTAGCGACGTGCATTCGCATGCGGCAGCTGACCGGCTTGGCGCCCGCGAATGGCATGAGGGAGACACGCATGTCAGAAAAACATCGGATCCTGGTGGTGGACGACGATCCGGAAGTGCGCGCCTGGCTGAACGGCGTACTGGAAGAAGCGGGATTCGAGGTCTCGGCGGTCGACAGCACCGCCCAGATGCAGCAACGGCTGGCTGCCGCGCCGCATGCGGTCGTGATTCTCGATCTGAAGCTGCGCGGCGAAGACGGCCTGACGGCCGCGCGCGAGCTGCGGCGCCGGTCCGACGTGTCGATCATCATGATCAGCGGCCTTGGCGACGAGACGGATCGCATACTCGGTCTCGAGACCGCTGCCGACGACTTCGTCACGAAACCGTTCTCCGGTCGCGAACTGATCGCGCGGGTGCGTGCGCAGCTGCGGCGTACGACCGAGCTGTCGATGCCGCGCCCGGCATCGAACGGCGGCGGCCCGCGCTACTGCTTCGACGGCTGGACGCTGGATCTGGCCGCACGCACGCTGACGCACAGCGGCGGTCCGTGCGCGCTGACCCAGGGCGAGTTCGAACTGCTCGCCGCGATGGTGCAGCAGCCGTCGCGCGTGTGGTCGCGCGATCAGCTGCTCGAACATACGCGCGGTTTCGGCATCGACGTGTACGACCGGACGATCGACGTGCTAATCCTGCGCCTGCGCCGCAAGATCGAGCCGAACCCCGAGCAGCCGACCTATATCCGCACGCAACGCGGCGTCGGCTATGTGTTCGCGGTGCCCGTCGTGCGCGTGTGACGCGATGCGCGCGACGTTGACGTTGTTGCCGCCCTGGAGTGTCCGGGCCAAGCTGATTGCGACGTTTCTGCTGCTGTTCGGCATCACGCTCGCGGTCGTGGTGGTCGGCGTGTTGTCCATGCGCGCGAACCAGAACGCGCTCGACGAATACGAAGCGAACGTGGTGCCGGAAATCGCCCGCGCGCTCGAGTTGTCGGACAAGGTCGCGCAGCTCGCCGCCGTCGCGCCGAGCATGATGCTGACCGATTCGCCGGACTTGCTGCACAACGACACCGAGCTGATGCGCGGCCTGCTCGGCGACATCCGGCGGCTGTCGCCAGCCTCCGGCAAACAGCCGGGCCCTGCCGCGAAGGCGGGCGAGCAGCTTGCGGTGATCGACGATCTCGACGCGATCGACCAGGATCTCGCCCGGCTGCTGATCGTGTCGGGCAGGCAGCGACAGCTGAAAGAGGAGCTGAGCGCGCTGCGCCTCGCGAACGACGGCATCGGCGACGGCATCGCGCGCGACAAGAGCGTGATCGCACAGCAGGCGCCGACGCTGCTCGAGATCTGGGCCCGGACGGCCGGTGCGCTGCAGGCAGCCAACGCGGCGGAACTCGGCAGTGCGGAAAGCGACAACGAGGCGCTGTGGCTGCGCGTGCGCGAACGCGCCGAAGACCGCCGCCGGCCGGCGCTTGCCGAGGCGCTGCAGCAACTCGACGGCGGCGCGCGCAGCGTGTTCGCGGTGCGCCGCGAGTTTCTGTCGAGCGAAGCGCAGACGGGTTATCTCGTCACGCTCCTGCGCGGCCACGCGGATCACCTGAGCGGCAAGTCGGCACGCTACGTCGAACGCTTGCGGCAGATTGCCAGCGAGCGCAGCGACAAGGTGCGCAAGGTCGCGGTCTCCAGCCAGTCGGGCCTGCTGCTGCTGGCCGTCGCGGGCGTCGCGGTGGCGCTGCTCGGCGTCGCGTATGCGAGCCGGATCCTGCACAAGCTGCAGGCGATGACGCGCGTGATGGCGCGACTCGCGAAAGGGATCACGTCCGACCGGGTGCCGTCGACGCACCGGCCGGACGAGATCGGCGAACTGGCGCGCGCATTCGAGGTGTTCCGCACCAACCTCATCGAGAAGGAGCAACTGACCCACGGCCTCGAGTCGCAGCGCCGTCTGCAGGAGTCGGTGCTCAATTCGATGAACGACGGGGTGTCCGTCCACGCCACGGACGGCAGCCTGATCGCGTGGAATCCGACCTTCGCAACGCTGCTCGGGATCGACCCGCGCACGCTGCATGCAGGCATGTCGCTCGCGATGCTGCGGCAGGCCATGCATCAGCCCGCGCGCTGGCGCCAGGTGTCGCGCGAGACCGCGACCCGCAGCTCGGATGGCGCACGCATTGCCGCGTCGGCCGAACTGCACCTGCGCGACCAGCGCACCCTCGAATTCCACTGCCAGCCGCTCCCGGACGGCGGATGGGTGGCGGTCTGCCGCGACTTGACGAGCCGGCGCGCGGTCGAGGCCGAGTTGCGCCAGGCGCAGAAGATGGACGTGCTAGGCCAGCTGACGGGCGGTGTCGCGCACGATTTCAACAACTTCCTGGTCGCGATACTCGGCAACCTGGAACTGCTGCTGCCGCGGCTCGACGGCCAGCAGGATGCGCAGACGATGGCCGAGCGGGCGCGTCGCGCGGCCGAGCGCGCGTCGCGGCTCACACGGCGGCTGCTCGCGTTCGCGCGGCGCCAGCCGCTGCAGGCAGAACGCGTGTCAGTGCGGGCGATGCTCGCGGAGATGCTCGATCTCGTCGAATATTCCGCAGGCCAGCGGGTGACCGTCGTGCTGGAGCCGGCCGCCGACGCGATGTGGGTGAACGTCGACCGCGGCCAGCTCGAGAATGCGGTCCTCAACCTGACGCTCAACAGCGCCGCCGCGATGCCGGACGGCGGGACGCTGGTGCTGGCCGCGCGCCGCGCGCCGGCGGCCGACGGGGTCGGCGCGCCGCACGCGATCGTGCTGAGCGTCGCCGACACGGGATGCGGGATCGCCCCGGTGCTGCTCGACAAGGTGATCGAGCCGTTCTTCACGACCAAGGCGGCCGGCGAGGGGAGCGGGCTCGGGCTCAGCAGCGTCTACGGCTTCGTGCGCCAGAGCGGCGGCGATCTGCGCATCTACAGCGAGGTCGGCCAGGGGACGCGCGTGGAACTGTGGCTGCCCGAGAGCGCACCGCCCGAGCGGCGTGGCGCGCCGGCCGTTCCGGCGGCGGCGACCGTTGCAGGGCGGACCGGTGCCCGTGTGCTCGTGGTCGACGACGATCCCGAGGTGCGCGACACGGCGCTCAGCCAGTTCACGGCGCTCGGCGCGCGGGCCGATGCGGTGGCGACCGGCGACGCGGCGTTGCGCTGGCTGGCCGAGCACGGCCCTGTCACGCTGGTGCTGTCGGACATCTCGCTCGGCGCGGGCGGCAGCGGCATCGCGCTCGCGGCGCGGCTCGCCGAGCGCTGGCCGGCGCAGCGCGTTGCGCTGACTTCGGGCCTGCCGCCCGAGATTCATCAGACCCATCCCGACTGGCGCGCCGACGTGCCGTTCGTGCCGAAGCCGTTCGATCTGGCGGCGCTCGCCGCGCTGCTGGGCTGAGCCGCGACGGCGATTGTTTCGATTGTTAATGGCGCGGCGCGTTTCCGAAATTTTCGATTAACGGGACTGGAGTCTCATAGACCCACGGCACCCGGCGACGCGCTCGCGACACCGCGGCGCACGATTCGACGATTCGAAAAAACTGGAGACACCGAATGATGAAGCTCAAGGCAGGTTTGCTGACGATGACGCTCGCGCTGACGGCCGCCGCGGCCGCCAGCGCAGGCGCGGCGACGTTGCGGATCGCATGCGGTGCAGCCGGCGTCGATCAGGACATTTGCCAGGTCTCGGCGAAGCGGTGGGCCGAGAAGACCGGCAACGCGGTCGAGTTCATCAGCATGCCGAATAACTCGAGCGAAACACTCGCGCTGTATCAGCAGTTGCTGGGCGGCGGCTCGGACAAGATCGACGTGATGCAGATCGATACGGTCTGGCCGGGCATTCTCGCGAACCACCTGATCGACCTGAAGCCGTACAGCAAAGGGCTGGAAAGCCAGTCGTTTCCGAGCATCGTCGCGAACGATACGGTGAACGGCAAGCTGGTCGCGATGCCGTGGTTCATCGACACGGGCCTGCTGTACTACCGCAAGGACCTGCTCGACAAGTACCGCGTGAAAGTGCCTGCGACGTGGGAGGAACTCGATGCCGCCGCACGCAGGATCCAGTCGGGCGAGCGTGCCGCCGGCAACGAGAAGGTCTGGGGCTATGTGTGGCAAGGGCGCGCGTACGAGGGACTGACCTGCGATGCGCTCGAGTGGGTCAGCAGCTACAACGGCGGCACGGTAGTCGACGACAAAGGCCGCGTGACGATCGACAACCCGGGTGCGATCAAGGCGCTCGAGCAGTCGGCAAAATGGGTCGGCACGATCAGCCCGAAGGCCGTGCTGAACTACGGCGAAGAGGAGGCGCGTGGCGTGTTCCAGGCCGGTAACGCCGTGTTCATGCGCAACTGGCCGTATGCCTGGGCGATCGCGAATCGTGCGGGCAGCCCGATCAAGGGCAAGGTCGGCATTGCGCCGCTGCCGAAGGGCGGCGCCGACGGTCGCCCGGCCGCTGCGCTGGGCGGGTGGCAGCTGGCCGTATCGCGCTACTCGCCGAACCCGAGACTGGCCGCCGATCTCGTGATGTACATGGCGAGCGCGGACGTGCAGAAGATGCGTGCGATCCAGGGTGCGTACAACCCGACGATGCCGGCGCTCTACCGCGACAAGGACATCCTGCAGGCCAACCCGTTCATGGCCGATCTGCTGCCAACCTTCAGCACGGCGGTCGCGCGGCCGTCGACCGTGACCGGCGCGAAGTACAACCAGGTCAGCAACCAGTTCTGGAATGCCGCGCACGACGTGCTCGCCGGCAGCGATACGGCAGCCGGCGCGCTCGCGCGACTCGCCGCCACGCTCAACCGGCTCGCGCCGGGCGGCAGCTGGCACTGAGCGTCGCGCACGATTGATCGATCGGGCCGGCCTCCGCAGGATGCCGGGCTGACAGGAGACATCGAATGAGAACCGGAAGCATCGAGATAAGTAGCAGTCCTGCATTCATGGAGGAGCCGGTGCGGGCCCGAGTCGGGCTTGCCCGCTCGCGGCGGCGCCAGGCGTGGCTGCTGGTGGCGCCTGCACTGCTCGCGCTGGCGGCCATCGCCGGCTGGCCGCTGCTGCGCACGGCGTGGTTCAGCCTGACGGACGCGCAGCTGTCCGATCTGTCGCAGCGCCATTTCGTCGGCCTCGACAACTATCTCGGCGCCGCAGGCGTGCTGCGCGATCCGGCCTGGTGGCAGGCCGTCGGCAATACCGTGCTGTTTGCCGTCGTGTCGGTGGCGCTCGAAACGGGCACGGGCCTCGGCGTCGCGCTACTGCTCGACGTGCCGTCGCGGCTGCGGACGCTGCTGCGTGCGGCCGTACTCGTGCCGTGGGCGATCCCGACCGTCGTGTCGGCGAAGGTCTGGAGCTGGATGCTCAACGACCAGTTCGGGATCGTCAACGCGATGCTGATGTCGATCGGCGCGATCCACGAGCCGCTCGCGTTCACCGCCGATGCACGCCTGGTCTTCCCGACCATCGTGCTCGTCGACGTGTGGAAGACCACGCCGTTCATGGCGCTGCTGATGCTCGCCGCGCTGCAGACCGTGCCGCGCGATTGCTACGAGGCGACGCGTGTCGACGGCGTGCCGCGCTGGCGCGTGTTTCGCTCGGTGACCTTGCCGCTGATCCTGCCGGGCGTGCTGGTCGCGATGATCTTCCGCTCGCTCGATGCGTTGCGCGTGTTCGACCTGATCTATGTGATGACGTCGAACAGCCGGATCACGAAAAGCATGTCGATCTATGTGCGCGAACAGCTGATCGATTTCCAGCAGGTCGGATTCGGGTCGGCGTCGGCGATGTTGCTGTTCGTCACGATCGTGCTGTTCACCATCGGCTACATGGCGGTGAGCCGCCGCCGGATGCAGGAGGCGTGACATGAAGAAGCATCCGCTCGACATCGCGATTCACGGGCTGCTTTCCGCGCTCGTGCTGGCGATCGCGCTGTTTCCGTTCCTCTACATGATCGGGACGTCGTTCAAGCATGGCGATGCGTTGTTCGACGCGTCGCTGTTCCCGGCCAACCCGTCGCTCGACAACTATCGCCAGTTGTTCCGCGACCAGCCGTTCGGCGCGTACCTGCTGAACTCGGCGCTCGTCGCGGGCGGGGCGGTCGCGTTGTCGCTCGCCGTGTCGGTGCTCGCCGCGTATGCGCTCGGTCGCGTGTCGTTTCGCGGACGCGGCGTGCTGATGATGTGCATTCTCGGCGTGTCGATGTTTCCGCAGGTCGCGATCCTGTCGGGCCTGTTCGAGCTGGTCCGTTCGCTCGGCCTGTACGACCACCTCGGCGCGCTCGTGCTGTCCGACCTGATCTTCACGCTGCCGTTCACGATCTGGATTCTGGTCACCTTCATGCGCGAGTTGCCGCGCGAGCTGGAGGAGGCGGCGCTCGTCGACGGCGTCGGCGTGTTCACGCTGATCTTCCGGATCTTCATGCCGCTGCTGCGGCCGGCGCTGGCCGCGACGTCGCTGCTCGCGTTCGTATCGGCGTGGAACGAGTTCCTGTTCGCGCTGACCTTCATGATCTCGTCGAGCCAGCGCACGGTGCCCGTCGCGATCACGATGATCTCGGGCGCGAGCAGTTTCGAGCTGCCGTGGGGAACCATCATGGCCGCGTCGGTCATTGTCACCGTGCCGCTCGTGCTGCTGGTGCTGGTGTTTCAGCGGCAAATCGTTTCCGGCCTGACCGCCGGTGCGGTCAAGGGTTGACGCGTATCGGCCCGAACAGGATCAGGAGGGAAAACATGAGTCAGATCAAGTTGAGCGGTCTTCGCAAGCAGTTCGGCACGACCCCCATCCTCAGCGACGTGAATCTCACGGTCGAGCCGGGCGAGTTCTGCGTGTTCATCGGCCCGTCGGGCTGCGGCAAGTCGACGTTGCTGCGGATCGTTGCCGGCCTCGAAGAGCAGAGCGCCGGCGATGTGTGGATCGACGGCCGCTGCGTCAACACGCTCGCGCCCGCGCAGCGCGACATCGCGATGGTGTTCCAGAGCTATGCGCTCTATCCGCACATGACCGTCTACGAAAACATGGCCTTCGGCCTGCGTCATCTGCGCTTGCCGAAGGACGAGATCGACCGGCGGGTGCGGCTCGCCTCCGGCTCGCTGCGCCTCGGCGAACTGCTCGAACGCAAGCCCGGCGCACTGTCCGGCGGGCAGCGGCAGCGCGTCGCGATCGGCCGGGCGATCGTGCGCAAGCCGAAGGTGTTCCTGTTCGACGAACCGTTGTCGAATCTCGATGCGGCGCTGCGCGTGAAGACGCGCGTCGAGATCGCCAGGCTGCACCGCAGCCTCGACAGCACCAGCATGATCTACGTGACGCACGACCAGGTCGAGGCGATGACGCTTGCCGACAAGATCGTGCTGCTGCGGCCGCTCGAAGGGCGCAGCGGGATCGCCAGCATCGCGCAGATCGGCACGCCGCTCGACCTGTATCACCTTCCGGCGAGCCAGTTCGTCGCCGGCTTCATCGGCTCGCCCGCGATGAACTTCCTGCCGGCAAGCGTCGCGGCGGCCGGCGGCGGCGAGGTTCGCGTGCTGGTTCGTGAGCACCCGCTCGGCGCCGATGTGTCCGGCGACGGCCTCGAGCCGGGCGCCGCCGTGACCCTCGGCATCCGCCCCGAGCACGTGCGGGTCGGCACCGGCACCGTGACGGGCCAGGTGGCGCACGTCGAGCAGATGGGCGAACACACCTATCTGTATCTCGACACGCCGCTGTGCGACCAGCCGATCGTCGCGAAGACCGATGCCGCCGGCGCGCGGGTCGGCGAGCGCATGCGCGTCGATCTGCCGGCCGCCGCGCTGCATCTGTTTCATCCGGACGGGCGCGCGGCGGTACGCATGCCGCGCGAGCCTGCCGCGCCGGCGCTCGCGATCGCCTGAGCGGCGCGCGGCAAATCCGGCCACGGGTTTCAGGCGGTCAGGGCGCATGGCCGCTGTCGAATGGGCGCCAAATCATCGATAAAGGATAGTCATGCTAAACAAGAAGCTGTCAGTGATCGTATGGAACGAGTTCGAGCACGAACGCGAAAACGCGGGCGTGCGTGCGGTCTATCCCGACGGCCTGCACCAGGTGATCGCCAGCGCGCTCGCCGAGACGCCGGCGCTCGGCCACGGTGCGTTGCCGCTCGAGATCGGCACCGCGACGCTCGACGAGCCCGAGCATGGCCTCGGCGAAGCGCGGCTTGCCGCGTGCGACGTATTGATCTGGTGGGGGCACAAGGCTCACGCGAAGGTCTCCGACGAGGTCGTCGAGCGCGTGCAGCGCCGCGTGCTCGAAGGCATGGGCCTGATCGTGCTGCATTCCGGGCACTTCTCGAAGATCTTCCGCCGCCTGCTCGGCACGAACTGTTCGCTGAAATGGCGCGAGGCCGCGGAGAAGGAGCGACTGTGGGTCGTCGAACCGTCGCATCCGATCGCGGCGGGTCTTGGCGAGTACTTCGAACTGCAGCACGAGGAAATGTACGGCGAGCGTTTCGACATTCCGCAGCCGGACAGCACCGTGTTCATCTCGTGGTTCGAGGGCGGCGAGGTATTCCGCTCGGGCTGCTGCTGGGAGCGCGGCCACGGCCGGATCTTCTATTTCCGCCCCGGGCACGAGGCCTACCCGACCTATCACGATCGCAACGTACAGCGCGTGATCGCGAATGCGGTGCAGTGGGCCGCGCCGCGCGTGAACATCGCCGACCGCTGCCCGAACTCGCCGCCGCTCGAAAAGCTCGGCGACAACAGCCGGCAGTTCGCGCACGTCGGCATCCAGCAAAGCGCAGGAGACCTCGCATGAACGACGACTACAAGGTAGAGCTGCCGGAAGTGGCGGCGATTGCGCGCGGCCGTCGCCTGCGCGTGGGCGTGATCGGACTCGGGATCGGCCGCAAGCATGTCGAAGGCTGGCGCGAACATCCGGATGTCGACGTGGTCGCGATTGCCGATCCCGATACGAAGCGGCTCGCGAAGGTCGGTGACGCGTTCGGCATCGACGCGCGCTATGCGTCGGCCGACGCGATGTTCGCAGCGGAGAAGCTGGACGTCGTCAGCGTATGTACGCCGAATAAGTTTCATCGCGAGTTGACGCTCGCCGCGTTCGACGCGGGCTGCCACGTGCTGTGCGAGAAGCCGATGGCGATGAACGCGGACGAGGGCCGTGAAATGCTGATCGCCGCGCATCGCGCCGGCAAGCGGTTGATGATCAATTTCTCGTACCGCTTCAGCGCGCAGTCGCGCGCGCTGAAGGCGCAGGTCGAGAGCGGCCTGTTCGGCGATTTCTATTTCGGGCGCACGGTCTGGCATCGCCGGCGAGGGATGCCCGGATTCGGCGGCTGGTTCGGCACGAAGGCGCTGGCGGGCGGCGGCCCGCTGATCGATCTCGGCGTGCATCGTCTCGATCTCGCGCTGTGGCTGATGGGCTATCCGAAACCGGTATGGGTGATGGGCAGCACCTACGATCCGATCGCGCGCGAGCTGGCCGCGCGTGCGGGCAAGACGTTCGACGTCGAGGATCTGGCGGCCGCCCTGATCCGTTTCGACAACGGCGCGACGCTCGCGCTCGAGGCGTCGTGGGCGACCCATATCCAGGAAGCGGAGCTGATGGAAACGCGCCTCCTCGGCACGCGCGCCGGGCTGCTGCAGAAGAACCTGAACGAGGGCTACACGTTCGACGCGCACGTGTTCGTCGAGCAGAACGGCGCGCAGTTCGACATGCGCTTGAACCCGCCCGCGGAAGGCGCGCACTCCGCGATGTACGACTACGCGGAGGCGATTCTGTGCGACGTCCCGCATCCCGCGTCCGGCGAGGAAGGTCTGATCGTGATGGAGATTCTCGACGCGATCTATGCGAGCGCGGCCGCCGGCGAGCCGATCCGCATTCACGCACCGGGAGCGGCGGCCGTCGATGCGCCGCCGGTGGTGGACCTCGACGTCGCGGGCTGAAGCCGCGAATCGACTTCGTATCGGGCCGGCGCGCGGATCGTCCGCCGCGTCGGCCCGCCGCCAGCACGACGGACGACGCAGCACCACAGCTATTCGATGACGCCGCGCATCGCACGCGGCGCACTGACAACGTTTGGAGACACGTTCATGATCGACGAAGCAGGCCGCGTCGCGCGCGGCCCGGCACGAACCCCGTTCACGCTCACGCGGCTTGCCGCCGCTTTCTCGCTGGCGATTGCATCGACTGCGCTGCACGCGGCGCCGGATCCGGCGGCGACTATCGCCGACAGCGCGCCGGGCGGCCTTTCGCAGGCCACCGGCGTCGTGCCGGCCGACACGAGCCCTGCCAACGTGGTGACGCCGACGCCGTCGTCTGCATGGAACCAGCTGACGCCGTGGACGCAGTTTCATGGCTACCTGCGGGCCGGCGTCGGGACCAGCGACAGCCATTCGCAGGCCTGCTTCCAGCTGCCGGGCGCGCAGAGCAAATACCGGCTCGGCAACGAATGCCAGGTCTACAGCGAGCTGGAGATCGACCAGACGCTGTACAAGTTCTCGAACGGCATGCAGCTATCGGCGGTCGGCATGGCGAGCCTCGTCAACGACCTCGATCGCATGCCGACCTTCAACGGCGATCACGGCCGCGTGCGCCTGCCGCAGTCATACGTGCAGCTCACGAACTTTCCGGGGCTCGACGACATGCGCGTCTGGTTCGGGCGCATCTACTACCGGCGCAACGACGTTCACATGAACGACTTCTATTACTGGAACCCGAGCGGCCTCGGCGCGGGCATCGAGAACGTGCCGATCGGCGGCGGCCTGAAGCTCAGCTATGCGCTGTTCCGCGAGGACTACATCGACCAGCCCAACTACGCGACGCGTCACGACCTGCAGCTGTCGGGCGTGCATCCGAACCCCGGCGGCGAACTGCAGTTCGGCCTGTCGTACATTCCGGCGCGCGCGCCGGTGCTGAACGCGAGCGGCACGCTGCAGGACGCGCACGGCGGCTGGTCGTTTACGGTTCAGCACGTGCAGACCAACCTGCTCGGCGGCAAGAACAAGCTGGCGTTCCAGTACGGCGTCGGTCCGGGCACGGGCCTCGGCTACACGGGAACGCTGACCAACGACAACCGCTACAAGAGTTTCCGCGTACTCGACGCGTTCGACTGGCAGGCGACGCGCGACTTCAGCGGACAGGTGGTCGGTATTTACCAGCGCGACATCGCGCCGTCGGGCGGCTCGCAGACCTGGATATCGATGGGCGTGCGGCCCGTGTACGCGTTCACGCAGCACATCAAGCTGCAGGGCGACCTCGGGCACGATCGCGTGGTGCCGTCCTGCGGGCCGACGCGCACATTGCTGAAGGCGAGCGTCGCACTGACGCTTGCGATGGACCGCTCGTTCTGGTCGCGGCCCGAATTTCGTGTGTTCTATACGTATGCGCGCTGGAACCAGGCTGCGCAGGATGCAGCGGCGCCCGGCGATCCGCTGTCGACGACGGGCATCTTCGGCACGTCGCGCACGGGTTCGACGGTCGGCGCGCAGGTCGAATGGTGGTGGTGAACGCGATGACGGAACGCTGCCCGACGATATCGATGGGGGCCGATGCCGCTCCGTTCTCGCGCATCGTGTTCGGGATGTGGCGGATCGGCGACTGGGCGTTGTCGGGCCGTGAACGCCGCGCGCTGGTCGAGGCAGCGCTCGAACTCGGCGTGACGAGTTTCGATCATGCCGACATCTACGGAGACTATACGGCCGAGAGCCTGTTCGGCGACGTGCTGGTCGAGGCGCCGCACCTGCGCGAGCGGATGCAGATCGTCACGAAGTGCGGGATCCGGCTCGTGTCGGCGCGCCGGCCCGCACACGGGATCAAGCACTACGACA
Source organism: Burkholderia pseudomultivorans (assembly GCF_001718415.1). Classification (NCBI taxonomy): domain Bacteria; kingdom Pseudomonadati; phylum Pseudomonadota; class Betaproteobacteria; order Burkholderiales; family Burkholderiaceae; genus Burkholderia; species Burkholderia pseudomultivorans. The sequence continues at coordinate 2,904,365 of NZ_CP013377.1, read as the reverse complement.
CGCGGGCCGCGCATCTCGTCGCATCGGTCGAGCAGTCGCTGCGCGCGCTGCGTACCGACCGGATCGACCTGCTGCTGCTGCACCGTCCCGATCCGCTGATGGACGCGGACGAAGTCGCCGCGACGTTTGCCCGCCTGCGGCGTGACGGAAAGGTGAGAGAATTCGGGATATCGAACTTCATGCCGGCACAGGCCGAATTGCTGCAGGACCGGATGAGGGCGCTCGGCATGTCGCTTGCGACAAACCAGGTCGAGTGTTCGCTGCTGCATCTCGCTCCGCTCGACGACGGCACCTTCGACCAGGCGCAGCGCTGGCGCTGTTCGCCGATGCTGTGGTCGCCGCTCGCGGGCGGTCGCGTGCTGACCGACGCGTTGCCTGCGGCGACCCGCGTGCGCGCCTGTGCCGAACGGATCGGGGCCGCGCTCGGCGTGCCCGAGACTGTGGTGCTGTTCGCGTGGCTCCTCGCGTTGCCGTGCCGGCCGCTGCCGATCGTCGGCTCGAGCCGGATCGCGGCGCTGCGCGAGGCCGTGGCGGCGACGCGCGTCACGCTCGAACGCGAACACTGGTTCGAGCTGCTGCACGCGGCGCGGGGCGCGGACGTGCCGTGAATGGAACGTTCGGCTCTCGACGGCCACGCGGAAGAACCGATGCGTGAGGCTTCCCTCAACGATTATCCGGCCCTGCGGCGTGCGGTGCATGCCCGAGCCCGGACCCCGTGGTAGCAGGCCGCGTCCTGATGGACCGGCCCCTCTCGTGCAATTCCATCGCTCATCCAAGGCGTGATCGAGCGCCACAGCGACTTGCCCGCCTGACGCCGCTCAGGATCTTGAACCCCCCGCATATTCGCTGCGAGTCACGCGGTCGAACGACGCGATGAAAGCTCATCGCCGTCACGACGGGGATACACCAGGCAGTCCGCCGCCGTGCGGCTCAAGCGACAACCCGCCCCGAACCACGACGATCGACAAACGCGTTCGATACGGCCTGCAAAGCAAGGGCGAGTTCGTACGGCACACGCGCACACATGCACCAGATTCATGTCGTGCATTTTTGTCCCGAATTTGACCGCGATTGGCGTGGCTCATATCGTGAGCACATCGCATCGATACGACTCGCGCCGCTTCTTGAGCATCAGGGGAGCGGGAACCATCACTTCATGTTTTCCGTCACCATGAACCCCGAAGCCCTGAACTCCGATCCAGGCGTGCTCGCTCACTCGCGACCCGCGCGCCCCGCAACGAATGTGCGCCGCGCGGTCACCACGGCGGTGCTCGGCCAAATCCTCGAGTGGTATGACTTTTTCCTGTACGGCACCGCCGCCGCGCTCGTCTTCGGCAAGCTGTTCTTTCCCGTCGGCACGGATCCGCTGACGGGCACCATCGCTGCATTCGGCGGCTTTACGGTGGGCTTTATCGCGCGACCGATCGGCGGCGTGCTGTGCGGCCATATCGGCGACCGTTACGGCCGCAAGGCCGTGATGATGTTTACGCTGCTCACGATGGGGACGGCCACCGTCCTGATGGGCGTCTTGCCAACGTATCAGCAGGTCGGCATCGCGGCGCCCGTCATGCTGGTTCTGTTGCGGATTCTTCAGGGGCTCGCCGCCGGCGGTGAATGGAGCGGCAGCATCCTGCTGATTCACGAGAACGCGCCGCAATCGAAGCGCGGAGCGCTCGCAGCATGGAGCCCTTGTGGCGCGGCGCTCGGCTTCGTCCTGTCCACGGGTGCGTTCATGCTGGTGCAGAACCTTCCGGCCGGCGACTTTCAGAGCTGGGGCTGGCGCCTTCCGTTTCTTGCGAGCGCGGCACTCGTGCTCCTCGGCCTCTGGATGCGCCGTTCCGTCGGAGAAAGTGCCGCGTTCGCCGAAGTGAAGGCGACGCGCCACGAAAGCCGGATGCCTGTCATCGAAGTGCTGCGCCAATGCCCGCGCGAAGTGCTCACCGTGTTCGGCCTGCGCTTTGGCGAGGGCGCGGCGTCCTACCTTTTCTTCGCGTTTTCGCTCGCCTACGGGCAGTTTCTCGGCGTCAAGCCGGGCTGGATTCTCAGCGGGCTGTGCATTTCGATGCTGCTGATGATCCCCGTCTCCCTGTTTTTCGGCTGGGTGACCGACCAGGTCGGGCGCAAGCCCGTGTATCTCGTCGGCGCGATCGCCATCGTGCTCGTTGCCTGGCCGTATTTCGCGCTGCTCGGCTCCGGCGAGTACTGGAAGGTCGTCGCGGCGCTGATCCTGGCCAACAGCATCACGCTTGGCATTCTCGAAGGCGCGCAGCCCGCGTTCATCAGCGAGCTGTTGCCGGTGCACCTGCGTTTTTCCGGGCTCGGCATCGGACGCGAAGCCTCTTCCGTACTCGGTGGCGGCCTCTCGCCGATGATCGCGACCGCGCTTCTCGCGCACTACCACAGCGCCGTGCCGGTCGCCGTCTATCTCGCCGCACTCGGACTGATCACCGTCGTCGCGACGTTGCTCGCACGCGAGACGTTTCCGAAAGCGATGCGCGCGGCAGCCCGTCAGCGGCCGGAATGACATCGATACACCATTAACCGAGAGGTACCACTCATGCACGCCCTGCAAAGCGAACCCGTCGTCGATTCGCAAAACGACTATCCGGCGTACGCCGAACCGTTGTCGCTCGATGCGCTGATCGAGGAAGTCGAGCGCCGCCGTGACGAATTCGATGCGCTGTCTCATGTACCGCGCGATATGGTCGGAAAAATGAAGCGCGCGGGCATTTTCCGCGCGAGCACACCGAAACGTTTCGGCGGCGACGCGCTGCCGCCTGCGCGTTTCCTCGAGATGCTCGAACGTATCGCGATCGCGGATGGCTCCACCGCCTGGGTCGCAGCGTTCGGCTCCGCCAATACCTATCTGGCGTCGCTGCCGATCGAAACGCAGGCGCAGATTTACGCAACGGGTCCCGATCAGGTCTTCGCGGGCGGCTTGTATCCGCTGCAGAAAGCCGAGCGCGCGCCCGGCGGCTTCCTCGTGTCGGGTCAATGGCGCTTCGCCAGCGGCTGCAAGGGGGCTGACTGGATCGGCGTGGGGATCGGCGGCGCACCGGCGGGCGCGGACGACAAGAACGCAGGCAAACCCTTCACCGCGGTCTTTCCGGCGAGCGAAGTCGAGATCGTCGACAACTGGAACGTGGTCGGCATGCAAGGCACGGGCAGCCACGACTTGCGCTTGAAGGACAAATACGTCGAGGAACGGTGGACGTTCGTGCGCGGTGGCACGCCGCTGATCGATGAACCGCTGTATCGGTATCCCGCGGTCGCCTATCAGGCGCAGGTGCATGCAGCCGTGAACATCGGTCTGGCGCGCGCCGCGCTCGACATGCTGGCGGGCATGTCCGGCGTGACCACGACCACGACAGGAGCGCCGCGGCTGGCCGATCGCGCCTACTATCGATCGGGGCTCGCACAAGCGGAGGCGCAGTTGCGCAGCGCGCGGGCGTTTTTCTTCGAAGCGGCGGAAGCGTCGTGGCGCACCGTGCTCGCCGGCGACCCGGTGTCGCCTTCCGGAGCGAATCTGCTGCGCCTGTCGGCCACGCATGCGGCTCACACCTGTGCCGATATCGTGATGCAGGCGTACAAGATGGCGGGCATCGGCGCGATCTATCGCGAGAACCGCATGCAGCGCCTGGTGCGCGATTCGATCGTCGTCACTCAACACGCCTTCCTCGGCGAAGGCAATTACGATGCATCGGGCGCGATCTTCGTCGGTATTCCGCCCGTCACGCCGTATCCCTGAACCGGCGAACCGTGAAAGGACAGCAGCCATGACCCACGATCAAGCGCGTGCGCAATTTCGCAATGCAATGGCCTCGCTCGGTGCGCCCGTCAACGTCATCACCACGGACGGCCCGCACGGACGCTGCGGTATCACGGCGAGCGCCGTCTGCTCGGTGACCGATACGCCGCCGACGATGCTCGTCTGCATCAATCAGTCGAGTTATGTTCACGACGTGCTGCTGAGCAACGGCCGCGCGTGCATCAATGTGCTCGGCGCCCATGCGCAGGAACTGGCGCGTGTTTTTGCCGGCATGGCCGGATGCTCGATGGACGAACGCTTTGCGCGCTGCGGCTCGCGGCCCGGCGCCCTGCAACTTCCCGTACTCGACGACGCCATCGCGAGCCTCGAAGGCTGCATCGTCGACAGCAAGAAGGTCGGCTCGCATTCGGTGCTCTTCGTACAGGTCGAGCACATCGGCTTGCGCGAGGACGGCGATGGTCTCGTCTATTTCGGCCGACAGTTTCATCGGCTCGCGCGCGCGAGCGCACCCTGCGAGGCGGCGTGACCATGCAAGTCTGCCTGTTCTTGACCGGTGCGAGCGGTCGGCGACCGCTGCTCGATGTCGCGCCGTTGTGGGGTATCGGCGGCTTGCACAGCCTGATCGTGCACGAGCCGATAACGCAACATGTCGATCCGCGCATCCCGCCGGCCGCCGATGCGCCATCGTGCGTGCTGCAGCTCTATTTCGATGAACTCGCCGCGCTCGAAGCGGCTGCGAGCAACGATGGTCCGATTCATCGCGCGCTGCGCGCACAGGCGTCGGTCGAGTGCTTCACGCTGCAAGTCATGGCGGTGCGCGCGCTGGTGTCATCCGTGCCGGCAGATGGAGCACGCGAGCAGCGGTGCACCTATCTCGTCACGTACGAAGGCCCCGCCGACGATTTCGACTCCTGGCTTGCGCATTACCTGCAGCATCACGCCCCGTTGATGTCGACCTTGCCCGCGCTGCGCGAGCTGGAGATTTACACGCGCATCGACTGCACGATCGGCCTGCCTTGCGCACGCGTGGAGGCGATGCAGCGCAACAAGGTCGTCTTCGACGACGTGTCGGCGCTCGCCGATGCGCTGGCTTCGCCGGTGCGCGACCTGATGCGGCGCGATTTCCATGCCTTGCCGCCCTACCGGGGTGGTGCGCCGCATTTTGCAATGCGCAGCACATACGGTAATCTCGCCGGACGTTGATGGCCGCATCGCGCGACCATGCGCTCGCTCGTGAGTCAACCGTATGACCAAGCTCAACCTCGGTCTCGCCGATCTGAATCTGCTGCGTGTATTCCTTGCCATCTGGGATCTGCGCAGCCTCACCGCCGCCGGCGACCGCCTGGAATTGACGCAGCCTGCGGTGAGTCACGCGCTGCGGCGCCTGCGTACGCTCTTCGACGATCCGCTGTTCGTGCGCACGCCCACCGGCATGGTGCCGACCGATGCCGCGCATCGGCTGTACCCGCCGCTCGCCCAGGCGCTGTCGATCATCAACGAGGCGGTCCAGCAGCTTGCCAGGTTCGATCCGGCGACGGCGCAACGGGTGTTTCGCATCTCGATGTCCGACATGTCGGAATTCTTTTTCCTGCCCCCGCTGGTCGCGTTGCTCGATCGCGAGGCGCGCGGCATCCGAATCGAAGCGGTCAATGTTCCGGTGCAATCCGTGAGCGCGGCGATGCGCTCCGGGGAAATCGACCTTGCGCTTGGCTATGTGCCCGGCCTGGATGCGGGTTGCGTGAGCCGGACCTTGTTCGTCGACGAGCATGTCTGTGTGGTGCGCGCGAATCATCCTTTGGGCAAGTCGCGGCCGACGCGCGAAGACCTGGCCGCGCTGCGCTACGTCTACGCGAGCACCAACGCGACGGGCCATCGCATGGTCGAGCAGTGGCTTGACGAACTCAATCTCAAGCGCGATGTGGTGGTCCGGCTGCCGCACTTCGTGGTCGCGCCCGAGATCGTGATGAACACGGACCTCGCAGTCATCTTTCCGAAGAGCATTGCGCGGCGCTTCAATCGCGGCAAGGCCTTTCGCATTCTGCCCTTGCCGTTCAAGCTGCCCCCCATCGAAATACAGATCCACTCGCACACGCAGTTCGCCAGCGATCCCGGCGTTGCGTGGTTGCGGCAGACCATCTCGACCCTGTTCGGTCCTCATAGCGCAAAAAGCGTGGATTGACCAGCGAGGTCTGAAGCGCGCCAGTGCGGGCGTCCCGTCTGACGACGTGGCGTCCGCTTCGTCACGTGCCGCGAACGTGTGCATCAACAATCAGCGTGAAAGATAAGTATTTCGAACGACCGGGCCGCATGAGCGCGATTCATGCCGGCCATTATTGGCCTGAATTTGACGGCCCACAGGCACGCTTCGATACTCGATCCCACTCTGCGCCGCAGAGCCCGCCGGCATAAGCACCGTGGTGCCGAGTGAACCATTCCATGCCGAGACGATGGAGTGCGATAAAGGACGGTGACAGCCACGATTGCACGGAGACACGACGCTGTGAAAAAGACAGACTCTCTCGCCGTATTCACGCAGGTCGATCGAAGTACATGCCCGCGCTGTTCGTTTCGTCGACGCTCACCGTCATGCTCGCGGCTTGCGGAGGCGGCGGATCGTCCGTTACGTCGGATCCCACCATTGCGGTGACAGCCGACGGCGCCGTGCAGGGCGCGGCGAGCAACGGCGTGGTCGCCTTCAAGGGCATTCCGTTCGCAGCTCCGCCAGTCGGCGCCCTGCGCTGGAGACCGCCGCAGCCCGTGAGCGCATGGAGCGGCGTGCGGCAGGCCACGTCTTTCGTGCACGATTGCATGCAGACCGACGGCCCGAATTCCGGGTTGACGGTCACGCCGTCGGAAGACTGTCTGTACCTGAACGTCTGGCGCCCTCAAGACAGCAAGGGCCAAAACTTGCCCGTCATGGTCTGGATCTACGGCGGCGGATACGTCAGCGGCGGCACATCGATGCCGACCTCCGACGGCACGCAGTTCGCGAAGCAGGGTGTCGTCATTGTCACGCTGAACTACCGTCTCGGCCGGTTCGGCTTCTTTGCACATCCGGCTTTGACGGCAGCCGCCGCGCCATCCGGCGAGACCTTGGGCAATTACGGCTACCTGGATCAGATCGCTGCGCTGAAATGGGTACAGCGCAACATCGCCAACTTCGGCGGCGACCCGGCGAACGTCACGGTCTTCGGAGAATCGGCCGGCGGCGAAGCGATTCACAACCTGCTGACGTCACCGCAGGCATCCGGGCTGTTCGCCAAGGCGATCATCGAGTCCGGCAATGGGCGCGTGAACCAGTACTACGGGCGCACGCTCTCGCGCAACGCGAAAACGGTGGGCGCCTCGGCGGAAGAACAGGGCTCCGCGTTTGCCGAAGAGTTCGGCATCGCCGGCAGCGACGCAGACGCGTTGAAGGCGCTGCGAGCGCTCCCGGCAGAGCAGGTTCTCGACGGTCTCGACCTTTCGACATTGAATGCCGCGCATAGCCTCGCGACCTTCTCGGGCGGCGCCATCATCGACGGCAAGCTGGTCGTGGACGAACCGGAGAATCAGTACAAGGCCGGCCGGTTCGCGAAGGTTCCGCTTCTGCTCGGCGTCAACAATGCCGACCTCGGCTTTGCTACTCGCGGGCTCACGACGAAGGAGCAGGCCTACGCGATCTTCGGTCCGCAGAACCTGAGCGCGGCTGCCGCGGCGTTCGATCCGACGGGCGCCGCTTCCGTTTCGACCGTGGAGAACCAGATTGCCCGCGTCATTACGATGGACGAGCCAGCGCGCTTTGTCGCGCGTACCTTTGCCTCGCGAGGTGTGCCGGCTTATCTCTATCGCTTCTCCTATGTCGCACAGTCGATACGCAGCCAGGTCGGCGGCGCATTTCATGCCGCCGAGATTCCCTATGTGTTCGACACGCTCTCCGCCACGTATGGCACGGCAGTGACGAGCCAGGACGAACGAGTCGCGCAGAACATGATTGCCTGCTGGACGGCCTTCGCCAGGACCGGGAATCCGTCGAATGCAGGCTTGATCGCGTGGCCGGCGTATACGGTCGACGCCGACAATCAGCTGGAATTTACGTCGTCGGGCGCCTTGCAGGTGGAGCAGCCGAATCCGCTGAAATCGCAGATCGATCTCGTTGAGCCGCTGAATGACGCCAACCAGACGGTGAATCGTCAGTACCAGTAGGCACGGGGAGTTGCGTCGCTCGAAGGGGGGATGGGTGGCTGGCATGATCGACCGGTCATGACCGATACCCGCCCACCCGATCGTCGGCCCGCGAACGCACACCGCGATCCGCGGTTTCGCGGAAAAACCGTCCATTCCGTCTGCCGCAATATACCCCTCCTCCCAATATGGATTCGCGGATTGGCATATACTCCCCCCCTCTATAAGAGGGAGCCGTCGTGAGCCATACCGTCAAGGAAAAGCAAAAGCTGCTGAACCGCGTTCGCCGCATCAAGGGGCAGGTCGAGGCGATCGAGCGTGCGCTGGAAGAAGAGCGCGGCTGCAACGAAGTCCTGCAGCTCATCACCAGCAGCCGGGGCGCGATGAACGGCCTGCTCGCGGTCGTGCTCGAGGATCACATCCGCAGCCACCTCGTCGACGCCGACGGGCACGAAGACGAGGGCAGCGCGACAGAGCAGTTGATCGAAGTCGTCCACAGCTATTTCAAGTAATCGAGTGCCGGGATGAGCGAATTCAAGGACGCCGCATTCGGTGCGGGCCACGACCACATTTTTCTGGGCGCCGCGCACGAGGAGAACGAGCGCAGGACCTGGATGGTCATCGCGCTGTGCGCGGCCATGATGGTCGCCGAGATCGTCGGCGGCTCGATCTTCGGTTCGCTGGCGCTCGTCGCCGACGGGCTGCACATGTCGACCCATGCCGGCGCGATGCTGATCGCCGCGCTCGCCTATGCCTATGCGCGCAAGCACGCGAGCGACCCGCGGTTCGTCTTCGGCACGGGAAAGCTCGGCGACCTGGCAGGCTTCACGAGCGCCATCGTGCTGGCGATGATCGCGCTGCTGATCGGGTATGAAGCGATCGCGCGCCTGCTCGCGCCCGTTCCGATCCATTTCGGTGAAGCGATCCCGATCGCGGTCGCCGGATTGCTCGTCAACATCGCGAGCGTCTGGCTGCTGAGCGGCGATCACCACGGCCATAGCCATAGCCATGGTCACAGCCACGGTCATCATCACGGGCATGCGCACGGCAGTCACGGCGATCATCAGCACGACGAGGAAGTGCATACGATCGTCGATCCGCACGGCGTATTCCTCGTGTCGATATTCGAAGATGGCGTGCCGCCCGTTTTCCGCATGACGCCTGCGTCGACCGATACGAAGCTCGTCGATGCAAGCGCCGTGTCGGTGACGACGATCCGCCCGGACGGTAGCCGGCAAGCGTTTGCGATGGAAGATCGCGGCGGCTGTCTGCAATCGGTCGAGGAAATCCCCGAACCTCACGCGTTCAAGGCCATCGTCCGGCTGAACGGCAGCGAGCACGAACTCGCGTTCGACGAACATGACCACGGCGTGTCCGCCGAGGCGGTTCGGGATCACAACATCCGCTCCGCCTACATTCACGTGATCGCCGATGCGGCGGTCTCCGTCCTCACGATCATCGGCCTGCTGCTCGCACGTGCGTTCGGCTGGGTGTGGATGGATCCCGTGGCGGGGATTATCGGCGCGCTGGTGATTGCGAACTGGTCGTACGGCCTGATGCGCGACACCGGCGGCATTCTGCTCGACATGAATCCCGATCGCCGGCTGGCGGACAGCGTGCGCTCCATCATCGAAGGCAGCGGCGACCGGATCAACGATCTGCACGTCTGGCGTGTCGGGCCGGGGCACATGAGCGCGGTCATCTCCGTCTCGACCGACGACGCTGCGCGGGATTCGCGCTTCTATCATGGCCTGCTGCAACGCTTCAAGGATCTGTCGCACGTGACCGTCGAAGTGGTGCCGGCCGCAAGGGGGCGCTGAGCATGGCGGTCAAATCGCCTTGCGTCGAAGTGTGCGTGTTCGACGGCAAGACCGGCTACTGCGTGGCGTGTCTGCGGACACGGGACGAAGCGCGCGCGTGGAAGAAGATGACGGATCATCGCCGCCATCAGATCGTGAACGATCGGGCGAGGAGACAGGCGAAGCTGCCTCCGGCAACCACCGACTGATCACCGTCGTTCCAGGTTTCGCGGAACTGGCCGCGTCGAGCGTCGACGCGGCGGCGAGTGGCGCGGCCGGACCGGCCATGCACGATGCCGCAACGAAAAGCACCCGCTCTAGACCGGCTTGACTCGATTGACGACCCGAAACCCGTCATCTGCGTCTGCTTAATCACCTCTTAAGCAAGCAGTCGGGATAATGGCGCCGCATCCGCTCCGATCGATCGGAGCCGCGTCCATTTTCACGTCAACCCGACAAGGAGCGACAGTTGTTCCGCTCTCTGCTTGCTGCGTCGCCGTTCCCCGGTTTTGGTCCGCGTGCCGCGCTGGCTTGCGCGGTGTCGTGCATCGCCGCGTTCGGCGGCTGCACGACCTATCGCCCGCAGCCCCTCGCGTCGCATGCGACGCTGACCACCGCCGACGAACTCGACCGGATCCGCATCGACCCGGCAAAAATGCCGCTGCCGGAATTGGCCGCGCATCGCTTCGACCCGTCCTCCGGCTTCGACATCGAAGACGTCGCGATGCTTGCGGTCGCGAACAATCCCGACCTGAAGCTCGCCCGCGACGATCTCGGCATTGCGCAGGCGCAGGCATATTCCGCGGGGCTGCTGCCCGATCCGCAACTGTCGGTGTCGAGCGATTATCCGGGCGCGGTCGGCCTCGAGCGCGCGTTTACCTACGGCCTGAGCATGGACGTGATGGCGATCGTGTCACGCAATGCGAACAAGCATTCCGCCGACGCCACCGTGCGCAAGACCGATCTCGGCCTGCTGTGGCAGGAATGGCAGGTTGTCGCGCAGGCGAAGCAGCTCTATACGAAGGCGCGCTACCAGGACGCGGTGCTGCCGCTGCTCGCCCAGGCGCGCGATCTCGATGCGATGCGCTACGAGCGGATCGCGCATGCGCGCGAGGCCGGCAACGTCACCGACGACGCGGTCACCGTCGCATCGACCGCATACAGCGACGCGCGCAAGCAATACGGCGACATGGTCGTGGCGCGCGAGCAGACCCGTCACGATCTCGATGCGCTGCTCGGCCTCGCGCCGGATGTCGAACTGCGGCTTGCCGGTTCCGATGCGACGACGGCGTTGCCCGATGCGACGCTCGACGATGCGCTCGCCGCGCTGCCGAAGCGGCGACCGGACCTGATCGCGCTGCAGGCCGGCTACGAGGCGCAGGAGCAGAAGTACCGCGCAGCGATCCTGAACCAGTTCCCGAGCCTCAACGTCGGCTTCAATCGTGCACGCGACACGTCGGGCATCTATACGACCGGCTTCCAGATCACGCTGAGTCTGCCGATCTTCAATCGCAATCGCGGCAACATCGCGATCGAGCAGGCGACCCGTCAGCGCCTCGGCGACGAATACCAGACCCGGCTGAACACCGCCTATGCGGACATCGCGCATCTGCGTGCCGATGCGCGACTCGCCGCGCAGCAGCTGGCCGGCGACGAGGCGGCCTTGCCCGCGCTCGAACAGGCGGCCGTGCATGCACAGCACGCGTATGCCGCGCACGACATCACGCTCGGGCAGTACACCGATGCGCAGCTCGCCGCGTTGACGAAGCGCATCGACGTGGCCACACAGCGCGACGCACTGGCCGAGCAGCGCATCGGCCTGCAGGCGCTGCTCGGCAGCGCGGTCCCGGATGCCTTTTCCACCGATTCCACCCAGCGTTGACCTCATGCCAGTCGTCCCGAATCGCTTGACCTGCCGTCGCGCGGCTTTGTCAGCCGCCGTACTCGCCGCCGCCTTTGCCGCGCTCGCGCCGTTGGCCAGCCCAGCGCGGGCCGACGAAGCCGTGTCCGCCGCGGTCGATACCGTGCGCGTGCAGCGTGCGCCGATCTCGCAACAGGTGCGCGCCTATGGCGTCGTCGCCACCTCGTCTGCCAGCGTCACGTCGGTGAACCTGCCGTACACGGCGCGCATTCGCAAGGTGCTCGTGCTGCCCGGCCAGACGGTCGCGCGCGGCGCGCCGCTGGTCGTCGTGCAGGCCGATCCCGCCGCGGCGCTGGCCGCGTCGCAGGCCGCCAGCGCGTTGACGCTGGCGCGCGGCGAATTCGCCCGCACGCGTGCGCTGCTCGCCGACGGGCTGGCGACGCAATCGCAGCTCGCCGCCGCGCAGAAGGCGCTCGACGATGCGCAGCAGGCGCAGGCCGCGCAGCGGCAGATGGGCGTGCGTAGCGGCGACGTGACGGTCACCGCGCCGTTCGCGGGCGTCGTATCGCAGCTTTCCGCGGTGCCGGGCGACCAGGTGCAGGCAGGCGCGACGATCGCGCAGCTCGCGGCGACGAATGGCGCGTCCGGCCGCCAGGCCAACGTGACGCTCGGCGTCGATCCGTCCGCGGCCGCGTCGATTCGCGCGGGCGATACGGTCGTGCTGCACGGGCTGTCCACCGCGCTCGCGCACGCGGCGCCGGCCGGGCAGGTCGTCGTCGCGGGTGCGTCGATCGATCCTCAAAGCCAGCTCGTGAACGTCGGCGCGAACGTGCCGCTCGGCGGCACCGCATTCATCCCCGGCACCCGCGTGAGCGCCGACATCGCGACGCAGACGGGCACGTGGTGGGTCGTGCCGCGCTCGGCCGTCCTGCAGGACGCAAAGGGCGCGTACGTGTTCCAGGTCACGCCGAAGCATGTCGCGCACCGCGTCGATGTCGCGGTGCGCGTCGAAAGCGGCGACCGCTACGGCGTGGACGGCCCGCTGAATGCGTCGGAGCCGCTCGTCGTCACCGGCAACTATGAATTGCAGGACGGGATGGCGGTTCGTTCCGCCGGAGGCGCACGTCAATGAACGTCGGGCAATGGATGCAGATGCACCGGCGATCGCTGCTGTTCATCGTCGCGCTGCTCGCGGTCGCCGGCGCGCTGACGGCGTTTCGCCTGCCGATCTCGCTGTTTCCGAACGTATCGTTTCCGCGCGCCGTCGTCTCGCTCGATGCGGGCGACCGGCCGGCCGAGCAGATGGCGACGCTCGTGACGATGCCGGTCGAGGAGGCGCTGCGGCGCGTGCCGGGCGTGCGCGATGTCGAATCGAAAACGAGCCGCGGCTCGGCGGAGATCTCGCTGAATTTCGACTGGGGCACCGACATGGCGCAGGCGACGCTGCAGGCGCAGTCGGCGATCGCGGAGATCCTGCCGTCGATGCCGAACGGCACGACGATGCAGGTCAAGCGGATGGACCCGACCGTGTTCCCCGTGCTTGCGTACAGCCTCACCTCGTCCCGGCAGTCGCTGTCGCAGCTGCGCGATCTCGCGCAATTTCAGTTGCGGCCGCTGCTATCGTCGGTCGACGGCGTGGCGCGCGTCGAAGTGACGGGCGGGGCGCAGGATGAATTGCAGGTCGACATCGATCCGGCTCGACTCGCCGCGTACAAGCTATCGGTCGAGGACGTGTCGAAGGCGATCGGCGCGGGCAACGTGCTGACGGCGACCGGCCGGATCGAGGATCACTACAAGCTGTATCTCGTCGTGGCCGACACGACGATCACGTCGCTCGACACGCTGCGCAATGCGGTCGTGTCGTCGGCCGGCGGCAACCAGGTGCGCGTCGGCGACGTTGCCACGGTATCGCGCGGCACGGTGCCGCAGTGGATCCGCGTGACGGCCGACGGGCAGGACGCGGTGCTCGTGAACGTGTTCCAGCAGCCGGGCGCGAACAGTGTCGCGATGGCCGCGGCGATCCGCGCAAAGCTCGCGGACTTCCAGAAGCAGATGCCGGCGGGCGTCCATCTCGCCAACTGGTACGACCAGAGCCAGCTCGTGATCGCGTCCGCGTCGAGCGTGCGCGATGCGATCCTGATCGGCGTCGTGCTGGCTGCGTTCACGCTGTTCGTGTTTCTGCGCAACTGGAAGATCACCGCGATCGCCGTCGCGCTGGTGCCGGTCGTGATGAGCGCGACGATCCTGTTGCTCGACGTGTTCGGCATGGGCTTCAACATCATGACGCTCGGCGGGATGGCCGCGGCGGTCGGGCTCGTGATCGACGACGCGATCGTGATGATCGAGCACATCGCGCGGCGCATGCGCGAGGCGGGCGCGCACGCATTCCACGGCCGCGTGATGAGCGCGGCGCTCGAGTTCACGCGGCCGCTCGCCGGCTCGTCGGCGGCGACGCTGATCATCTTCGTGCCGCTCGCGTTCCTGTCCGGCGTGACAGGCGCGTTCTTCAAGGCACTGTCGATCACGATGGCCAGTGCGCTGTTCATCTCGTTCGTCGTGAGCTGGCTGGCGATCCCGATCCTGTGCGATCACTGGCTCACCGCGGCCGACGCGGAGGAGCATCGCGAGTCGCGCTTCGCGCATTGGCTGAACACGCGTTACGCGACGCTGGTCGAGCGCGTCAGCCGCCGGCCGGTACTGGCGCTCGCGGGCATCGTGCCGCTCGTCGTGGTCGCCGTGTTTGCGTTCACGCGCGTCGGCAGCGGCTTCATGCCGTCGATGGACGAAGGCGGATTCGTGCTCGATTACCACACGGCGCCCGGAACGTCGATCACGGAAACGGACCGCCTGATGCGCGAGATCGAGACGATCATTCGCCGGAACCCGAACGTTGCGACGTATTCGCGTCGAACCGGCGCCGGCCTCGGCGGCGATCTCAACGAGCCGAACAAGGGCGACTTCTTCGTACGCCTGAAATCGGGTTCGCGCGAGCCGATCGAAACCGTGATGGAGGAGATTCGCTCGAAGGTCGAGGCGAACGTGCCCGGCGTCAACGTCGAGCTCGCGCAACTGATGGAAGACCTGATCGGCGACCTGACCGCGGTACCGCAGCCCGTGCAGATCAAGATCTACTCCGACGATGCCAACGTGCTCGACGCGACCGCGCAGCGCGTGGCCGCGCGCATCGGCAGGATCCCCGGCATCGTCGACGTCGACAACGGCATCAATCCGGCCGGCGATGCGCTCGATCTGCACATCCGGCCCGATGCCGCCGCTGCCGAAGGGATGGACCCGCAGTCGATCGCGCAACAGGTGTCGGATCTGCTCGAGGGCAGCGTTGCGACCCAGTTCCAGCAGGGGCCGAAGACGGTCGGCGTGCGCGTGCGCGTGTCGAACGCGATGCGGATGAACGACACGGGGCTCGGCGCGCTGCAGATTCACGCGCCCGACGGGCACCTGTTCCCGCTCGATCGCGTGACCGATCGCATCACGGTCAGCGGCCAGCCCGAGATCAGCCGCGACAACCTGAAGCGGATGGTCGCCGTCACCGCACGGATCGACGGGCGCGATCTCGGCTCGACGATCGCCGACGTGCAGCACGCGCTCGGCGACGCGAACCTGTTGCCGCGCGGCGTCTATTACGAACTCGGCGGGCTGTACCAGCAACAGCAGATCGCGTTTCGCGGACTGATCGCGGTGTTCGGCGCGGCGGTCGCGCTGGTATTCGGGTTGCTGCTGTTTCTGTACGAACGCTTCCGCGTCGCGCTCGCGGTGATGGCGATGCCGCTGTGCGCGACCGGCGCGGTGTTCATCGGGCTGTGGGTGACGGGCATCGAGCTCAACATCTCCGCGATGATGGGCATGACGATGATCATCGGCATCGTGACCGAGGTCGCGATCTTCTACGTATCGGAATTCCAGGGGCTCGTGCGCGACGAAGGGATGGCGCCCGATGCCGCGTTGCTCGCGGCGGGCCGCAACCGGCTGCGGCCGATCGCGATGACGACGATCGCCGCGATCCTCGCACTGCTTCCGCTCGCATTCGCGCTCGGGCAGGGCTCGGCGATGCAGCAGCCGCTGGCGGTCGCGATCATCTCCGGCTTGATCGTGCAGCTTCCGCTCGTCCTGCTCGTGCTGCCTGCGCTGTTGGGCATGTTGCTCGGTGTGCGCCGCGCGTAAATCCCGCGGTTGAGCGGGACGGAAGCTGACCCCGACGGGAAAGCGCGGCGCTGTCGCCGCGCATTGCGCTGGCGTTGTGCAACGTTATATCATCTCGACCGACGCACCTTAGCCCCACACTCAGACGAACACGACTTCCTTCGGCGCAAACCGGGTCCAGCTTACGATATGTTATATCGTATCCTTACGATTCGGCATGCGGTTCTTGCGGGCTTCGGGGAAAACATTTCTTCTTCCGATTCGCACTATGAAAATCAATCGCATGCTTGCGTCACAGGTCGCCGTCCTCGTGCTGACCGCGGTCGTTCGTGTCGACGCCGTTGCGGCGGATGCCGATGCCACGGTCGCCGGTACCGTCGCCGACAACCGGGGACGGGGGCTTGCCCACGCACGCGTCGTCCTGCAGGACACCGACGGGCACGCGGTCGCCCGCACGACGACGGGCGCGGACGGCCGGTTCCGGTTCGACCATGTGCCGCCCGGCACCTATGCGGCAGTCGTCGACGCGGACGGCTACACGACCGGCAGCGGCATCGCGACGGTCACGCAGGGCCGCTCGCCGGAGCCGGTGGACGTGGCGCTCGGCAAGGACGCGAACGCAACGCTCGACGTGTCGGTCAACGCGAAGCGGCTCGACCGCGCCCGCAACGGCCTGCTGCCGGAAGTGGGGAGCAGCGTCTATCGCCTCTCGCAGGCCGACATCCAGGCGCTGCCGCAGGGCGACAACACGCCGCTCAACCAGGTGCTGCTGCAGGCCCCGGGCGTCGCCGACGACTCCTACGGGCAACTGCACGTGCGCGGCGACCATGCGAACCTGCAGTACCGGCTGAACGGCATCATCATCCCGGAACCGATCAGCGGCTTCGGCCAGTCGCTCGATACGCGGATCGTCGACCAGGTCAGCCTGATCACCGGCGCGCTGCCCGCGCAATACGGCTATCGGACTGCCGGCGTCGTCGACATCCACACCAAGTCGGGCGACACGGGCAATGGCGGCACGATCGACGTATACGGCGGCAGCCATCAGACGCTGCGCACGAGCGCCGACGTATTCGGCTCGCAAGGCGCGTTCAGCTATTACTTCTCCGGCACGCTCGGCGAAAACAATCTCGGCATCGAGGCGCCGACGTCGAACGGCAGTCCGCTGCACGACCACACGCGCCAGGGCGACGCGTTCGGCTACATGTCGTACCTGATCAACCCGCTCACGCGCGTGAGCCTGATGTTCGGCGCGACGAGCAACCGCTTCGAGATTCCCAATACGCCCGGTATTTCGCCGTCCTACACGCTGAACGGGCAGTCGAGCTTCGACTCCGCGAATCTGAACGAAACGCAGGCCGAACTCAACAACTTCGCAGTGCTCGCGCTGCAAGGCACGAACGGCGGCGCGCTCGACTATCAGGTGGCGCTGTTCACCCGCTATACGCGCACGAAGTTCAATCCCGACCCGGTCGGCGACCTGATCTTCAACGGCGTCGCATCGAGCGACTTTCACAGCAATCGCGCAAGCGGCACGCAGGCCGATTTCACGTATCGCCTGAACGACACGCATACGCTGCGGGCGGGCCTGATGGCGGAGGTCGAGCACGCGACCTTCAACGACAGCGTCACCGTGTTCCCGGCCGATGCGGACGGCAACCAGCTGTCGGACCAGCCGCTGACGATCCAGGACGCGCACAGCAAGCCCGGCTATCTGTTCAGCCTCTACGCGCAGGACGAGTGGAAGATCACGCCGAAGCTGACGCTGAACTACGGCCTGCGCTTCGACCGGATGAACGAGTACGTGCAGGCAGGCCAGGTCAGCCCGCGGATCGGCATCGTCTATCAGGCCACCGAGACCACCACGCTGCATGCCGGCTACGCGCGCTATTTCACGCCGCCCGCGTTCGAGCTCGTGTCCGCCGCGACGGTCAGCCGGTTCCAGGGCACGACGAATCAGTCGCCGTCGACGCAGAACGATCCGGTGAAACCGGAACGCAGCCACTACTTCGACATCGGCGTCACGCAGCGTCTCACGCCCGCGCTGACCGTCGGCCTCGACGCGTATTACAAGAAGGCCTCCGATCTGCTCGACGAAGGACAGTTCGGCACCGCGCTGATCTTCACGCCGTTCAACTATCAGGAAGGCCGCGTCTACGGCGTGGAGTTCACGTCGAGCTACAAGCAGGACAACGTGTCCGCCTATCTGAACGTCGCGTACAGCCGTGCCCAGGGCAAGGGCATCGAATCCGCGCAGTTCAATTTCGGCCCGGACGAACTCGCGTACATCGCCAACAACTGGGTCTATCTCGATCACGACCAGCGCATCACCGCGTCGTTCGGCGGCGCGTATACGCTGGGTCGCACGACGTTCAGCGCCGACGCGACGGTCGGCAGCGGGCTGCGCAGCGGCTTCGCGAACACGGATCGCCTGCCTTGGTACATGCAGCTCAACCTCGGCGTGTCGCGGCATTTCGACGAGCCGATCATCGGCAAATTCGACGTGCGGGCGTCGCTCGTCAACGCGTTCGGTCGCGTCTACGAACTGCGCGACGGTTCCGGCATCGGCGTGGGCGCGCCGCAGTACGGGCCGAGGCGCGCGATCTACGCGGGTCTGACGAAACACTTCTGAGCTTCGAGCAGGACGAGGAATGACGATGAACGAGTGGACGGGATTTACCGATGCGTTGCGGATCGGCGGCTGGGTCGTCTATCCGCTGAGTGCGCTGGCGATCGTCGCGCTGGCGATCATCATCGATCGCGGATACGTATTCTGGCGCTTCGCGCGCGGCATCCACGACGCGTCGCGCGACTACCCCGACGCACATGTGATGCGTCGGCTCGGCGCGATCTTCGAGGAGGGCGGGATGCCGCTCTGGCGCGCCGAAGCGAAGATCGACGCGATTGCGCAGCGCATCGAGCGCGACATGAGCCGCGGCCTGTGGCTGCTCGAAACGATCGTCACGGCCGCGCCCTTGCTCGGCCTGCTCGGCACGATCGTCGGCATGATGCATTCGTTCCGGCTGATCGGCGGCGACGGGCTCGTCAATCCGGCCGGCGTGTCGGGCGGGGTCGCGCAGGCGCTCGTCGCGACCGCAATCGGCCTCGTGATAGCGCTGGTCGCGCTGTTCGCGTTCAACTACTTCTCGCGCCGCGTCGACCGCCTGATGGACGACATCGAGTTGCACGCGAACGAACGCCTGGGCGAGCTGCGGCTCGTGCAGGACCGCGGAGCCTCGGCATGAAGCTGCGCCGCTCGCGCGCCTCGAAGCGTGGACGTATCGAGATCATCCCGATGATCGACGTGATGTTCTTCCTGCTCGCGACCTTCATGCTGACCTCGCTCGCGATGCAGCGACTCGATGCGGTCCGCATCGATCTCCCGCATGGCAGCGCAACGCAGCTGCAAGCCGATCGACCGCTCACGCTGTCGGTCGACCAAGGCGACCGGATCTTCATCAACCAGCAGCCGACGGCGCTCGCGCAGGTGAGCGGCACCGTCGCCCGCCTGCTCGGCCGCGATCACGACATCATCGTCGCAGCCGACAATCGCGCTTCGCACGGCGTCGTCGTGCAGGCGATGCTCGAAGCGCGCCGCGCGGGCGCCGAACATTTTCTCGTTGCGGTCCATCGTGAATGAACGCTTGCCGGTATCCGGCGGCCGGCCGAAGCGGGACGTGCGTCGTTTCGCCATGGCAATCGGCGTCGCGAGCCTGCTGTGGTACGCGTTTCTCGGGGGCGCGCTGAAGCTGTTCATGGGTGAGCGGCCCGCTCCCGCGCGGCCCGAGGCGATACAGATGCAGCTGGTCGAACTGCCGCCGGTCGAACTGCCGCCGCCATCGCCGGGCATGCAGCACGTCGATCATGCGGAGCCTGTCGCGGTCCAGCATCATGCCGTGTCGCGGCCGACGACTGCGCAAGCGCCGCATGCGCCGACCCGGCCGACGCCGCCGATCGCGCGCCCGGCGACCGCGCCGTCGAATGACGCGCCGGTGACGCCATCGCCTTCAACGCCCACGCAATCCGCACACACTGCCGACGATGCGCGCCCGGCGCCGCCGACGCAAAGCGATGCGCCGCCCGCGCATGCGAACTCGACGGGCGGCACGCAGGCGCGCCTGCTGTCCCAGCCGCTGCCGGCGCTTCCCGACGATCTTCGCGAGCAGGCGTATCAAGCTGTCGCGGTCGCGCGTTTTTTTGTCCATGCGAACGGGACGTTCGACATCGAGCTCGTGAAGCCGACGCCCAATCCCCGGCTCAATCAGATACTGCTGGAGACGCTGCGGAGATGGCGTTTTTTCCCGGCGACGGAGGACGGGCATCCGGTGGAGAGCCGACAGGATGTCCGCGTGCATTTCAACGTGGAGTGAGCCGTCGATCGGCGGCGATACCGGCGCCGGAATGAAAAAAGCTGCTTGCGCAACGCGCAAGCAGCGAAGGAAAAAGGACATCTCTGGCACGAGGTGGGTCCCGATAAGTTATCGGCCCACGGTCGGAAAACCTGAGAGCGATCGTGAAAATTTTCGGGTCGTCGCGTGGCGCTCGACGCGGCCGCGGCATTATCGGCGATCGTCCGCGCTACCACCGCCTGCAAACGTGCTCAGGCGAGGTCCACCGTGCCATGGTCGTCGCAGTGATCGCCATGCGGGTGATGAAGGCGCCCGTTGACCAGATAATCGACATGATCGCCGTGCGGTACGGCTTCATGCCCGCAGCCCGGACCGTGTACATGGCCCGGTTCATGGTCGCCGCAGCCCGGCGTACACTGATCCGGATTTTTCGCGCTGACTTCGATCTTGTGCTCGTCGACATGATCGCCGTGCGGATGATGCAGATGGCCGTCGTGGAGATAGTCGACGTGGTCGCCATGCCTGATTGCCGTGTGGCCGCAAGCCGGACCATGTTGATGTTCATGCTGGGCGTGATGAGGCTCATTGCAGGTGCTCATACATACCTCCTTTGTTCGTCCGGCCAGGCAAGAAAGACCTGAACGTCCTTACCAGTATAAGACGGCCTTTCCGGGCCAGAGCGGCATTGCTTATAACCCTTCGGCATGAACGGCCGGTCGAAACGGGGTTGGAGACGGATAATCCGGGGCGTTGAGACAAACGTCTGAACAATGGCCCTGCACCGATGAAACGCTTGCCCGGCGCGCCGCAGATGGCAGCGCGCGGCGAGGCGCGGCAGGCCGCCTGACGAAACAGTTACAACATAAGTGTTGACGCCGGCAGTCTCCAGCAGGTACCGTGTCGTCCGAAGTTCAAGAAGTTCGATAGCTGTTCATCCACTGCTCCCCCCTCAGCGGTATTCGTTGTCCTCTCCCTCCTTGATGCTTCACCCGCTCGTCAGTCGGGCAAATTTTTCCATTCGTCATCAAGGATTCTCCACGGATACCGGTATCGTCAATTGACGGCTTCAGGACGCCGGCCGAGCATCAATCGGCTCGATCGCGCCACGCGTCTCGTCGCGCTTCATTCTTCTCCCGGACGGCAACGTCTCTTGCGCTTGCCGACTGCTCCCGATTCGGCCACGACGGCTTTGAATCAGCGTATCCGCGCGCAATGCGCACGGTACGTCCGATCTCGAACATCATTAAAATTAAAATGCATAACGAAACAATTCAACAATACAACGGCTATGCCGTCCGACCGTCGGCACATCGTTTGCCCGACGGCAGCTTTTCCTCGAACCTGCTGCTCGAACGTCACGGCAGCGCACGGACCGAAGGCCGCTACCAGTTCTATTCGCTCGATTACTTCGCGAGCGAAGAGCAGGCGCTGCAGTACTCGGCCCGCTGGGCGCGCCACTGGGTCGACACGCGCGGCTAGGGGCGATGCAGCGGTTCGACGCCGCCAGCGCATGCTCGACCTCGCCGGTCGAGCGACTTCATTCGTCTGCCATCAGATGGCGGATGATCAGCGACGGATCGGCGATGTCGAGAATCAGCCGGCGAAATATGCGCTTGCGCATGTGTTCCTCGTCGAGAATCCACGGTTGGCCCTTGTCGCTGAGATAGCGCGCGAGGGCATCCGCATTGTCATGGCCCGCGGGCAGGTCGAGCCTCGCGGACAACAGTCCTGCCACGACATCGTCGATCTCGATGTCGAGCGGCTTCGAGTCGATCAGAAGCGAGAGTTTCATGGCGGTCCTGGGCAAAAAGCGGCGCCGCGTGCCGAGTGGGCGTGCGGCGCCGAACGTGTTGCGCCGGCCGCGACTGGTTAGCCGGCGCTTGCACGAGCCGCTGTCAGGTCAGTACTCGAGTTCCGGCGTGGCGGACGGCGCCGGATCGGCGTCCTTCGGCGCTTCGGCAACCGATGCGTCCGTCGTCAGGATCAGGCCGGCGATCGACGCGGCATTCTGCAATGCCGTGCGCGTGACCTTGGTCGGATCGACCACGCCTGCCTCGACCAGATCGCCGTATTCGCCGGTCGCCGCGTTGTAGCCGAAGTTGCCCGTGCCTTCGAGCACCTTGGCGACGACGACCGAAGGCTCATCCCCCGCATTCGAAGCGATGACGCGCAGCGGCGCTTCGAGCGCGCGCAGCACGATCTGGATACCGGCATCCTGATCGCTGTTGGCGCCCTTCAGTTCCTTCACCATCGAACGCGCACGCAGCAGCGCGACGCCGCCTCCCGGCACGATGCCTTCCTCGACCGCCGCACGGGTCGCGTGCAGGGCATCGTCCACGCGGTCCTTCTTTTCCTTCATCTCGACTTCGGTCGCCGCACCGACCTTGATGACGGCGACGCCGCCCGCGAGCTTCGCCACGCGCTCCTGCAGCTTCTCGCGATCGTAGTCGCTCGTCGCCTCGTCGATCTGCGTGCGGATCGCCTTCACGCGCGCTTCGATGCGCTTCTCGTCACCGGCGCCGTCGATGATGATCGTGTCGTCCTTGCGCACCTCGACGCGCTTCGCGCGGCCGAGATCCTCGAGCGTGGCCTTCTGCAACTGCTTGCCGGTTTCCTCCGAGATGACGGTCGCACCCGTGAGAATGGCGATATCCTCGAGCATGGCCTTGCGCCGGTCGCCGAAGCCGGGCGCCTTGACCGCCGCGACCTTCAGGATGCCGCGCATCGCGTTCACGACGAGCGTCGCCAATGCTTCGCCGTCGATATCTTCGGCGACGATCAGCAGCGGCTTGCCGGCCTTCGAGGCTGCTTCGAGCACGGGCAGCAGGTCGCGGATGTTCGAGATCTTCTTGTCGTGCAGCAGGATCAGCGCGTCGTCGAGATACGCGGCCTGCTTTTCCGGATCGTTGATGAAGTAGGGGCTGACGTAGCCGCGATCGAACTGCATGCCTTCGACCACGTCGAGCTCGTTGTCGAGCGACTTGCCGTCCTCGACGGTGATCACGCCTTCCTTGCCGACCTTCTCCATCGCGTCGGCGATGATTTTGCCGATCGCCTCGTCGGAATTCGCCGAGATCGAACCGACCTGCGCGATCTCGCGGTTCGTGGAAATCGGCTTCGAAAGCTTGCGCAGTTCGTCGAGCACGGCAGCCACCGCCTTGTCGATGCCGCGCTTGAGGTCCATCGGGTTCATGCCGGCCGCGACGTGCTTCATGCCTTCCTGCACGACGGCCTGGGCCAGCACGGTAGCCGTGGTGGTGCCGTCGCCGGCGACATCGGCAGTCTTCGACGCGACCTGCTTGACGATCTGCGCGCCCATGTTTTCGAAGCGGTCCTTCAGCTCGATTTCCTTCGCGACCGACACGCCATCCTTCGTGATGGTGGGCGCGCCGAAGCTGCGCTCGATCAGCACGTTGCGGCCTTTCGGTCCGAGGGTCACCTTCACGGCATCGGCGAGAACGTTCACGCCCTTGACGATACGGGCGCGTGCGCTGCCATGGAATTGAACGTCTTTGGCACTCATGGTGTTGCTCCGGATAAAGTCGTTGACTCAACGCGTCGCGAACGCCGGTTCGGCGCTTCGCGAACGGCCTGGGATGTCAGGCAGCCTTGCGGGAGGCGTCTGCGTCGGCGTCGAGGACGCCCATCACGTCTTCCTCGCGCATGACGAGCAGTTCCTCGCCGTCGACCTTGACGGTCTGGCCTGCGTATTTGCCGAAGAGAACGTGGTCGCCGACTTTCAACTGGAGCGCGCGCAGCGTGCCATCCTGCAGCAGCCGGCCGTTGCCGACTGCGAGCACTTCGCCTTGTTCGGGCTTCTCGGCAGCCGAGTCGGGAATCACGATGCCCGAAGCTGTCGTCCGCTGCGTTTCGATTCGCTTGACGATAACCCGGTCGTAGAGGGGACGAATCTGCATTTCCATCTCCTGAGCGATTAGAGGATCACCAATAAGGGAATCCGGCTGCGGATCCCGGAGCGCGTGGAGCGCCGCGGTGCAGCCGCGCCAATGTTTGGCGGAAAGCGAGATAGAGGTGCACGTCGCGCCCTTCAAGAGGCGCGATCGCGGCTGTTTGTAACAAATTGTTTCAGCGTGCCGACAGGATCCGATGGACTGCGCCGAGCCGATAAATCGTGCGGCCGCGTCCGTTCGGGCGGCGCGGCTGGGGCAGCACGGGACAGGGAGGGCGGCGCCCGCCGTCCGCGTCGAGGGTGTCGTCCGGTTCGTCGAGCGTGCGCCACAGGCCGCCCTTGACGGGCCGGAACAGCCAGCGCACGTAGCCGCTGCGGGCGGCAAGCTGCATCAGCGCGTCGCGGTCGGTACGATCGTCGGGCAGCAGCGGATCGCGTGCGACGTCGTCCCCGTAGTCGCCGAACGCCTGACGGCAGGCGAGTGCCTCGGCGGCGCTCGCGCCGATCACGTTGCATCCGCGCCGCTCGACGCGCTCGACATCCCAGGCGCCCGATTGCCACGCGGCGTCGAGCAGCATCGCGTCCACCGCTTCGAAGCTGTGCCACGGCGTATCGAGTTGGACGACCGACCCCGGAACCGGCCGGGGCGGGATCTCGACGCCGGGCAGCACGAGCGGTGTCGCGCGGCGGAATCCGTGCCAGTGGAACATCGCAAACAGCGGTGTGTTGACGCGGGCCGCCGCCGTGACCGTGACGGCAAAGAGCGGCAGGCGCACGCTCTCGACCTGTTCCTGCAGCCTATCGAAAAGATCCATGAACCCTCCTGTGCGACATGTCGCGAGGCCTCTTGAAATTTCCGTTGCTTGCACTATTTTATGCATCGCTCAGGCAGTTGCGATAAGCACTGCGTGTTTCGATTTGTTTGTCGGCGGGGTTTCCCACGGGCAGGCGGACTGGAGCGCGTGGTTCCGTTCGTCTTTCGCGAGGCGCCCCCGGTTTCAAGGAGCCAGCCATGAGCGATCTTTTCTTCGGCACCGATCTGCTGGGCGAATTCGACCGCCTGCAACGGCAGATGGCCAGCCTCTTTGCGGGCTATCCCGCAAGCCTGCGCGCCACGCGCAGCGAAACCTTTCCTCCGGTGAATATCGGCAGCACCGACGACAGCGTCGAGATCGTCGCGTTCGCGCCAGGGCTCGATCCTGCCGCGATCGACGTCACGATCGACAAGGGGCTGCTGACGATCAGCGGCGAGCGCCGGCCGCCCGAATCGAACGCGGACGCCGAGACGCGCGTATATGCGAGGGAGCGTTTCATGGGCGCGTTCCGGCGCGTGATCGAGTTGCCGCAGCACGCCGATCCGGACAAGGTCGACGCGCGGTACGTGAACGGTTGCCTGATCGTCAGTGTCGGGCGGTCCGAGGCATCGAAGCCGCGCGCGATTACGGTCCAGTGATTCCGGATGAAATGTCAAAGGCACGGAGGACATCATGAACGACAGTACCGAACTGGCGACTCGCCGTTCCGGCACCGAGGTCGCCCACGCCGAGCAGGCGGCGCCTGCCAGGCAGTTCACCCGCATCGCGCCTGCCGTCGATGTGTTCGAGGACAGTCACGGCATTACGCTGTATGCGGACCTGCCCGGCGTTCCGCGTGAAAAGCTCGACGTGCGCGTGCAGGACAGCAGCCTGACCGTCGAGGCCGAAGCGGTGATTCCGACGCCTGCCGGACTGCGGCTGCAACACGGCGAAGTGCGCCATCCGCACTTCTGGCGCGCGTTCACGCTCAGCCCCGACTTCGACGTTTCGCGTATCGATGCGCAGCTGCGCGACGGGGTGCTGAAGCTGACCATACCGCGCCGCGAGGAGGCGAAGCCGCGACGCATCGAGGTGAGTGTCGACAAGGCAGGGGTATAGCAGCAGGTCGGGACGCACGGCGAAGCCTGCGCGGGCCGCAAGCGTTGCATCGGGCGACCGGTGCTTGCGCCGTGCGTACCGTTACCGCTGATACGCGTTGTATGGAAAATGTGGGACCGCCGGGTGGCGCGGGCGCGCGACGGTGCCCGGCCGTGTGGGGCCGTGACCCGGTTCGCGCCTGTATCGTGCTGCGTTTTTTCGAAACGCGCGGCTGCTCGCGGTTCCGTTGCTGACAGGAGAAGGAAATGCTCAGCCCACACGAATTCGCGACGCTGATGCTGGTTCGTCAGGCGCCGGATCAGCTCGACATGAACCGCGCCGAACTCGACGCGTTGCTCGAACGCCAACTCGTCATGCTCGAGCATTGTGCTGCGGGCGAGCGTCGTGCTCGTCTGACGGACAAGGGGCGTGTCTTTCTCGATGCACTCCATCGGGATGGCGCGCTGCTGGAGCCGGAGGATGTCGAGGAACAGTACGGAATACGTTGCATCGAGCAGGGTGCTTCGTCGGTGCGGCATGCAGGAGGGCAGCCTGCTGGTGAGCGGGTTGAAGAAGGCGGATGAGTCTTTCGCACGGCCGGGCTTTCGGCCGTGTACGTGATCGACACGAGGATTCTGCCGGATGCTGATTGTTTGTGTGAACGACCTGACGCGACTCGGCATTGACATCGCCAGCTTCCGACAGCGCATTCGGCCGGAACGGAACGACCGTATTCCAGAAGATGACTTTTCCGGGAGCCCGCAGCCGTTGTCGCGTCGCAGGTCGCGATAAATCGCATTCTGACGACCGGAGAAATGGCGTAGATTATGAACTCAATCCGCGTCATTTTTAACCGAAATATCGAGTCAATTTTTGTGGTCGGAGGATTTTCGTATTCCAACGGCCGAAATCGACGTAACCTTCACTGCTTCTGCCATGACAGCGGCGGCGCCATGATCCCGGGCAAAACAAATTTCGAAGAATTTGTCTAATTCATTGTCGGTCTATTTATTGGAGATGGTCCGAGTTTGCTGAAACATGCTTTCCGATAAGATCGCGGCTCCCCTCAAACACAAGAATGCCCACCTCCGATAAATCCAAATTCAGATTAATTATTTAACAAGCCTTCGCTGCCGAGCGATGATTTGCCGCGTACACCCGTATCAAACCCGTATCCATACAAGCACAAAAGCGGAACGCGGAACTCGAGAAACGCACACGCGGCTCGCTGGACAGAGGGCATTCAATTGAAATCTCAGAGGAGTAAATACGCACGCGCCGCGCGGCAGCGCGGTTGTCTGCTGGCGCTGACCGCCTGCGGATTGGGGAGCGGGGCGGCCTGGGCGCAGGACGCAGGCAACGCGACGCTCACCGGCAACGTGCAGGACGTCGTCGTAACGACCGGCACGCGCGAGACCGCGAAGAAGGCAGGCGACAGCACGAATCCCGTCGACGTGATCGGCGGCGATGCGCTGCGCCGCACCGGCCAGACCAACCTGCGCGATGCGCTCGTGCAGTTGTCGCCCTCGATCGCACGGCAGGCGATGCGGGGCGACGCGGGGAACCTGACCAGCACGCTGACGCTGCACGGGCTGAGCCCCGATCACGTCCTCGTGCTCGTCAACGGCAAGCGCCGGCATTCGTCCGCGAACATCTCGCTGAACCGGGGCCCGCAGCAGGGCTCGACCGGCGTCGACGTGGATCTGATCCCGGTCTCGGCGGTCGATCACGTCGAGATCCTGCGCGACGGCGCATCGGCGCAATACGGCTCGGACGCGATCGCGGGCGTGATCAACGTCATCCTCAAGTCCGACTACAAGGGTGGCGAGCTGTCGAACACGACCGGGCAGACCTATCGCGGCGACGGCCTCGCGCAGAACAATGCGGCCAGCCTCGGCCTGCGTCTCGGCGATGCGGGTTTCCTGGACCTCAGCGCCGAATACAACCGCCAGAACCACACGGTGCGCACCGGCCCCGATCCGCGCACGGGCCGCGACGACAACCTGATCCTCGGTTCGCCGGCGAGCACGCGCGAGGCATTCGCATTCAACGCGGGCTACCTGCTCGACAGCGGCGTGCAGCTCTACGGATTCGGCACGTACGCGCATCGCGACGGCAGCAGCTACCAGAACTACCGGCTGCCCTCGGTGCTGCCGTCGATCTATCCGAACGGCTTCACGCCGCAGGAGACGATCAGCGAGAACGACTATTCGGTGACGGCCGGCGTGAAGGGCGACAGGCTGTTCGGCTGGGCGTGGGATCTCAGCACGACCTACGGCAGCGACAACATCAACATCGGCATGATCAACTCGGCGAACACGAGCCTGTTCGCGGATACGGGCTCGACGCCGACGCGCTTTCACTTGTCGAATTTCCACAACACGCAGTGGACGAACAACCTCGACCTGTCGCGCGCCTTCCGGCTGCCGGTGCTGCCCGCGCCGCTGAACGTGTCGGTCGGCGTCGAGCATCGCCACGAGACCTACTCGGTCGGCGCCGGCGATGCGGCATCGACCTACGGTTCGGGCACGCAGGCGCTGCCCGGGCTGTCGTCGCTCAGCGCGCTGTCGGCGTCGCGCGAGGTGCTCGGCGCGTACGCCGATCTCGCGACGAAGCTCGCGCCGAACTGGCAGGTCGACCTTGCCGGGCGTTACGAGCACTACAACGACGTCGGCAGTACCGCGAACGGCAAGCTGTCGACGCGCTACGACATCACGCCGCGCATCGCGGTGCGCGGCAGCGTCGGCACGGGCTTTCGCGCGCCGTCGCTCGCCACGGAGTACTTCACGAACCTGAACATCTCGCCGCTCAGCGCAAACGGCATACTCGCGGCGAATTCCGCGGCGGCGCGTAATCTCGGCGCGACGCCGCTGAAGCCCGAGAAGTCGACGAACTTCGACGTCGGCCTCGTGCTCAATCCGCTGCCGAAGCTGAACGTGACGATCGACGCATACCAGATCGACATCCGCGACCGCATCGTGCTGGGCGGCACCTACAGCGGCCAGACGGCGATCGACGCACTGACGCTGGCCGGCATCACGCTGCCTGCCGGGCTGCCTTCAGTGACGGCGAACTACTTCACGAACGGCGTGAACACGCGCACGCGCGGCATCGACATCGTCGGCACGTATCACAGCAATTTCGCGTCGTGGGGCAGTGTCGACTGGGATCTCGGCATCAACTTCAACACGACGAGCGTGACGCGAATCGGGCGCGACAACAACGGCAATGCATTGCTCAACGCGCAGCAGGTCGCGTACCTGACGTCGTCGACGCCGAAGAACAAGATCGTGATCGGCGGCACCTGGCATCTCGACAAGTGGGCGGTCAGCCTGCACGAGTCGCGCTACGGCACGACATCCGGGGAAGAGAGCATCTGGAGCGGACCGAACGCCTACTCGACGACGACCTTCGTGCACTTCAAGAACGCTGCGCGCTACATCACCGATCTCGAAGTGCGCTATGCGGTGACGCGCAAGTTCGAGATCGCGCTCGGCGCGAACAACCTGTTCAACGCGTATCCGACCACGCTGCCGGCGAATACGCAGTTCCTGGGCACGAAGTACGACATCGTGTCGTCGCCGATCGGCGTGAACGGCGGTTTCTACTATCTGCGTGCGCGCTACCTGCTTTGACGCGCCGGCGCCGCACGGCGGCGCATTTTGCGATCGGGATCTTCGCCCTCGACTCCATCATGTCCAAGCCCATGAAAAAACGAGCAGAAGTCGCACACGCAGTCATCGATCTGGACGAAACCGCGCTGCGCGCCGATCACCTGCTGGCGCTATGCAACGGCGACGCATTGGCGATACGCATCCACACGTTTGCACCGCCGGCGGTGATCCGGCGCGCCGGGGAGCGCCTGTTCTCGCATCCGGAGCGCGGCGCGCTGGGCCATGCCACCGAGTTCACGCGGCTCGGCATCGCGTATGCCGAGATCCGCTCCGACGAGGTCCGGCGCGCGTACCACGCGCACGCACTGGACAACATCCAGCGTGTGCGCACGCTGTTCGGCGAGCTGGCCTCGCCGGTCGACCGGTTTCGCACGCTGCTCGACGACGCCTGGCCCGAAGGCGCGCGGCTCCTCAGCGTCGACCGGCAGAAATGCTTCGTCGGCGTGTGCCGTTACCAGACGCCCGGCGTCGATCTCGAGCCGCATATCGACAACCTGGAGTGGACGCTGCCGAAGGGCATCGACTGGAAACTTCGACACCAGCTGTCGGCGAACATCTATCTGCAGGTTCCGCCGCGCGGCGGCGAACTGGAGCTCTGGAACATCGAGCCCGACGCGCACGAGTACGCCGCGTTGCAGGGCGACCGGCGCTACGGGATCAGCCGCCGCCACGTGAGCGATCCCGACGTCGTCGTCAAGCCGGAGGTCGGCGACCTGATCATCCTGAATCCGCGCTTCATTCATGCGGTACGCCCGGTCGAGGAGCAGGACAGGGTCACGCTGAGTGCCTTTGTCGGCGTCAAATCCGAAACCGAACCGTTGGTCTACTGGAGCTAAGCATGTACAAGGTCTCGTTGCAGGCGCAAGGCAAATTCCAGGCGCATCATTACATCGGCAAGACGGCGCTGTTGCTGATCAGCGTCGGGAAGGAGTATCACGAAGGCGACAAGCTGGCGGCGACGGTCGACAAGATCAACGTGTCGGCGTTCGGCCGCTGCGTGATCGCGGTGGCCGACACGTTGCAGCGTCACAACTACAACACCGGATCGGCGCACAGCAACTATCGCCGCAGCCGCGAGCGCGGCGACGCGTGGCTCGCGCAGAACGCGGGCATTCTCGCGAAGCTGTCGATGCGGCGCGAGGTGCTGCGCTGGGACGATCTGCTGCGCCGCGACGACTACACGCAGTACTACCACCTGATCACCAACGAGTACTATTCGAATCACGAATACCGCGATGCGATCAACGGCACGATCGACGTGTTCGCCGAACGCAACGGGCTCGTGCGCGGCACGCAGGCGCACGAGGATGCGTTCTATCGTTCGCTGTTCTATATTCTCGAGGAATGCCCGATCATCATGCCGATGTGGGCGCGCGACGGCATCGACTTCATCCTCTACCCGAAGCAGATGACCTCCGCGATGAGCAAGACGCGCGAGATATTCGTCCAGAACGACGGCGACGCTCGCGCGAACTGGCTGGCTGTCAAGTTCAAGAAAAAGTCCTCGGCGCAGGCGCACGAGCACGGCTACGAGCACGAGGAAACCGAGGCGACGGCGCATGACTGATACATCGGGCAAGGTTCGAAAATATGTCGGGCTGACCGGCATTTGCATCGCCAGCTTCCTGGGCTGCATCGATCTCACGGTCGTCAACACGATTCTTCCTGCGATCGGCCGCGACTTCTCGATTCCGATCCAGGCGACGCAGTGGGTCACGTCGATATTCATGGTGGCGCTGTCGGCGTTCATGGTGCCGGTCGGCACGCTCGCCGACAATCTCGGGCGCAAGAAGCTGCTGATGATCGGCCTGGCGATATTCGGCGTCGCGTCGCTGTTCGCCGGTATCGCGCATCAGTTCTGGCTGCTGGTTCTGTTCCGCTTCGTGCAGGGCATCGGTTGCGCGATCCTGTATACGGTGTCGGGCGCGATCGTCAGCTATACCTTCGACGAAAGCGAGCAGGGCAAGGCGCTGGGGATCCTGTTCGGCGCGAACGGCATCGGCCTCGCGCTCGGCCCGATCATCGGCGGCGTGTTCGCGGGCGCGCTCGACTGGCATGTCGCATTCCTGATCAATATTCCGTTCATTGCGATCAGCCTGGTTCTCTGTGCATGGGCGATACCGGAATTCAGGGAAGCCACGGCGAAGCGCCTCGACGTCACCGGTTGCCTGCTGCTCGTCGTCGGCCTGACCGCGCTCGTCAGCTATCTGTCGATCGACGGGGCGTCGCTCCATCTGTGGCTGCTGCCGGTGTCGATCGGGTCGCTGGCGCTGTTCGTGCGGCACGAACTGAACACGCGCGATCCGATCGTCGAGTTTCATTTCTTCCGGGAACCGCGGTTCCTGTCCGCGCTGCTGGCGACGTTCTTTCTCGCGTTCTTCTACTGCATCGTGCTGCTGACCTTCCCGATTTTCTTTTCGAGCCAGCTCGGGATGGGCGACATCGCGATCGGCCTGTTCCTGCTGCCCGCGACCGTGACGTTCTCGGTCGCGTCGTCTTGGATCGGCGGCCGAAGCGAGCGCATCGGGCCGTCGCGGATCATCGTGACCGGCCTGTTCCTGTTCGTCGTCGCGGCGCTGCTGCTGGCCGTTGCCGCGGCGAAGCTGGACGCGCGCTGGTTCTTGCTGCCGCTGATCCTGTTCGGCATCGGCTGGGGCGCGATTCTCGGCCCGTCGACGCTGGTCGCGCTCGGCGCGCTGCCACGCGAGAAGGCGGCCGTCGCGATGGGCACCTCATGGACGGTGCACAACATCGGCGGCGCGAGCGGCATCGCGTTCGCGATCTTCCTGACCCGGCATTTCGACGATTTCCGCAGCGGCTATCGGGCGCTGATGCTGGCGCTGGCGGTGATCGTGATGATCGTCGCCGTGTCGTGTCATATGCTGGCGTCGCCGCGCGCCCAGGTCGACGGAGAGGCGCGCTAGTTCGTCCGGTTCGACGCTCACGCGAACGGCTGAAGCGCCTTCGGCACTTCGTACCGGCCGTTGCGGTAGCGGATCGAATAGTCGCGATGCTTCACGTCGGACGCGCGCACGTTGCAGTCGTCGGCCGACTGTCCCTTGTGCGGACTCGCATACGTCGACGACGTCTCCGACACATTCAACGTCGGGTAACCCGCGCTGCCGCTCGCCCCGACGGCGAGTTTCCGCTTTACCTCGGAGACTTCGCCGGCGCAGTCGTAGAAGATCCCGCCGGTGCGCCAGTAGACCAGCAGCCGGTCGAGGATCTGCTGGACGCGCGGCCCGTCGATCACGTACATCGACATCACGGCTTCGACGGTGTGCGATGCGCTGTCGGTGTCGCGATTCACCGCGACCACGCCGAATGCGGTCCGGTTTTTGTCGAGCGGATAGGGCGCCACGTCGATCGCGAGCCGTTCGAGACTGCGCCAGCTGCTGCGGTCGATCACGTCTTGCTGCAGGCCGTGCGCGACGACCTTTCCGGTTGCGCTGTCGGCGACGACGACACCGAGATCGGCGGACTGCCTGTCGAACGGCAGCGCGGCGATGGTCAGTTTCGGATTGGCGGGCCACGCGACGCAGGCGACATGCGCGGCGTCGACCGTGCGCTGCGGATAGAGCTGGGCCCATGAGCGGATGAAGCGCTTGCAGTCCGCGCGAGCGGGCGAAGACATCGCAAGACCCAGCGCGAGAGCGAAACAGGCGAGACGTTTCATGTGAGTGGCGCGAGATGAAATGGCAGGCGGGATGAAACCGGACGATACACGCATCGCTTCAGGATCGCACGGTGGAACCGCCCGGACGGTCGATATCGACACGTGCGGATCTGATTCATCATCGGCTCAAACCGCCATCGGTGCTTTGTCGGCATCCTCGCACAAGGTACGCGAAAGTCATTCGATTCGATGCGCAGCGAGCGGACCGCCGACGCACGCGCGCACGACAGTCGGCATCACGCGCGTTGTTGACAGCCGCCAGCGAGTCGACTAGATTCACCGCATGAACGCACGTTTCGTCACGACCACGACCACCACCACCACCACGACCGCTCATGGCGGGTCGGGAGGATGTCGCGCGTCGTAATTCAGTGCTTCGAACCATCCCAGGCCCCGCCGCATGCGACGGGGCTTTTTTCATGCTCCGTCGTATTCGGCATCGAATATCAGCGGAGAACATGATGGATGACTGCGATCACCGAGTGCTCGGCAACAAGCTCGAGCTGTTTCATCAGCAGGACGAAAGTCCGGGTGCCATTTTCTGGCATCCGCGCGGCATGGTCCTGCTGCGTGTCGTCGAAGACTATATTCGTGCCCGGATGCGGCAAGCCGGATTTTCCGAAGTGCGGACGCCGCAGATCATCGCGCGCAGCCTGTGGGAGCAGAGCGGCCACTGGGAAAAGTTCGGACGCGGCATGTTCTCGCTGCAGAGCGACGATCGCCCGTACTGCCTCAAGCCGATGAGCTGTCCGTGCCATGTGCAGATCTTCAGGAAAGGCGTCCGCTCGTATCGCGATCTCCCGGTTCGATATTCGGAGTTCGGCGCGGTGCATCGCGCCGAGCCGTCGGGCGCGCTGCATGGCCTGATGCGCGCGCGTGCATTCACGCAGGACGACGCGCACGTGCTGTGCATGCCCGATCAGGTCGAGGCCGAAGTCGCGCGCTTCTGCATGTTGCTGAAGTCGATTTATGCGGACTTCGGATTCGGCGGGTTCGACGTGGCGTTGTCGACGAGGCCGGCGGTGCGCGCGGGCGACGAAGCGGTCTGGGACCGCGCCGAAGCGATGCTGGCGTCCGCCGCGCGGGCGGCCGGCCTCGACTTTGCCGTGCGGCCGGGGGAGGGCGCGTTTTACGGCCCGAAGCTCGAGTTTCACCTGCTCGACCGTCAGGGGCGGCAATGGCAGTGCGGGACCATTCAGCTCGACTTCGTGTTGCCGGAGCGGCTCGGCGCGGCGTACGTCGCGGAGGACGGGGCGCGAGCCGTGCCCGTCATGCTGCATCACGCGGTGCTCGGCAGCCTCGAACGGTTTATCGGCGTGCTGCTCGAACACTACGAAGGCTGGCTGCCGACGTGGCTCGCGCCCGACCAGATCGTCGTCGCGAACATCGGGCATGACGAACGCGCGTTTGCCGACCGTGTGGCATCCGCGTTCGAAGCGATCGGCTGCCGCGTGCTGCGCGACTTCCGTGCGGAACGCCTGCCGCGCAAGATCTTCGACGCACGCGCGCTGGCCGCGCCGATCGTCGCGGTGACCGGGCGCAAGGAGGCGCTGGCCGGCGCGGTGTCGCTGCGCATGAGAAACGGCGAGTCGCAGGTGCTGGCGCTCGCCGATGCGCTGGCTTACCTGGAGCAGCATGCACATGCACCCTCCGCGACGCGTGCGTTCCGGCCGCCGGCCTGATCGTCATGCGCCGCCGTCCTGCCCCGCCACGTCGGCGGACGCGGCCTTCAGGCATTCGATGAAATGCAGCGCGGCCGGCGTCAGCAACGCGTGCCGGCGCATCACGATTGCGACCGTCAACTGCGGCATGGGTTCGACGAGATCCAGCACCGCGATCCCACGCGCCCGGCGCTCGGCATCGGCGAGCGGCCGCGCGAAGATGCCGAGCGCATCCGTCTGCGACACGAGCGCGAGCGTCGCGGCAAACGACGGGCAATGGATCACGCGCTTCGGCATGTCGATGCCGAACGGCGTGAAAATCGAGCGCACCAGGTCGTCGCCGCCTGCACCGTAGCGCGGTGTGCACCATTGCGCGTCGACGAGCTCGCGCAGCGATCGCGCGCGCCCCAGCCGATGCCGGCGTCGGGCCACGACCGCGAACGCCGTGCGGAACAGCGCAATGCTGGCGAATTCGTCCGCGTCCGGCATCGGCTCGGACAGTTGATGCGTGACGATGAAATCGAGCGTGCCGTCGCGCAGCCGCGCGAGATCGGTCGATGTCAGCGCGTCGTCGATGTTCACGGTCGCGCCGGGCAGCGCCCGCGTGAAAGCATCGAATGCGCGCGGCAGGATGGTCAGCGCGACGGTCGGGCTGACCGCGATCGACACCGAACCGGTCGTGCCGAGCCGCAACTGTTCGATCTCGTCGCGCGTGCGCTCGATCTCCTCGACGATCAACCGTGCACGAACGGCGAACGCGCTGCCGTACCCGGTCAGCGCAATCCCCTTGACGCTGCGCGTGACGAGCGGCACGCCGAGATCGAGTTCGAGCTCGCGCACGGTGCCGCTGATTGCCGGCTGCGTGACGCCGAGCGCGCGGGCGGCGCCGCGAATGGTGCGGTGCTCGGCAACCGCGAGAAAGGCATGGAGCTGCTTGAGTTTCATGGGCGCTGCCGCGAACGCGGCCCGGCGGGCGGGCGCGACCGAAGGTGAAAAGAAAAAGTTATCGAACGCAACGAAATCTTGGATTTTTCTGATCCATCCAAGTGTATATGCTCGGTGCTTTTCAGGAGCGACCGCGATGATCCTCGTTAACCAGCAAAGGCTGTGGGATTCGCTGATGGAGATGGCGAAAATCGGTGCCACCGCGCACGGCGGCAGCTGCCGGCTCGCGCTCAGCGACGACGAGGTGCGGGGCCGCCGCCGCTTCATCCACTGGTGCGAGCAAGCCGGCTGCGACATCCGCATCGACCCGATCGGCAACGTGTTCGCGCGCCGGCCGGGCACGCAGCACGGCGCGCCGGCGGTGATGTGCGGCAGCCATCTCGACACGCAGCCGCTCGGCGGCCGCTTCGACGGCGTCTACGGCGTGCTGGCGGGCCTTGAGGCGATTCGCACGCTGAACGAGCACGGCATCGCGACGCGGCATCCGATCGACGTCGTCGCATGGACCAATGAAGAGGGCTCGCGCTTCACGCCGGGCTTGATGGGCTCGGCCGTCTATGCCGGCGCGCTCGATCTCGACCATGCGCGCGCGCGGCCGTGCATGCAGACCGGCGTGCTGCTCGGCGACGAGCTCGAGCGCACCGGCTTCGCCGGCCGCGAGCGCGAGCGGCAGATGCCGAAGGCGTACTTCGAGGCGCATATCGAGCAGGGCCCGGTGCTCGAGAACGCCGGCAAGCCGATCGGCGTCGTGACCGGCGTGCAGGGCATCTACGAACTCGACGTCACGGTGACCGGCTTCGAGTCGCATGCCGGCACGACGCCGATGAGCGTGCGCAAGGATGCGATGAGCGTGGCCGCCGCGATGATCGCCGCGATCGTCGAGCACGGCCACGGTTTCGATGCCGATGCGCGCGTGACCGTCGGTCATCTGACGTGCCAGCCGAATTCGCCGAGCACGATCCCGGGCAAGGTCCGCTTCAGCGTCGACGTGCGCCATCCTTCGCAGCCGGCACTGCAACGGCTCGTCGCCGACATCGAGGCGATCTGCGTGCAGCGTACCGCGCTGCGCGGTACGCGCGTCGACGTGCAGACCATCGCCGAATATGCGCCGGTGGTGTTCGACGCGCAGTGCGTCGAGCAGGTCCGGCGCGCAACGGCGGCCGCCGGTTATCCGTATCTGGAGATGTGCAGCGGCGCGGGGCACGACGCGGTGAACCTGTCCTACGTCGCGCCGACCGCGATGGTGTTCGTCCCGTGCAAGGCCGGGCTGAGCCACAACGAGGCGGAGGACGCCGATCCGGTGCATCTGGCGCAAGGGGCGTCGGTACTGGCGAACCTGCTGGTGGATTGCGCGCGGTAACGTGTCGGGTCGAGCGAGCCGGATGGCGCGACGTCGGCAACGCGCGCTGTCCGGCGCATCCGGTCGACCAGAAAAATATACCCGCCTCTCGCGTATTCGAATTCGATATTCCAGGATTTACCGAAAATCATAAACCCCGCCGAAAATCCGCGAGACAGCGATTATTCGCGATTCGCGTTGCTTTAAATAATTCGTTATCGTCCTGTCACTTGCCTCCGTTACGCTGCGCGTAATAAAGACCGAGCAGCAAGGTCGCGAGGAAGGTTTTACGCATCACCGATTTGAAAAATCCGCCTGGCCGGTCATTCGCGCGATTGACCGCTACATTCAGGAGAGCATCCGTGATGGTCGATAAAAAACGCATCCGCGTCATCCTCTTCGCTGCGGCGCTCGCCGCGATCGCGCCGGCCGGTGTCGCGCAGAACACCACCGACTGGCTGGCGAACACCTACGGCACGCTCGCCGCCCACGTCGGCAATACCGCGCGTTCGATGTGGGTGTCGCCGGAAGGCGTGATCTACACGGCGTCGATGTGGGACGAGGACGAAGGCGGCGTCGCGATCTACCAGAACCACCGGAGCCTCGGCTCGATCGGCGCGCACGGCGAGTTCCAGGGCAGCGCGATCACCGGCAACGCGACGTCGATCTTCGCGGCGCTGCAGCCGGGCAAGACGTATGGAAGCGGCGCGGTCGGGCGCTACAACCGCGCGACCAAGGTCCGCGACCGGTTGATCCAGATCAGCGCGGCGACCAACCAGCCGCGCGTCGACGTCGTCACCGGGCTCGCGACGGCCGGCTCGCTGCTGTATGCGAGCGACTTCTACGGCAATCGCGTGCGCGTCTTCACGACCGACGGTGTGTGGCAGCGCGACATCGGCGTGTCGGGCCCGGGCGCGCTCGCGCTCGACGGCGCCGGCAACCTCTGGGTCGCGCAAAAGAGCGCGGGCACGATCGTCGAGTTCGCGCCGAACGGCGCGCTGCTGAACACGATCCGGATGGCCGGCGAGTCGCGGCCGTCGTCGCTGTTTTTCGATGCGTCGTCGCAGCAGCTGATGGTCGGCGACGAAGGCCCCGACATGAACATCAAGCGCTACGACGTGTCGTCCAGGCCGACCCTGGCCGGCACCTTCGGCGTGCAGGGCGGCTATCTCGACACCACCACCGGCATCAAGGGGCAGGTCGGCGCGAAGCGGTTCACGCGCATCGTCGGGATCGGCAAGGACACCGCCGGCAACCTGTACGTGCTGAACAACCCGTGGGGTGGCAGCTGGGACCTCGGCCGCGACGGCGCGACCGACATCCACGCGTACGACCGCAACGGCAACCTGCGCTGGACGCTCCAGGCGCTCAACTTCGAGGGCATCGCCGCCCCCGACCCGGCGACCGACGGCACGCTGTTCTACGGCGGCACGCACATCTACTCGGGCCGCGCGGGCGGCGTGTTCGTCGCGAACACGGTCGATCCGTTCACCTATCCGTCGGATCCGCGCATCGACGTCAACGACGTGCAGCGCGACGAGCATTTCGGGCAAGTCGTTTCGGTTGGCGCGAACCGGATCCTGGTCGCCGCCGGGCAGAATCCGCCGATCTTCTACTTCTTCCATTTCAACCAGGCGAACGGCTACATCGCCATTCCGGACGCGTCGATTCCGGGGCCCGCGTTCAATACGACGCGGCGCGTCACGAGCGGCTTCAGCCTCGACGGCAAGGGCGACGTGTGGGCGGGCCTGGACAAGACCGGGGCGATCTACCACTACCCGCTGACGGGCTTCGACGCGGACGGCAAGCCGGCGTGGGGCCGGCCCGTCGCGATTCCGGTCCCCGCGAGCGTGCAGCCCTTGACGCGCATCGTCTACCTCGCCGACAGCGACACGATGATCCTCGCGCAGGGCGTCCCCGGCAGCACGGACTGGACGGCGATCGGCACGCGCATCGAGGTGTATCACGGCTGGAGCGCGGGCAACACGACGCAGCCGAACCCGGTGATCACGCTGCCGCACAGCGGCGCGAAGTCGCTCGACGCGGCCGGCAACCATCTGTTCGTCGGCTACTGGTTCGGCGGCAGCGGCGCGGCGTTGCCGAACATCGACGCGTTCAACCTGTCCACCGGCAAGCTCGACACCACGCTGGTCAACACGAGCAGCAGCACCGTCGATGCGAGCAGCGCACTCGATTCGATGTACGGCGTGCGCGCCTATCGTCGGTCGAACGGCGAGTATGTGGTCACGAAGAACAACGTGAAGGGCAGCAGCATCACCGTTTATCGCTGGACGCCTTGACTGCCGATGCCGACGCGGCGGCGTGCGGCGATTGTCGGCCGCGCGCGAGCCGTCACGCGTGCCAGACCAGGCGGGCGCTGGTGGCCGTTTCCGACACGAGCCGGAAGCCGAGCCGCTCGTACAGCCGTCGCGCGGGATTGCCGTGCAGCACGCTGAGCGAGACGGGCACGTTCGCGCGCGCCGCGTCGGCGAGCACGCTGCCGAGCACGGCGCGGCCGATGCCGCGGCCCTGATGCGCAGGCATCAGCTGGAGCTGATGGATGTGCCATTCGTCGGCGGACCGCGAGACCTTCAGCAATCCGATTGCCTGATCGCCTTCGCAGATGATGGCGGCGTCGTCGAAGTGCGCCGAGATGCGGCGATGGTGTGAGTCGTCGTCGGTGGGGGCGCCGACGCGTTGCAGATGCGCGGTCATCGTGAGCCGGCGCAGCGTCAGCAGAAACGGCAGGTCGGCCGCGCAGGCGGGACGCAGGCCGATCGCGGGTTTCATCGCCGCCGTGCGGGCGAATGAAACGTAAGCGGCTGTTCGCCGCTCGCCGACGGCGTCGCGTCGCCGTCGGTGCCGCATGCGCCGCAGGTGCTGCAGCCGTCGCCGCAATCGGCCGCAGCCGCCGCGCCCGGCATCAGCCGCTGCCCGAGCCAGCGCAGCGCGCGCGTGCGAACCAGCGCGAGCGCGACGGCGCGCTGGCAGCGCGACGCGGGCTTCGGCGCGAGCTTGCGGAACATGAACAGCGCGCTGGCCGCGACCAGCGCGGCGATCACCGCGTATTGCGCGACGAGGCCGGCGCTCATGTCAGCGCCCTCGCGAGCTGGTAGGTGACGAACGACGCCGTGTACGCCATCACGAACATGTAGCCGAACGAGATCGCGACGTTGCGCCACGAACCCGTCTCGCGGCGAATCACCGCGAGCGTCGACATGCACTGCGGCGCGAACGCGAACCAGACCAGCAGCGACAGCGCGCTCGCGAGCGAGAAGTTGGCGACGAGCGCGTGGCCGACGCTCGCGATATCGGCGTCGCCGCCGCTCACCGCATAGACCGTCGCGAGCGCGGCGACCGCGGTTTCGCGCGCGGCGAACGCGGGGATCAGCGACAGGCTGATCTGCCAGTTGAAGCCGAGCGGCGCGAACACATACTGCAGCGCGCGGCCGAGGTAGCCGGCGAACGTGTAGTCGATCGCGGGGCCGACCGCGCCGGCCGGCGGCGACGGGAACGTCGAGATGAACCACATCAGCACGGTGAGCGCGAGAATCACGCCGGTCAGCCGTTTCATGAAGATCGAACCGCGCTCCCACAGGCCGATCGCGACGTCGCGCACGCGCGGCAGGCGATACGACGGCAGCTCCATCAGCAGCGCGTGCTCGCCCTGCGGGCCGCGCAGCTTCTTCAT
Source organism: Burkholderia pseudomultivorans (assembly GCF_001718415.1). Lineage (NCBI taxonomy): Bacteria > Pseudomonadati > Pseudomonadota > Betaproteobacteria > Burkholderiales > Burkholderiaceae > Burkholderia > Burkholderia pseudomultivorans. The sequence goes on along the minus strand of NZ_CP013377.1, from coordinate 2,863,477 downwards.
GATCCAGCCGACGAGCATCGCGCCGCCGATCCCCGCCGCATACAGCGCGAACAGCACGACGCCCTGCAGGTTGAAGATGCCGAGCACGCGCTGCGACGGGATGAACGCACCGATCAGCAGCGCATAGACCGGCAGGCGCGCGGAGCACGTCATCAGCGGCGCGACGAGGATCGTCGCGAGCCGGTCGCGCGGGTCGGTGATGCTGCGCGTGCCGAGCACGCCGGGAATCGCGCACGCGAAACTCGACAGCAGCGGAATGAACGAGCGGCCGGTGAGCCCGACCGACACCATCATCCGGTCGAGCAGGAACGCGGCGCGCGGCAGGTAGCCCGATTCCTCCAGCACCAGGATGAACAGGAACAGCACCAGGATCTCCGGCAGGAAGCCGAGCACGGTGCCGAGGCCGCCGATCAGGCCGTCGGTGACGAGACCGCGCAGCGGCCCGTCGGGGAGATGGGCGCCGGCCAGCGCGCCGAGCCACGTGAAGCCGTCGCCGATCGCGTCGGTGATCGGCTTGCCGATCGAATAGACCGCCTGGAACACCAGGAACATCACGGCGGCGAGGATCACGAGCCCGAACACCGGGTGCAGCGCCCAGTGGTCGATCCGGTCGTCGCGCACGTCGGTCGCGCGCGGCATCACGACGGCCGCCGCGAGCAGCGCCCGCACGCGCGCGTGGATCGTGTCGTCGTCGGTGTCGTCTGCCGCGGGCGGCGCGGCCGCCGGCGCGTTCGCGACGGCGCGGTCGAGCACGTCGACGAGCCGGCTGGCGCCGCCGCGCCGCACCGCCACGGTCTGCACGATCTGCACGCCGAGTTCGCGCGCCAGCACGTCGATGTCGATCCGGATGCCGCGGCGTTCGGCCGCATCCATCATGTTCAGCGCGAGCACGACCGGCCGGCCGAGCCGCTGCACTTCGAGCACGAAACGCAGGTGCAGGCGCAGGTTGGTCGCATCCGCGACGCAAACCACCAGGTCGGGCGGCGCCTCGCCCGGATGGCGGCCGAGCAGCACGTCGCGCGTGATGCGTTCGTCGGGGCTCGTCGAATCGAAGCTGTACGCGCCGGGCAGGTCGAGCACCTGGATCTGCCGGCCCGACGGCGCGACAAAACGTCCCACCTTGCGCTCGACCGTGACGCCCGCGTAGTTGGCGACCTTCTGCCGCCCGCCGGTCAGCTGGTTGAACAGCGCGGTCTTGCCGCAGTTGGGGTTGCCGACCAGCGCGACACGCAATGCATTGGCGCTCATGACCGGGCGTCCTCCGGCACGCTGACGCTCACGCGTTCCGCTTCGGCGCGACGCAGCGCGAAGCGCGTCGAGCCGACCTGGATCAGCAGCGGATCCGCGCCCCACGGCCCGCACGCGACGACGCGCACCGGCTCGCCGCGCACGAAGCCGAGATCGCGCAGCCGCTGCGCGATCGGGTCGTGGGGCTGGGCATCGTCGACACGCTCGACCAGGGCCGGCGTGTGTTTGGTCAGATTCGAGAGACGCATGATGGGATGACGGCTGCGAAAGAAAAATGAATATCGTTCGCATTATAAAAGAGTGGCCCGGACCGCGGCGGCGGGGCGCGCGATATCCGTGGCCCCGTCTACCCGGGGAGCAGCCCCGGTTCCTGCCGCGTGTCGGCAAGATTGGCGATCAGGTTGTCGACCACGACGCGCTTCAGGCCGGCGAGCGCCGGCGGCGCGTCCCGCTGGCCCGAGTGAATGCACACTTCGACCGACGGCAGCGGCGGCAGGCCCTCGCGCTCGCCGAGCCGGCGCAGCGTCGGCGGGACGCCGGCCATCGTTCTCAGCGTGATGCCGAGTCCGCCCGCGACGCCCGCCCACAGGCTCTGCAGGCTGCCCGTCGTATAGGCGACCCGCCACGGGATGCCCGCGCGGTCGAGTGCATCGGTGCCTGCGCTGCGGAACATGCACGGCGGCTTGTACAGCGCGAGGTCGAGCGGCATCCCGGGCCGCGGCCGGATGTCGCGGCCCGACGGGCCGATCCAGGCCATCGGCAGCGTGACCAGCGGCTCGGCGTCCACGCGCTGCGCGTGGCCCATCGCGAGCACGAGGTCGAGTTCGCCGTGATCGAGCCGTTCGAGCAGCTGCCCGTTGCGCTCGACGACGATCTCGACGCGCACCGCCGGATGCGTGCGCTTGAACTGGCCGAGCGCGGTCGGCAGCCACGATTCCGCGAAATCGCCGGGCAGCCCGAAGCGTACCGCGCCCTCGAGCGCCGAACCGCGGATCGCCTGGACGGCCTCGTCGTTCAACTCCAGCATGCGGCGCGCATACGACAACAGCAGCTCGCCCGCTGCCGTCGGCACGAGGCCGCGCCCCTGCCGCCGGAACAGCGGCTGCCCGACCTGCGTTTCGAGCTTGCGCATCTGCTGGCTGACCGCCGATTGCGAGCGGCCGATCCGGTCCGCCGCGCGATTGAGGCTGCCGAGCCGGTCGGCGGCGAGCAGCGTGCGCAGCGCATCCATGTCGAGATTGGGGAGCGTCATGATGCGGTTTTTCTTATAAGTCGATTTCGAATTATCGTATTTATTGCATGTCGCCGTCGCTACCATCAAGTGGATCGCGCCGGTCGGCATCGCGAAACATGAGCGGCACCGCAGCGTCCGGCGCGTCTTTCTTTCAAAGCTTGCGCAAAGGAGGGTGAATGAAACGCCACTCGATCTTCACGACCGGCGTGCCGGGCATGCTGCTGGCCGCCCTGGTGGTGCCGGGCAGCGCCGCGACCGTGCCGTCGCTCGCGGGCACGTGGACGCTCGTCGCCGCGGACGTCCGGCATCCCGACGGCACGCTTGGCCGCGACTACGGTGCCGCCCCGCACGGGCTGCTGCTGATCGATGCGCGCGGCAACTACTCGTTGCAGATCTTCAAGTCGGAACGTCCGCGCTTCGGCTCGAACGACAAGAGCAAGGGCACGCCGGATGAGTATCGCGAGGCCGTGCTCGGGTCCAGCACCCATTACGGCACGCTCGACGTCGATGCGGCGCAGCGCACGCTGACGTTCCACATCACCGATTCGTCGTTTCCGAACTGGGTCGGGCAGGCGCAGGTGCGAAGCTACGAGCTGAAGGGCAATGAACTGAGCTATCGCGTCCCGCCGCGGCCAAACGGCGATGTACCGATCTCGGTGTGGCGGCGTGTGGATTGAGCCGCGCGGCGCAAGGCGCTTGCGGCAGCTGGCGCGCGTGACCTCGCGCAGCCGCGGGCCCGACCGCGCCTCGGCCGCCGCTTATCGGGGCGCGTCGAACGCGAACACGATCTCGTCGATGGTCGCGCGAATGCGCGCGGTGTGGCGCAGGTCGCGATGCGTGACGAGCCAGACTTCGTACGGGGCTTCGCGTAGCTGCCCGGGCCACACGCGCACGAGGCCGTCGCGCTCGCCCATGTACACGGGAATCTCGCCGATGCCGAGGCCCGCGCGCAGCGCGGCGCGCATCATCAGGCTCGAATTCATGCGCGCGACGATGCGTGCGTCGCCGATCGGCTCGCCGGCAATGGCCGGCCGGCGGCTCGCATCGATATACGGCTGGTAGACGACGAGGTCGTGTCCCGCAAAGGCGGTGCCGCGGGTCGGCTCGCCGTGCCGCTGCAGATAGTCGGGGGATGCGAACAGTCCCATGTCCCAGCAGGCGAGGCGGCGCGCGACGAGATCGGGGTTGGCGGGCCGCACGGTGCGCACCGCGATGTCGGCCTCGCGTTTCGCGAGGTTCAGGACCTGCGTCGACGTATTCAGCGACACGCATACGTCGGGATGCTTCGCATGCAGCCGCGCGATCGACGGCATCACGAACTCGATTGCGAGCGCATCGGTCGTCGTGACCTTCACGTCGCCGGCGAGCCGCCGGTCGACGCCCTGCGTCAGCCGGACCAGCTCGTGCGCGTGCTGCTCCATCGCCTCGGCGGCGCGCAGCGCCAGTTCGCCGACCGGCGTCGGCAGATAGCCCTTCGACGAGCGCAGGAACAGCGTCGCGCCGAGCTGGTGCTCGAGCGTCGCGAGGCGCCGGCCGACCGTCGCCTGATCGACGCCGAGCGTCTGCGCCGCGCGGCGCAGCGTGCGCTCGCGATGGATCGCGAGGAAGACGCGCGCGTCGTCCCAGTTCATCGATTGTCCAGACTGATGCATTTTTGCATTCCCCGACCGGCAATTCGCTGCGTGCCGGCGCGCGGCATCGCCCCTAGACTGCCTTCACACCCATGGCGATGCCGCGATTCGGGGAAGGTCCGCGAATCGGCCGCGCATCGACGACGTTGAGGATCATATCGTGATTGATGACATGCAAACCCTGCCCGCCGACATGACCGCGATCGAGATCGTGCGTCCCGGCGGCCCCGAAGTACTGGTGCCCACCACGCGCGCGGTGCCGTCGCCGGCCCCCGGCGAAGTGCTGATCCGCGTACACGCGGCCGGCGTGAACGGCCCCGACGTGTTCCAGCGCAAGGGGCTGTACGATCCGCCGCCGGGCGCGTCCGACATCCCGGGCCTGGAGATCGCGGGCGAGGTCGTCGCGATCGGGCGCGACGTCACGCGCTTCGCGATCGGCGATCGCGTATGCGCGCTGATCCCGGGCGGCGGCTATGCGCAATATGCGGTGGCCGACGAGCACAACACGCTCGCGATTCCGCAAGGCCTCGGCATGGCCGAAGCGGCGGCAATGCCGGAGACCTTCATGACGGTCTGGCTGAACCTGTTCCAGCGCGGCCGGTTCACGGCCGGCGAAAGCGTGCTGATCCACGGCGGCGCGTCCGGCATCGGCACTACGGCGACGATGCTCGCCAGGGCGTTCGGCGCGTCGAAGATCATCACGACCGTCGGCTCGGACGCGCAGCGCGACGCGAGCGTGCGCCTCGGCGCCGATCACGCGATCGACTACCGCCGCGAGGATTTCGTCGAAGCGGTCGCGCGCCATACGGACGGCAAGGGCGTCGACGTGATCGTCGACATCATCGCCGGCGACTACGTCGCACGCAATTTCGCGGCGGCGGCGGTCAACGGCCGCATCGTGCAGATCGGCGTGATCAAGGGGCCGGCGAAGGAGCTGGACCTGTTCCCGATGCTGACGAAGCGGCTCACGCATATCGGCTCGACGCTGCGTTCGCGCACGCACGCGGAGAAGGCACAGATCATCGGCGAACTGGAAGCGGCCGTGTGGCCGCTGATCCGGCAAGGCAGCGTGAAGCCGCAGGTTTATCGGCTGTTCGATCTTCGCGATGCGCGCGCCGCGCATGCGCTGATGGACTCCGGGCGCCACATCGGCAAGATCGTGCTGGTGACGCCGGCGGCGGATCGGTCGCTGCAGGCCGCGGTCGACCGGCATGCCGCATGACCGGTCGGCGCCTTGCCTGCGACGTCCTCGCCGCCCGCCGGCGGTGGAGGACGTCAGATCTGGCCCATCAGCACCAGGATCACGACGATGACGACGATCAGCCCGACGGTCCCCGACGGCCAGTAGCCCCAGCTGCGACTGTGCGGCCACGCAGGAAAGGCGCCGATGAGGATCAGGATCAGTATGACGATAAGTATTGTTCCGAGCATCGCACTCCTCCTTGAATAAAGTCGACACGACGCCGCGGATACCGCAATTCCTGTGCCGCGACGCCCGACAGCCGGCGAACCGGCCGCCCGCACGGCGGAATTCATTCGATGAATACTGTTTGATTCAGAAAATAAATTTCAAAAATGCAATCCCGGTCGCTATGCTGGGCCTTCTGTTCCGATCTGGCTGGCATGCGATGGCAGAACTCTATCTGGTAAGGCACGGGCAGGCGTCGTTCGGCACCGACGACTACGACCGGCTGTCCGCCGTCGGCGAGCAGCAGGCCGTGTGGCTCGGCGAGTATTTCGCGCGGCAGGGCCTCGCGTTCGACCGCCTGATCTGCGGCACGCTGAACCGGCACACGCAGACGCTCGCGGCGATCCTGCGCGGGATGGGGCGCGAAGACGCTGCCTGCGATCGCCATCCGGGCCTCGACGAATACGATTTTCACGGGCTGTTTGCGGTGGCGGCCAGCGACTACCCGGCGCTCGCGCAGCTCGCGGCCGGATCGATGAAGGACTATTTCCGGGCGCTCAGGCAACTGCTGCAGCTGTGGTCGGAGGACAAGCTCGGGCCCGCCGCGCCCGAGACCTGGGCGCACTTCCAGCAGCGCGTCGCCGACGCGCGCGCCGCGATCCGCCACGGCGGCGGCCAGCGCGTGCTCGCGGTGAGTTCGGGCGGCCCGATCGCCGTCACCTTGCAGCAGGTGCTGGCCGCGCCGCCGGCGAGCGCGATCGCGCTGAACCTGCAGATTCGCAACAGCAGCATTTCGCAGTATTTCTTCAACGCCGAAGCGTTCCACGTCGCGTCGTTCAACGGCATCCCGCATCTGGAGGATCCGGAGCGACACGCGTTTCGAACCTACGGCTGACCACGAACGATCGCGACGATGACGACGAACACCACCCAGCAACTCGACGTTGCCCGCCTTGCGCGCTATCTGGAAGACCATGTGCCGGGATTCGAAGGGCCGGTCGATGCGGAGAAGTTTGCCGGCGGCCAGTCGAACCCGACCTTTCTGCTGCACGCCCGCAGCGGCCGCTACGTGCTGCGCCGGCAACCGCCGGGCGAACTGCTGAAGTCCGCGCACGCGGTCGATCGCGAGTTCCGCGTGCTGAGCGCGCTGTCGGGCACCGCGGTGCCGGTCGCGCATCCGTATCACCTGTGCGAGGACCGCGACGTGATCGGCAGCCTGTTCTACGTGATGAGCTACGAGGACGGGCGGATCTTCTGGGATCCCGCGCTGCCGGAGCTGCCGAAGGCCGATCGTGCAGCCTGCTACGACGCGGTGCTGCAGACGATGGCCGCGCTGCACGACGTCGACGTCGACGCGGTCGGACTCGCCGACTACGGCCGGCCCGGCAACTACTTCGAGCGGCAGATCGGCGTATGGACCAAGCAGTATCGCGCGGCCGAGACGGAACGGATCGACGCGATGGAAACGCTGATCGACTGGCTGCCGAAGGCCTGCCCGGACGACGCAGGCCGGCCGTCGCTGGTGCACGGCGACTACCGGATCGACAACCTGATGTTCGAGCGCGACAGCTACAGCGTGCAGGCCGTGCTCGACTGGGAGCTGTCGACGCTCGGCAATCCGCTCGCCGATCTCGCGTATTTCTGCATGTGCCTGCGCCTGCCGGCCGACGGCCAGGTGCGGGGGATCGCGGGGCAGGACCGCGCCGCGCTCGGCGTGCCGGACGAAGCGCAGATCGTCGAGCGCTATTGCGCGCTGCGCGGCATCGCGCCGATTCGCGACTGGCACTTCTATCTCGCATTCAGCTTTTTCCGGCTCGCGGCGATCGTGCAGGGCGTGAAGGCGCGCGCGCTGCAGGGCAATGCGTCGAGCGCGCAGGCGCTGCGGGTCGGCGCGATGGCCGGCCGGCTCGCCGGCGAGGCCGTGCGCGTGATCGACGCGCATCGTTGAGCGCCGGCAGAACACAACATTCATGGAGGAGCGAAGCATGGCAAGCAATCTGTTCGACCTGACCGGCAAGATCGCGCTGGTGACGGGGGCGAGCCGCGGCATCGGCGAGGAAATCGCGAAGCTGCTCGCGCAGCACGGCGCGCACGTGATCGTGTCGAGCCGCAAGCTCGACGACTGCCAGGCCGTCGCCGACGAGATCGTCGCGGCGGGCGGCCGGGCCGAGGCGCTGGCCTGTCACGTCGGCCGGCTCGAGGACATCGCCGCGACGTTCGAAACCGTGCGCGGCAGGCACGGGCGTCTCGACATCCTCGTCAACAACGCGGCCGCGAATCCGTATTTCGGCCACATCCTCGATACCGATCTCGCCGCGTACGAGAAGACCGTCGACGTGAACATCCGCGGCTATTTCTTCATGTCGGTCGAGGCCGGCAAGCTGATGAAGGCGCAGGGCGGCGGCGCGATCGTCAACACGGCGTCGGTCAACGCGCTGCAGCCGGGCGACCGGCAGGGCATCTATTCGATCACGAAGGCCGCGGTCGTCAACATGACGAAGGCGTTCGCGAAGGAGTGCGGGCCGTTCGGCATCCGCGTGAACGCGCTGCTGCCGGGCCTCACGAAGACGAAGTTCGCCGGCGCGCTGTTCGCGGACAAGGCCATCTACGAGGCCTGGATGGCGAAGATCCCGCTGCGTCGCCATGCGGAGCCGCGCGAGATGGCCGGCACGGTGCTGTATCTCGTGTCGGACGCGGCGAGCTACACGAACGGCGAATGCATCGTCGTCGATGGCGGCCTGACGATCTGAGCGCGCGATGAAGCTCGACAGCTACGCCGGACAGGCCGTGATGATCACCGGCGCCGCGAGCGGCTTCGGCGCGCTGCTCGTGAGCGAGCTGGCCGCGATGGGCGCGCGGCTCGCGCTCGGCGACCTGAACGCGGACGGGCTCGAACGCGTCGTCGCGCCGCTGCGCGCAGCGGGCGCCGAGGTGATCGCGCAGCGCTGCGACGTGCGCCGCGAAGCGGACGTCGCCGCGCTCGTGGAGGCCGCCGCGGCGCGCTTCGGGCGTCTCGACGTCGGCATCAACAACGCGGGCATCGCGCCGCCGATGAAGGCGCTGGTCGACACCGACGAAGCCGATCTCGACATGAGCTTCGCGGTCAACGCGAAGGGCGTGTTCTTCGGGATGAAGCATCAGATCCGCCAGATGCTCGCGCAGCGCGAAGGCGTGATCCTGAACGTCGCGTCGATGGCGGGGCTCGGCGGCGCGCCGAAGCTGGCTGCCTACGCGGCGGCCAAGCACGCGGTGGTCGGGCTGACGAAGACGGCCGCGCTCGAATACGCGCGTCACGGCATTCGCGTGAATGCGGTGTGTCCGTTCTACAGCACGACGCCGATGGTCACCGACAGCGACATGGGCGACCGGCAGGACTTTCTCGCGCAGGGTTCGCCGATGAAGCGGCTCGGCCGGCCCGACGAAGTCGTCGCGACGATGCTGATGCTGTGCGCGAAGGAAAACACCTATCTGACCGGGCAGGCCGTCGCCGTCGACGGCGGCGTCTCGGCTTACTGACGGAACCGAATCGAGGAGTCGATCATGGACTTTGGCTATACCCCGAAAGTGGAAGAACTGCGCGGCCGCGTGCGCGCGTTCATGGACGCGTACATCGTGCCGCGCATTCGCCAGTGGAACGACGAAGTGCATGCCGGGCAGTATCCGGTGTCGTTCATGGAAGAGCTGAAGGCGCGCGCGCAGGCCGAAGGGCTGTGGAACCTGTTCCTGCCGCACCTGAAGGACGACGAGCCCGGCACGCGGTTGACCAACCTCGAATATGCGCCGCTCGCGGAGATCATGGGGCGCGTCGGCTGGGCCTCGGAGGTGTTCAACTGCAATGCGCCGGATACCGGCAACATGGAGCTGCTGCACATGTTCGCGACGCCCGCGCAGCGCGAGCAGTGGCTGATGCCGCTGCTGCGCGGCGAGATCCGTTCGGCGTTCGCGATGACCGAGCCCGACGTCGCGTCGTCGGATGCGACGAACATCACGACGCGGATCACGCGCGACGGCGGCGACTACGTGATCAACGGCCGCAAGTGGTTCATCACGAACGCCGCGCATCCGAACTGCCGGATCTTCATCGTGATGGGCAAGACCGATCCCGATGCGGAATCGCACCGGCAGCAGAGCATGATCCTCGTGCCGCGCGACACGCCGGGCGTGACGGTCGTGCGCAACATCACGGTCGTCAATCACGTCGCGCCGGAAGGGCATTGCGAGATCACCTTCGACAACGTGCGCGTGCCGGCGAGCAACCTGCTCGGCGAAGAAGGCAGCGGCTTCGCGCTCGCGCAGGCGCGCCTCGGGCCGGGCCGCATCCATCACTGCATGCGTTCGATCGGCGCGGCCGAGCTCGCGCTCGAACTGATGATCGATCGCGCGCAGTCGCGCGAGGCGTTCGGCAAGCCGCTGAACCGCCACGGCACGGTGGGCGAATGGATCGCGCGCTCGCGCATCGAGATCGACCAGGCGCGCCTGCTCGTGCTGAAGGCCGCGTGGATGATCGACAAGGTCGGCGCGAAGGCGGCGCGCAAGGAGATCTCGATGATCAAGGCGCTGGTGCCGAACGTGCATACGACCGTATGCGACCGCGCGATGCAGCTGTTCGGCGCGATGGGCCTGAGTCCCGACACGCCGCTCGCCGATCACTGGACCTGGGGCCGCGCGCTGCGCTTCGCCGACGGTCCGGACGAGGTGCACCTGCAGTCGATCGCGCGGATGGAGATCAAGGGCGGCGAGCGCGGCGCGACGGCGCCGTACCTGACGCCGCCGCCGCGCGGCTGAGCACCGGGCCACGCGGCACCGACATGGACGAACCGGCGGCGCACGCCGTAACATGCCGGCAAGGAGGCCCGGCGATGCGCCTATCGAAGATTGACCTGAACCTGTTCGTCGTATTCGACGCGATCTACAACAAGCGCAACCTGACGCGCGCGGCCGAAGTGCTGAACCTCACGCAGCCTGCCGTCAGCAACGCGCTGGCGCGGCTGCGCAAATCGCTGAACGATCCGCTGTTCGTCAGCACGCCGGCCGGGATGATGCCGACGCCGATGGCGGAGAACATCGTCGGCCGCGTGCGCGAGGCGCTGCAGCTGCTCGATTCGAGCGCACACGAAGGCGACGTGTTCGATCCGGCGTCGTCGACGCGCGTGTTCCGCCTGAGCATGAGCGACCTGACCGAAGCGCTGCTGCTGCCCGCGCTCGGCGAACTGCTGCAGCGGCATGCGCCCGGCATGCATGTGCGCAGCTATACGCTGGACCGTCGCGAAGTGGCGACCGCGCTGGCGAACGGCTCCGTCGACATCGCGATCGACGCGCCGCTGATCGGCGACCCGCACCTGCACCAGGCGCCGCTCGTGCGCGACCGCTACGCGTGCATGATCCGCGACGGTCATCCGTTCGACGGCGACGTGTTGTCGATGGACGATTATCTGGCGATGGGGCACATCCACGTGTCGAGCCGCCGCAAGGGCAGCGGCCACGTCGATGCGGAGCTGACGCGGCTCGGGCTGCGCCGGAACATCCAGATGCGCGTGCAGCACTACATGGTCGCGCCGCTGATCGCGATGCGCGGCGATCTCGCGCTGACCGCGCCGCTGCGGCTGCTGCAGCGCTATCCGGCGCGCATTCTCGAACTGCCGTTCGAGATGCCCGGCCTCGAATACTTCTGCTACTGGCATCGCAGCGCCGATCAGGACCAGGCGAATCGCTGGCTGCGCGAGCGGCTTGTGGAGCTGATGCGCGATATGGGGTGATGGGCGGGTTTACCGCTAGTCATCGAAGCGACTCCCGCGCTTCACGTCCTTCAACCAGTCCCTGACCTTGTCGAGATCCTCGAACTCGCGCAGCGCGACATTCAACTCGTGGATGCCGCGCTGCACACTGGCCATGTCGCGCGCCAGCATGCGCATGACCGTATCCGGCGCGAGCTTGACCGATGACGCGATCCCGTAGGTGCGCCGGAAATCGGCTTCGACGTGCAGGATTTCCTGATCCAGTTCGCGCAGCTGCTCTTCGAGGATGCCGTTGTAGCGCGCCAGCCGCTCTTCGCCGAAGCTGTCGATCGCGTGCTGGTCGATCTGCTCGATCTCCAGCTGCAGCTCCAGCAGTTGCAGCAGCTTGCCTTTCGCATAAGCGTCGTTGACCCGCTGCATCAACACGGTCTTGCGTTCCTGTTCGCGCGGATCGGGTTCGCGATCGGGATGCAGCGCGCTCGCCAGCTTGCGGTAGATCTCGCGGATCGACCGGCTCGATGCCGCCTGCTCGGCTTCGCGTCGCGCCTGCGCGGCGGCTTGCCTTGGCGCTTTCCTGCGCCTGGCGCGCTGCGCTTCGCGGGCCGCGTGGCTCGCCATGTCGCGCTCGAATTGGGCGTCGAGTTCGGCCTGTATGCGTGCGGCGAGTTCGTCGGGCGACAGCGTGTCGAGATCGTCGGCCGGTTCGTCGCCGGGCGTCGGTCCCGCCTTCGTTTTCGCCGCCTTGCGATCGGTCATTGCGTCGCTGTCGATGCCCGATGCGCCGTGCCGCTTGTAGACGATTTTCAGTTGCGCGTCGTCGCCGACGTCGAGCAGATCGCGCGCCATGTCGGCGATCAACCCCGACAGGATGCGCTGCTCGGCCTTGCTGAGTCCTTTTTTCAGAAACGCGTCGTCGAGCAGATGGACGAGTCTGATCCGCAACGCGCTCGACGCCTGTTCGAGCGGCAGCAACCCGTCGACGAATTTCTTCTGGAACGCCGGCATCACGGCTTCCCACGCACCGAGGCGTTCGCGCCGCTTGTCGATTTGCTCGACGAGCGCGTTGAAGGTTTTCCGGGCTTTCGACAGGCGGGTGGTTTCGTAACCGGGCGCGATGGCGACCGCGGTGCCGCGACGTGCGGTCATGATGGGTGTCCTCCGGCTGCGGCGGGACGCGCAGCAGGCCGCTATTCTAGCCGGCCGGGCACGCGTTCATTCGAGAAACAGCTGCCCCTGCCCCGACACGACCCGTTCGAAATCGTCCCGCAGGAACGGCAGGATCGCGTCCGCGACCGGCTGCACCTGACGGCTCACGTAGAACGCGTAATCGATCGGCGAGCGCATCGTCTCGAGCGGCTCGGGCCCGGCCGTCGTCATCACGTAGCTGATCCAGCCACCGCGCTGGTATTGAAGCGGCCGGCCGCTGGCCTGGTTGAATTCGTCGGCGATGCGCGCTGCGCGCACGTGCGGCGGCACGTTGCGCTGATATTCGCGCAGCGGCCGGCGCACGCGCTTGCGATAGACGAGCTGGTCGTCGAATTCGCCCGCCAGCGTGCGTCGCACGTAGTCGCGAATGAAGTCCTGGTACGGCTCCCGCCTGAACACGCGCCGGTACAGCTCGCGCTGGAACTGCTGCGCGAGCGGCGTCCAGTCGGTGCGCACCGTTTCGAGTCCCTTGAAGACGATGTCCTCGCCGCCGTCGGCTGTCATCGCCAGGCCTGCATAGCGCTTCTTGCTGCCTTCCTCCGCGCCGCGCACGGTCGGCATCAGGAACCGGCGGTAGTGCCGCTCGTATTGCAGTTCGAGCGCGCTCTCCAGCCCGAAGCGCTCGCGCAGATGCGTCTGCCACCAGCGGTTCACGTGCTCGACGAGCGCGCGGCCCTTGCGGGCTGCCTCGTCGTCGTCATGCGCGCGGCCGAGCCAGACGAACGTCGAATCGGTATCGCCGTAGATCACCTCGAAGCCCTGCGCCTCGATCAGCTCGCGCGTGCGATGCATGATCTCGTGACCGCGCATCGTGATCGACGATGCGAGGCGCGGATCGAAGAACCGGCAGCCCGTCGAGCCGAGCACGCCGTAGAACGAATTCATGATGATCTTCAGCGCCTGCGACAGCGGCGCGTTGCGCTGGCGCTTCGCGTCGTCGCGGCCTTCCCACACGCGCTGCACGATGCCGGGCAGGCAGTGCGCGGTGCGCGAGAAGCGCGCGCCGAGAAAGCCCGGCACCGACGCAGCGTCGTCCGGCTGCGCGAGCCCTTCGATCAGCCCGACCGGATCGATCAGGAACGTGCGGATGATCGACGGATACAGGCTCTTGTAGTCGAATACGAGCACCGAGTCGTACAGGCCGGGGCGCGAATCCATCACGAAGCCGCCGGGGCTGTTCTGCCCCGTCACGTCGCCGAGGTTCGGCGCGACGTAGCCGAGCCGGTGCATGCGCGGCAGGTACAGATGCGTGAACGCGGCGACCGAGCCGCCGGTGCGATCGGCCGCGAGCCCCGTGACGGTCGCGCGTTCGAGTGCGAACGACAGCAGGTCGGCCTTCGCGAAGATGCGCGTGACGAGCTCGCAGTCCTTCAGGTTGTAGCGCGCGAGCGCGGGCTTGTCGTGATCGAAGCGGCGCTGGATCTCGTCCATCCGCTGATACGGATTGTCGATCGACTTGCCTTCGCCGAGCAGTTGCTGCGACACGTATTCGAGGCTGAACGACGGGAAGGTCCAGGTCGCGGACTTCAGCATGTCGATGCCGTCGAGGATCAGGCGTCCGGCCGCGCCAGCGAAGAAATGATCGGGCTGCTGGCCGTGCGCGCGCCAGTCGAGCACGCTGCCGCCGCGCCCGAGCTTCAGCGGCACGCCGTACTGCTCCGCATGCGCGTGCAGGATGCGCAGGTCGAACTGCACGAGATTCCAGCCGATGATCGCGTCGGGATCGTGCGCGTCGAACCAGTCGTTCAGTCGCGCGAGCATCGCGGGCCGGCTGTCGCAGTAGGCGAGGCGGAAATCGACGGCGCCCGCGTCGCCGTTCGGCGGGCCGAGCATGAACACGTCGCGCTGTCCGCAGCCTTCGAGCGCGATCGAATACAGCTCGCCGTGGATGCTGGTTTCGATGTCGAGCGAGACGCAGCGCAGCGCGGGGCGGTAGCCGGTCGCGGCCTTCAGCTCGGCGTCGAGCAGCGTGCCGTCGCGGCCCGGCTTGCCGCGAAACTGCACGGGCGCGGTGATGAAGCGCTCCATCGTGTAGCGATCGGGCGGCTGCACGTCGGCTTCGTAGACATCGACGCCGGCCGCGACGAGGCGCTTCTGGAGCCCGGCGAGATGGCGATAGCGCCGGCAGTAGAGACCGACGACCGGGCGCTGCCGGAAATCGCGCAGCGCGAGCGGCCGCAGCTCGGCATCGCGTTCGCCGGCGAGCGTCTGTTCGGCGAGCGCCTGCTGGTCGGCCGGCACGAACGCGACGGCTTCCTGCGGGCGCAGCCGCACGCGGCGCGGACCGAGTTCGGTTGCCAGCCAGAACTCGACCTCGATGCCGGTCGCGGTGTCCCGCCAGTGGCGGGTGAGGATGAAGCCCTGCTCGAACGCCGTCAAAACGCTTGTCCGTCGTGGATGTCCAGGCGGCGGATTTTAGCGCCTGGGGCGTGTTTATGCCGGGCATCGGTGAAATGGGGATGGACTCGCGGGGACTTGCGGCCGGCTGCGCACTTGGGTGAAATAGCGCGTTCCTGCCGTCCACCCGCCGCCACCATGATTTCGTTCGATGCTGGAAGTTACCGTTTCAACCTGAGGGCCGCCGCCGTCATCGTCCAGCGCGAATACGTGCTGCTGCATCGGGGCGACGGCGACGACTTCTGGAGCCTGCCCGGCGGTCGTGTCGAACCGGGGGAGGCCGCCGCCGACACGATCGTCCGCGAAATGCACGAAGAGGTCGGCGCGCGCGTTCGCGCCGGGAAGATGCTGTGCATTGCCGAGAACTTCTACGACTGGGATGGACGCCGGTATCACGAGATCGGCCTCTATTTCGATGCAAGCCTCGAGGCCGGATCGCCGCTGCTGGACGTGACGGCCACGCATCGCGGCGCCGAGCCGGACAAGGGGCTGACGTTCGCGTGGTTTGCGCGTGATCGGCTGGCCGACATCGACGTGCAGCCCGCGTTCCTGCGCGAACTGCTCAATACTGATCGCGTCGCGCTCGCGCATGTCGTGCAGCGCGACGACGGCTACCGGATTTCATGCTGACGCCTGCCGACAAAACGACGCGAAGCGAGCGCCTGACCTCGTCCATTCGCGAGCGCCCGTGCGTCGACGTTCGGGCTGAACCCTTCCACGACTGGATTCGACATGGATTTGCGCAAGACGCTGGTGATCGGTAACTCGGGTTCGGGGAAAAGCTGGCTGGCCGCGCGTCTTGCCGCCCGGCTTGGCGCGGACTGCATCGATCTCGACTGGTTTCACTGGCTTCCCGGCGGCTACGACGTCGCGCGCGACCGGGACGAAGCGATCCGCCTGACCCGGGCGGCGGCGCGCGGCGAGCGCTGGGTGATGGAGGGCATCTACGGCTGGCTTGTCGACGAAGTGCAGTCGGACGCGACCGCGCTCGTCTGGCTCTGTGTCGACGAAGCCGAGTGCGTCGCGAACATCCGGCAGCGCGGCATGCGTCGCGGCGGCACCGCGGATTCGTTCGAGCTGCTGCTTCGCTGGGCAGGGTCCTATCGGTCGAGGCGCGGCTCCAGTTCGTACGACGGCCATCGGGCGATTTTCGAACGTTTTGGCGGCGACAGGATCATGCTCCGGTCGCGCGACGCGGTGACGGCGTTCGCCGACCGGTGCGCCGAATAGCGACCGCGCCTGTCACGCCTGCGCGTCGTCGATGCGCGCGGCGACGCGCCACGTCGCGTTCGCGGCGTTTTCGGCACGCAGCAGCCAGCGCTTCGCGACGATCGCATGCCGTTTTTGCGTGACGTACGCGTCCACCGCGAGTTCGAGTGCATCGTCGTCGCGGCGTTCGAGCGTCGCGGTCGCACCCGAGCCGTCGGCGAATTCGATCACGGCGGGGCGGGGTGTCGTGATGCGGCGCGCCCCGTCGATCGCGACGAAGCTGCCGGGATACAGATGCGAATGGCTGGCGCGCAGCAGGATGGCGGTAGGCATCGGTCGGGGCAGGCAGGCGAAGGGTTGTTGACGCGTGCAGCGAAAGTCGGGTCGGAAACCCGTTCTCAAGGCATGGTCGTGCCGGACGCGTTGCGATTCAAAAATCCTGCCGCATGCGGTGAAGCAGCGCGCCGGGCGATTGGCGCGTGTTCACGGCGTCGATGACGTCGGTCAGAAACCAGGGTAGGTTCAGCTGCGTGTTGGAATCGCTCACGCAGACGCGGATCGAGGGCGGCTTTGCCGGCGATCCGGGCTGTCGCGCCACGTCGGACGAGCCTGCGGGGACGCAGTTCCTGCCGGCCGCGGGCACGGGGGACGCGCCGCCCGGGCTGGCGGCGGCGACGGTCGGCAAGCTGGTGGCGGCAAACACAAGCATGATCGATGCCGCGATAGGGCCAAGGTGTTTCATTCGTGTCTCCGGCGATGCTCGTTCGACCATGCGGGCGAACCGGAGTTCGGTCCGAACAGGGCGGGAGACAAGGGGGCGCGGCCGATGTGCCGGGACGACGGAACTCACGCAGCCATGTGGGCGGGAAACCGCGGCCTTGCTTCGACGCCGGGCGTCCCGGCAACGCATCCCCGGCAAGAAACGCCCGTCGCGTTTGCGCTCAGTGCAGCCCTGCCGACGCGATCGAGCGCATCGTATCGGTGATCCGCACGCAGCGCGACAGCCCGAAGCGCTCGGCTTCGCGCCGTTCCGGCTCGCTGCTCGCCACGCCGACCGCCCGTTCCGGCGGCACGCCGAGCGCTTGCAGCGCGACGTCGAACGGATGCTGATTTGCTATGGATTCCTGCTGATTCGCATCGGTCACGACGACCGAGAAGCGGTCGAGGCTGGCGCGGCCGAACTGGCCTTCGAACATGTCGCTGAGCCGTGCGGCGGGCAGCGTCGTGACGAGACCGAGACGATACCCCTGCTCCGACGCACTGTCGAGCCACTGGAGGATCGCGTCGCGCTGATGGCGCGATTCGTGCGAATCCGGTGTCGCTTCGATCTGTTCGAATGCGGCGTCGAGTCGGGTGACGATGGCTTCGATGACCACGGTGATTCCTCTCCAGAGACGTGACGATCCGTTCGCGGACGGGAATGGCAGTTACCTTAGCGTCGAACCGAAAAACAGAACCAATTAATCTTTTTCGCCAACCCATACGATTCGACTAATGAATCGGCGGCGACGCAGAACCGGCGCGGGATGCGCGCAGCGCAAGCGTTTCAGCGAAAAAATTGCCGCATCGACGCGCGTCGATGCGATGCACCGCGATCGTGCACGAATCGCATGCAAGGACCCACGATGTGAAAACGGCGTATCGGGCGACTCCCGCCCGATACGCCGTTTCGCGATGCCGTGCTGTTGCGGGCCGTCGTTCAGTGCAGCTTGATCGACGGCTGGTTGCGACGCTGCAGCCAGTGGCTCAGCGACTGGAACAGCGCGCGCTTGAGGCCGTACACGCTGAACAGATGCTTGCGGTACAGGAACTTGTACAGGCCGATCGCGGCGAGCCCGTCGACGATCAGCGAGCGCGAGCGCATGCCGAGCTCGGTCTGGTACACGGCGCCCGCGTCGCCGAGCGACACGACGGTGCCCGCGTCGCGGAACGTGAAGCCTTCGACCGGCTTGCCGGCGAGACGGCGCGCGAACGCGTTGCCGAGGTACACGGCCTGCTGGTGCGCGACCTGCGCGCGCGGCGGCAGGAACCCGCTCGCGCCGGACGACGGGCACGCGGCGCAGTCGCCGAATGCGTACACGTGCGGGTCGTCGGGCGTCTGCAGCGTGTCGGTCACGATCGCCTGGCCCGACCTGTTGAGCGCGATGCCGTCGAGTTCGCGCAGGATCGCCGGCCCCGCGACGCCGGCCGCCCAGATCGTGATGTCGCTCGGAAGGCGTTCGCCGCTCGCGGTCGTGATCGCGTCCGCGCCGACTTCGGCCACGCGCGTGTCCGTCAGCACGTCGACGTTCAGCGTGCGCAACTGCGCATGCATCTTGTCGGAGAGCCGCGCGTCGAGCGCGGGCAGGATGCGCGGTCCGCTTTCGATCAGCCGGATATGGACGTCGCGTGCGGACACCAGCGCCTTGAAGCGATACGTCGTCAGCTGCTGGATCGCATGACGCAATGCGCCCGCCAGCTCGACGCCGGTCGCACCCGCCCCGATCACGCTGATGCAGACCGGCGCCGCGCGCTGCGCGGGCTGCTGCTCGGCGAGATGGTTCGCCTTCGTGCACGCGGCCAGGAACTTGCGGCGGAAATCCTCGGCCTGGTCGACGTTTTCGAGCGGCAGCGCGTGGCGCGCCGCGCCCGGCACGTTGAAGAAGTTCGTCACGCTGCCGACCGCGAGCACGAGATCGTCGTAGCGGAGTTCGCGCTGCGGCAGGATCTCCGTGCCGTCGGCGTCGTGCACGGCGCCGATCGTCGCGAGGCGGGCTGCACGGTCGACCCGTTGCAGCGCGCCCTGCACGAAGCGGAAGCCGTGCCGCTTCGCCTGCGCCGCGTACTCGATCGTGTGGGACGCCGGGTCGCGATGGCCCGATGCGGCTTCGTGCAGCAGCGGCTTCCAGAAGTGCGTCGGATAGCGGTCGACGAGCACGACTTCGGCTTGCCCGCGACGGCCGACCGTGTCGGCGAGGCGCGTGGCGAGCTGCAGGCCGCCGGCGCCGCCGCCGACGATCACGATGCGCGGCGCAGGGGGTGCGCTGGGTTGGGTCGTGGTGTTGTCCATGTTGAGGCTCCCGCTGATGACGATTCGGATGACATTGCTCAAGAACCGACGATATAGTTTCGAACCCACGCGAACAATTTAATGTTTATAAGCGACTCATATGTATTCACTTATAGGAAAGACCGCGACGTTCCGGCAGCTGAAGGCGCTGGACATGATCGCGCGCGTCGGCAGCGTGTCGCGGGCGGCCGAGGAACTGAACCTGACGCAGCCTGCGGTATCGCTGCAGGTGCGTCTGCTGGAACAGGCCGTCGGCGCCGCCTTGCTGCAGCGGGTGGGACGCGGCGTGCAGCTGACCGCGGCCGGCGAGATCGTCGCGCGCTATGCGCGCGAGATCCTGCATCTCTGGAGCGAGGCCGGCGACGAGGTCGCGGCGCTGACCGGCGATCTCGGCGGCACGCTGCGGATCGGCGCGATCACGACCGCCGAATACCTGATTCCGCCGCTGCTCGTGAAATTCACCGCGACGCGTCCGCACGTGAAGACGTACTTCAAGGTCGGCAATCGCGACGACATCATCCGCATGCTCGCGACGCATGAAATCGATCTCGCGGTGATGGGCAGCCCGCCGAAGGAGCTGCGCACGCATGCGGTCGAGTTCGCGAAGCACCCGATGGTGTTCGTCGCGGCGCCCGGTCATCCGCTGATGCAGCGCAGGCGCGTCGCGCTGAAGGATCTCGAATCCGCGCACCTGCTCGTGCGCGAACGCGGCGCCGGCACGCGCTCGACGGTCGAGAGCCTGTTCAAGACGGCAGGCTACCGGTTTCATGTGGGCTCCGAACTGTCGAGCAACGAGGCGATCAAGCAGATGGCCGAAGCGGGGCTCGGCGTCGCGTTCCTGTCGCTGCACGCGTGTGCGCTCGAACTGCGGACGGGGCTGCTCGGGCAGCTGCCGTTTCCGGGCAATCCGATCGAGCGCGAATGGTATGTGGTCACGCTTGCCGATCGGCGCATCTCGCAGGTGACCGGGCTGTTCCGCGATTTCCTGATCAAGCAGGGCGCGCCGGTGATCGACGGCGCGACGGCCGCGCCGCACGAGCGGCGGCGCAAGTAGGCGCAGCGGCACGCGCCGGCGGGCATTGCACGGCCCTTCGCGCGATCGGCCTGTCGTACGCCCGCTCAACCGAGCCCGAAGTCGTCGTTGCTGTCCGGAATCGACGCGAGCAGCCGTTCGAGCCGATGCCAGCCGAGCGCGCGGAGGCACCCTGCGGCGATCGCGGACCGGATGCCGCGGACGCGGGAGCCCGGCCGGGGCGCGGCCGCGACGGACGAAGGCGGGACTGCGAACGCCGCGCGCGACGGGCAGTAATGGGGCATGACGGTCTCCGTCGGTGTCGAATGAGGCGATCGTAGGCGTCGCGACGGCCGCCGGCGCTCATGCAAGGATCGGCCAGAGCAGAAACGGATGATCTTTTTCTGTCCGACCCGCCCACGGCCGGCACGCCGCCGGAAAACGCGTCACAATGCCCGTTCGACATCCGATCTGCTCCAGGAGAACGTGCGATGAGCGATGCGATTCTCGCCGCGCCGCCGGACAACGGCGTCCCGGTCAGCCTGCGCTCCAGCCGCGGGCTGGGCTGGCACGGCTTCGGCGCGGCGCTGCTCGACATCCGCGCCGGCACCTACCGGATTCCGGCGGCCGAGCATCACCGCATCGGCGTGCATGTCGGCGGGCCCGTCCGCGCGGACTGCGTGTGCGACGGCGAGCGCGTGTCGCGCATCCAGGCGCATGGCGACGTCGACGTGATTCCGGCCGGCCTGCCGGGCCGCTGGACCGACAGCGCCGACTGCCGGATCCTGCACATCATGCTCGGCGACGCGTTCGTGCGCCGGACCTTCGAGCACCTCGAACTGAAGCCGTCGCAGGCGCAGATCCGGCGCCGGCTGCAGGTGCGCGACCCGCGCCTGCAGCACATCGCGTGGGCGATTGCCGCCGAACTCGAAGCGGACGATGCGTCGGACCCGCTGTATGCGGAGAGCCTGTGCACGGCGCTGGTTGCACGGCTGGTCGACAGCGCACCGGCGTTCCGCGAGCGGCGGCGTTCGCTCGCGCCGAAGACGGCCGCGCGCGTGCTCGATTATGTCGAGTCGAACCTCGACCGGCGACTCACGCTCGCGGAACTCGCGGCGCTCGTATCGATCAGCGTCCCGCACTTCAAGGTGCTGTTTCGCGAAACGGTCGGCGTGCCGGTGCACCAGTATGTCGTGCAGCGCCGCGTCGAACGTGCGAAGACGCTGTTGCTCGAAGGGCGGCTCAGCATCAGCCAGATCGCGCTCGAAGCGGGCTTCGCGCATCAGAGCCATATGGCGAGCTGGATGAATCGCCTGCTCGGTGCGACGCCGGCCGAGATCGCGCGCTCGGGCGCGCGGGCGGGGCTGCGGCTGGTCGTCGACGGGGAACGCGGCGGCCAGGGCCAGCGCTAGTCCGTCGCTAGCGCGAACCGGCCCCGGGCATGGCGCTTCGCCGCCGCGCGATTTCCGCACCAGCCGGAATCGGCGCGCTGCATGTCGGGCGCGCCCGCAAACCGCTGATCCTTTCCTGTCCGGTTCATCCGTTCGTGCGCGCCATCCAAGCCGCGCCTGCCGACAATCACGTCACCCCCATCCAACAGGAGTGGATCGTGTTCGTGATCTTCGGTGCATCCGGCAACGTCGGCCGGTCGACGGTAACGACCCTGCGTCGCGCAGGCCATCCGGTGCGCGCGGTGCTGCGCGACGCGCGTCATCGCGAGCGCTTCGCGCAACTGGGCTGCGAAGTGGCGATCGCAGACCTGACGGACCAGCGGTCGGTCGCCGCGGCGCTCGACGGCGCGCACGCGGTACAGATGCTGTGCCCGGTTCCGGTCGCCGACGACGATCCTGCCGCGACGATGTCGCGCATGATCGACGTCGCGATCGCGGCGCTCGCCGCGCATCCGCCCGCCGTGCTGCTCGGCCTGTCGGACTACGGCGCGGAGCGAGACGGCAATACCGGCATCACGAGCCTGTTCCATCTGCTCGAGGCGCGCCTGAAGTCCGTCCCGACGCATCTGACGCTGCTGCGCTCGGCCGAGCATCTGCAGAACTGGACGAGAGTCGCGCCGGTCGCGCTGGCGACGGGCGTGCTGCCGAGCCTGCATCATCCGGCCGGCAAGGTTTTTCCGGCGGTTTGGGCGCCCGACGTGGGCGTCGTCGCGGCGCGGTTGCTGCTGGACCGTCCGGAGGGCGGCCACGGGCCGCGCATCGTCAGTATCGAGGGGCCGCGGCGCGTCAGCGCGAACGAGATCGCGCTGACGCTCGGCGCGGCGGCCGGCCGCGACATCGTCGCGCGCGAACTGCCGCGCGACGCCTGGACCGCGACGTTGCTGCGCGCGGGGTTGAGCGAGCGCCACGCGCAATTGATCGTCGATTTGTACGACGTGCACAACGCGGGGCAGATCGACGTCGAGGACGGCGTGTCGGAGCGGCTTTACGGCACGACGACCCTGGCGGATGCGCTGGCGCAGCTGTTGCGCGAGCACGCGCGATAAGCGGCACGGCAGGCGCGGCGCGATGCACACGCCCGCGCCTGCGCCGCGCGTCGAATCTACCGCCGCACCTTGTTCAGCACCGCATACGACAGCGAGCCAATCACGATCCCCCAGAACGCGGAGCCGAGGCCGAGCCACGTCATCCCCGACGCGGTCGCGAGGAACGTGATCACCGAGGCTTCGCGATGGTTCTCGTCCTCGAAGATGCCGTGCACGTTCGCGCCGATCGCGCCGATCAGCGCGAGCCCGGCGAGGATCGCGACGAACGCCTTCGGCAGCGCGAAGAACACCGCGACGATGGTGCCCGCGAACAGCCCGCCGATCAGGTAGATCACGCCGTTCGCGATGCCCGCGATGTACCGGCGCGCCGGATCCTCGTGCGCGTCCTTGCCGGTGCAGAGCGCGGCGGTGATCGCCGCGACGACGATCGTGATCCCGCCGAAGCAGGCGACGACGAGCGACATCACGCTGGTCGCGGTGATGATCGGACGCGCCGGCGTGTGATAGCCGGACACGCGCAGGATCGTCATGCCCGGCAGGAACTGGCCCGTGAGACTGACGACGACGAGCGGCAGCGCGAGGCTGAGCGTCGTGCCGAGCGTCCATTCGGGCGCGATGAAGATCGGCCGCGCGATGTGCGCGGATACGTTGTCGAGATGCGTCATCCCGAGCAGCGTCGCAAGCGCGGCGCCCGTCAGCAGGACGAGCACGATGCTGTAGCGCGGCAGCAGGCGCTTGAAGATCACATAGGCGGCGATCATGCCGAACGCGAGCACCGGCTGCTCGGACGCCGCCGAAAACGCATGCGTGCCGAACGGCAGCAGGATCCCGGCCATCATCCCGCAGGCGATGCCGCGCGGAATATGACGCACCAGCCGGTCGAAATAGCCGGTGACGCCGATCACCAGGATGATCAGCGCGGCCGTGATGTACGCGCCGACGGCCTGGTTCAGCGTCAGTTGCGGAAACAGGCCGACCAGCAGCGCGGTGCCGGGCGCCGACCAGGCGGTCACGACCGGCACCTTCAGTTTCCAGCTCGCGAACAGCCCCGACACGCCTGCGCCGATCGAGATCGCCCAGACCCACGACGCGACCATCGCATCGGATGCATGGGCGGCCTGCGCGGCCTGGAAGAAGATCGCGAGCGGGCCCGCATACGAAATCAGTACCGCGAGAAAGCCGGCGGTAATCGCGGAAACGGACCAGTCGGTGCCGATCGCGCGCGCAGCGCCGGTCGGAGGGTTCGGATGCATCGTCGTCGGGAGTAGCGGGCGCGCGGCCCAGGGTCGGATCCGGGGGCCTGTTGCCCATGCCCGGAGGTGCCGTCATTCTGGGCGTAGCGGACGGAATTGACAATTCTTCGCCGAATATCAACACTATTTATTTTTCGTAAACAGTTCGGGCGGCGAGATGGACAGATTGACGGCCATGCGGCTCTTTACCTGCATCGTCGATTCGGGCAGCTTCACGCGCGCCGCGCAGCAGCTCGGCATGCAGCGCGCGTCCGCGACGCAGATCATGAAGCAGCTCGAGGCACATCTCGGCGCGCGACTGCTGGTGCGCACGACGCGGCACGTGAGCCCGACGCTCGACGGCGCCGCGTACTACCAGCGCTGCGTCGACATCCTCGACGGCATCGACGAGGCCGAGGCGTCGTTCTCCCATGCGGCGCGGCATCCGCAGGGCGCGCTGAAGGTCGATCTCGCCAGTTCGTTCGCTCGCCTGGTCGTGATCCCGGCGCTGCCCGGCTTCTTCGCGCGCTATCCGCAGGTCACGCTCGACATCAGCATCGGCGATCGCCGCGTCGATCTGGCGCGCGAGAGCGTCGACTGCGTCGTGCGGATCGGCGAGCTGACCGATTCGTCGCTGGTGGCACGCCGCGTCGGCATGCTCGAACAGGTCACCTGCGCGAGTCCCGGCTATCTGGCCAGGTATGGCCGGCCGCGCAATCTCGCGGCGCTCGCGAAGCATCGGGAAGTCGCATACGTGTCGGCGTCGAGCGGCAAGCGCGTGCCGCTCGTATTCGGCGTGGACGGGCGCGTGGAAACGCGGGAGTTGCCGGCGTCGGTGTCGGTCAACAACGGCGACGCGTATGTCGCCGCGTGCGAGGCGGGGCTCGGCATCGTGCAGGTGCCGCGCTATCACGTCGTCGGACAGCTGCAGCGCGGCACGCTGACGGAAATCCTCACGCGCGTGCGGCCGCCGCCGCTGCCGTTGTCGGTGCTGTATCCGCATCGCGGGCATCTGTCGCCGCGACTCAGGGTGTTCATCGACTGGGTGGCCGAGCTTGCATAGCGTGCGCTCGGCGCCGCGCTTGCCCTGCCTACGTACTGATCTGAGGATAGCCGTCGACGACGGTCACCTGCACGCCGCTGCCCGTCGACAGCGATGCGCTGCCGCGATCGAACGGGTGCACGGGCGTGTCGGTCGGCGTCCACGCATGACGCGCGAGCAGTTCGCGATAGCCGCGGATCACGAAGCCGCCGCATTTGCGCGCATACGCATCGCGCCGCATCCGGTAGGCGCGCGGCAGGTCGTACCACGGCAGCTTCGGCAGATCGTGATGGACGAGGTGGTAATTGTTGTTCAGGTACAGCAGCCGCATCGCGAAGCCGGCCTCGTTGATCGCGATGCGCGCCTTCGGATGCGGCGCGGCGCGATGCTCGTACAGCGAGCGGATCATCGCGATCGAATGCGCGGGCCACGTGACCGCGAGCAGGTAATACCACCACGGCACGCCGATCGCCGTTTGCAGCACGGCGAGCAGCGCGACGACGCATGCGGCATGCGTCGCCCACATCGGCAGGTAGCGCAGCTCGCCGCGCCGGAATTCGGCGAACGCCGCGGCGAACATCGCGGCGATGCTCGTCGGCGGCCCGACGACCAGCCGCCCGACGAAGGTCTTGCGCGCGGCCGACAGCGCGCGGCGCCAGCGCGGCAGTTGCGCCCAGCGGGCGCGCGACACGTAGTTCGTTTCGGGATCGACGCCCGGCACGGTCAGGTCTTCGTCGCGGTGATGATCGAGATGCGTGTCGCGATACAGCGTGTACGGATACCAGACCGTCAGCGGCGGATAGCCGAGCAGCTTGTTGATGCGCGCGGAACGCGTCGGGTGGCCGTGCAGCAGTTCGTGCTGCAGCGACAGGTGCCACGCGCCGAGCAGGATCAACGGCGGCGTCGCGGCCGCGAGCGACAGATGCGCCGCGCGCACGAGCAGCAGCACCGCGAGCCAGCCGCCGTAGATCGCGACGATCAGCAGCCAGGTCGGCCATTCGGTGCGGGCGGTGAAGCGGGCGTCGAGCGTGGCGATCGCGCGCGCGTGGTCGACGTCGAAGTATTCGGCCATGGTGCTGATGCGAAGTGGAGCGGGCGGCGCGTCCGCCGTCGAGGCGGGGCGTGCGCGGTTGAGCTGTCCGGCGTCGGCGGCGTCGTGGAACCGCGCCCATCGCCGATGGCGATCGATCGGTTCGACCGGGTCTGCCGCGACGACGAAACCGGCACTCGAACGTAACCGGATTGCGTTGCGGGGCCAACCAATTGATTCGCATTTGCTTATCGGAGCGGCTTCGATAAGCTTCCGGGCCGTCGTGGCGATGGCGCCGCCGGGCGCCCGGGTGCGGGATCGCACGGGCTTCCACCGCGCGCAGGCGGATGCGTAGAATGCGCGCATGAGCTCATGGATCGCCGGACTGCCGATGTACAACGTGACGCCGCGCCACGCCGCGCTGTGGCGGGCGCTGCTGCGCGACGCGCTCGACGCATTTGCGCGCGCGGGCGGCCCGATCGACTTCACGCTGCTCGACGAGCCGTTCGGCGATCTGCCCGCGTTGTGGCGACGCCCCGACCTGCTGCTGTCGCAGACCTGCGGCTTCCCGTACCGGATGCTCGGCCTGCGCGACGACGTGCACCTGATCGCGACGCCGGCGTTCGACGCGCAAGGCTGCGACGGCGCGCGCTATCGCAGCATGCTGGTCGTGTCGGCGCGCGTGCATGCGGGCGGCGCGACGACGCTGGCTGCGTGTCGCGGGCTGCGCGCCGGCTACAACGGCGACGATTCGCACAGCGGAATGAACGCGCTTCGGCATGCGGTCGCGCCGCATGCGCACGACGGCCGGTTCTTCGGCTCGGTCACGTCGTTCGGTTCGCATCTGAACGTGCTGCGCGCAATCGGCGCCGGCGACGCCGATTGCGCGGCGATCGACTGCGTGACGTTCGCGTACGTGCGCGATGCACTGCCGGCGCTGCTGGACGGGATTCGCGTGATCGACATGACGGCGCCCGCGCCGGGGCTGCCGTTCATCGCCTCGCGCGCGCTCGACGATGCACAGGCGGCCGCGCTGCGCGACGCGCTCGACCACGCGGTCGCGGCCGATGCGGCGCGCGCACGCGCGCTGCGGCTGCGCGGCTTCGAGCGGCTTGCGCCGGGCGACTACGACGCGATCGCGCAGTTCGCGCACGCGGCCGCCGCGCACGGCTATCCGGAACTGGCCTGAGTGTCGGTGCAGCGGCCCGCCGCCTAAAACGGCAGCGCGCCGGGCGGCGCGTTTCGCACGATCGCGAGCGTCGTGCCGATATGGTCTTCGAGCGCGAGCGCCGCGCGCGCGTCCGCGCGCCGCATCGCGGCTTCGAACAGGCAGGTGTGTTCCGCATGCACGTCGCGTTTCGAATCGCCGAGGCCGATGCATACGCGCCGGTAGCGCTCGCTCTGCTGCGACAGCATGCGCAGGATCAGGTAGGTCCACGGCGTCGCGGCCGCCGAGATCAGCGCCTCGTGAAAGCGCCGGTTGCACGCTTCCCAGGCGGTCCGGTGCGCGATCGAGACCGGCTGCTCCCACGCCGACAGCATCTCGAAGCTTTGCCGCACGCGCTGCTCCCACGCGGCATCCCCGCAGCGCACCGATTCGCGCAGCGCGTCGACCTCGATATGGATGCGCAGCCGCGTGATCGCTTCGAGGTCGGCGACCGACATCGGCGTCACGCGGAATCCGCGCTGCCCTTCGGCAACCACCAGCGCATCGCTGACGAGCCGCGTCAGCGCCTCGCGCAGCGTGCCCGCGCCGACGCCGTACACGTTCTTCAGATGTTCGACACGCAGTTTCGCGCCGGGCGGGTAGTGCCCTTCGACGATATGCTGCCGAAGCTGATGGTACGCATGCTCGCTGAGCGTGCGGGCATGCGGTTCGCTCGCGTCGTCGTCGGCGGGGACGGTCGCGGGCGCGGCGCCGTCGGCCAGTGGATCGAGCGGCGGATGGTCGGGCAGGATGGTGTTCATCTCACGCGTCCTCCTGGTCCTGTTTGCGGTTCAGGCGATAGCTGAGCTGCGCGCGCGTCAGTCCGAGCAGGCGCGCGGCGGCCGACAGGTTGCCGTTCGCGCGGTCGACCGCTTCATGCAGCAGCGCGCGTTCGAGCGCATCGAGGCCGCCGCCGCCCTGCAGCTGGTCGAGCAGGCTGCCGCAGTCGATCGTCATCGCGGACGCGGGCCGGATCTGCCCCGCGCGGTCGACCGTGGCGCCGCCCGGCAGCCCGACGCCGGGGAACAGGTCCTTCGCGTCGACCGCGAGATTGGGCCGCGACAGAATCACCGCGCGCTCGATCAGGTTCTCCAGTTCGCGCACGTTGCCGGGCCAGCGGTAGCCGCGCAGCGCGTCGTAGGCATAGTCGGTCAGCGTCGGCGCGGGCTTGCCGTGCAGCGACGCGAAGCGCGCGAGCATCGCGTCGGCGAGCAGCGCGATGTCGTCCTGCCGTTCCCGCAGCGGCGGAATCAGCACCGGGTAGACGTTGATCCGGTAATAGAGATCGGCGCGGAAGCTGCCGTCGCGCACCGCCTGTTCGAGATCGCGGTTGGTCGCCGCGACGATGCGCACGTCGACCTTGCGGCTGTCGGTCGCGCCGAGCCGTTCGACCTCGCCCTCCTGCAAGACGCGCAGCAGCTTCGCCTGCACGTCGAGCGGCAGCTCGCCGATTTCGTCGAGGAACAGCGTGCCGCCGTCCGCGCGTTCGAAACGCCCGGCGCGCGCGGCCTGCGAGCCGGTAAACGCGCCTTTTTCCGCGCCGAACAGCTCGGATTCGATCAGCGCATGCGGAATCGCCGCGCAGTTGACCGCGACGAACGGCTTGGCGGCGCGCGGGCTGAGGCAGTGCAGCGCCCGCGCGAAGCGCTCCTTGCCGACGCCCGTTTCGCCCGTCAGCAGCACCGCGACCTTGGTCGGCGCGGCCGTCTCCAGCAGCGTATAGGCCGCGCGGAATGCGTCGGAGCGGCCGACGAGCCGGGTCCGGTCGTCGTCGGGCGCGATCTCGAGGCGCAGCGATTCGACCTCGGTCTGCAGGTCGCGGATCGTGTTGATCAGCGAGTCGGCCTTGAACCACGACGCGATTTCGTCGGCATCCGGCCATTCCTCGGCCGGCTTGCCGACGATCGTGCAGTGCGGATCGTGCATGCCGACGCAGGTCGTCTCCTTGAACAGGATCTGGCGGCCGATGAACGCGCTCGTGTAGCCGGTCGCATAGCCGATCAGCATCCAGCACACCGGCTCGGGCTGCGGGCCGAAGGTGCGCAGGTGCACGTCGGCTTCCCACGAATGCTCCCACCGGTATTCGCAATGGAACGCGCCCGTCGCCGGGTCGGCGTCGAAGCGCAGCGGCGTGACCTGCACCGCGCCTTCGAGCATGTGCAGTTGCGGGCCGACGTGGAACATGTCGAACAGCGACGCGCCGCTGCGAATTTCGCGCGCGAGCGCCGCGTCGCGCTCGCCGGCCGCGAAGCCGACGCGCGTGAAGAAACGCCGCGTCTGCGCCGGGCCGACGCTCTCCATCAGTTCCTGGCGCAGCGTGGCCAGCGCGCCGGTGTGCAGCAGCACCATCCGCTGGCCGGCGAGCCAGATGCGACCGTCGCTCGCCGAGAAATGAATCAGCTTGCGCAGGTCGGCGTCCGGCGGCAAAGGGGGCAGGCTGGACCGCGTCATGTCGTCTCCGTCGAGATATCTCGTGATTTTCTGGAATCCTGCTGCCGGTCGCCCGACCCGGGCGGCGATTTGATCATTTGAGCAAATGCGCGCGGCCGGATTGCTCAAATGATGAAGAAGGCCGGTGGATCAAGGGTTTGGTGCGGCGATCCGGAGCAGGTTGCCATTCTGGTTAACCGGCATTGTGCTTCGCGAATCCGAATTTTGGCTCAGGGCTTTCCCTGAATTATCGAGATTTTTTGCGATGAGGCAGGAACGTGGCACGGATGCTGCATTGAAGTGCGGCATGGAGGCGACACCGATCATGGATCACACGACAACCGATCACCCCCCGTTCGATCCGGGTTGCAAGTATGTCCGGGTAACCGGCACCAACCCCCGAGGCTTCGTCGAATTCGAGCTTTCGATCGGCGGCGCACCGGAATTGTTCGTCGAGCTGACCTTGCCTCCTGCCGCCTTCGACGCGTTCTGCCGGGAGCAGCGCGTGACGCGGCTGAACGACGACGCGAACCCATGACCTTGAGGAGCAGGAAGTGACCATCGAGCTGAAGACAGTCGACATCAAGCCGCTGCGGCACACCTTCGCGCACGTGGCGCGGCAGATCGGCGGCGACAAGACGGCGACACGCTACCAGGAAGGGATGATGGGCGCACAGCCCCAGGTGAACTTCCACTACCGCCCGACCTGGGATCCCGATCACGAGATCTTCGATGCGTCGCGCACCGCGATCCGGATGGCGAACTGGTATGCGCTGAAGGACCCGCGCCAGTTCTACTACGCATCGTGGGCGACCGCCCGCGCGCGCCAGCAGGACACGATGGAGGCGAACTTCGAGTTCGTCGAATCGCGCCGGATGATCGACCTGATGCCCGACGAGGTCGCCGCGCACGCGCTCGACATCCTGGTGCCGCTGCGCCACGCGGCGTGGGGCGGGAACATGAACAACGCGCAGATCTGCGCGCTCGGCTACGGCACCGCGCTGACCGGCGCGGCGATGTTCCATGCGATGGACAACCTCGGCGTCGCGCAGTACCTGACGCGCCTGGCGCTGTCGATGGCCGGCCCCGACACGCTCGACGCGGCGAAAGCCGCATGGCAGTCGGACGCCGCGTGGCAGCCGCTGCGCCGCTATGTCGAGGACACGTTCGTCGTCGCCGATCCGATCGAACTGTTCGTCGCGCAGAACCTCGCGCTCGACGGCCTGCTGTATCCGCTCGTCTACGACCGTTTCGTCGACGAACGGATCGCGCTCGCCGGCGGCTCGGCGGTGGCGATGCTGACGGCGTTCATGCCGGAATGGCACACGGAGTCGAACCGCTGGGTCGATGCGGTCGTCAAGACGATGGCCGCCGAATCCGACGACAACCGCGCATTGCTCGCGCGCTGGACGCGCGACTGGGCCGCGCGCGCGGCCGACGCGCTGGCGCCGATCGCCGCCCGTGCGCTGCACACCGCCGGCGGCGCGGCGCTCGACGAAGTGGAGGAGCAGTTCCGCACCCGCATCGGCAAGCTCGGGCTCGCGCTCTGAGCCGACGACCGTCCTTCAACAGGGGAAACACGCATGTCCAACGTATTCATCGCCTTTCAGGCCAATGAGGAGTCCAGACCGATCGTCGAGGCGATCGTCGCGGACAACCCGAACGCGGTGGTCGTCGAATCGCCCGGCATGGTGAAGATCGATTCGCCGAACCGGCTCACGATCCGCCGCGACACGATCGAGGAACTGACCGGCGCGCGCTTCGACCTGCAGCAGATCCAGGTGAACCTGATCACGCTGTCGGGCCACATCGACGAGGACGACGACCAGTTCACGCTGAGCTGGTCGCACTGAACGCCGCGCATCGCGCAACGACAACACCGGAGACACGCATGGACACGCCAACGCTCAAGAAAAAGCTGGGCCTGAAGGACCGCTACGCCGCGATGACGCGCGGCCTCGGCTGGGAGACCACCTATCAGCCGATGGACAAGGTCTTTCCGTACGATCGCTACGAGGGCATCAAGATCCACGACTGGGACAAGTGGGTCGACCCGTTCCGCCTGACGATGGACGCGTACTGGAAATACCAGGGCGAGAAGGAAAAGAAGCTGTACGCGGTGATCGACGCGTTCACGCAGAACAATGCGTTCCTCGGCGTGACCGATGCGCGCTACATCAACGCGCTGAAGCTGTTCATCCAGGGCGTGACGCCGCTCGAGTATCTGGCACACCGCGGCTTCGCGCACGTCGGCCGGCACTTCACCGGCGAAGGCGCGCGCATCGCGTGCCAGATGCAGTCGATCGACGAGCTGCGGCACTACCAGACCGAAACACACGCGATGTCGACGTACAACAAGTTCTTCAACGGCTTCCATCACTCGAACCACTGGTTCGATCGCGTGTGGTACCTGTCGGTGCCGAAGTCGTTCTTCGAGGATGCGTACTCGGCCGGTCCGTTCGAGTTCCTGACCGCGGTCAGCTTCTCGTTCGAATACGTGCTGACGAACCTGCTGTTCGTGCCGTTCATGTCGGGCGCCGCGTACAACGGCGACATGTCGACCGTGACGTTCGGCTTCTCCGCGCAGTCGGACGAGTCGCGCCACATGACGCTCGGCATCGAATGCATCAAGTTCATGCTCGAACAGGACCCCGACAACGTGCCGATCGTGCAGCGCTGGATCGACAAGTGGTTCTGGCGCGGCTACCGGCTGCTGACGCTGGTCGCGATGATGATGGACTACATGCAGCCGAAGCGCGTGATGAGCTGGCGCGAATCGTGGGAGATGTACGCGGAGCAGAACGGCGGCGCGCTGTTCAAGGATCTCGCGCGCTACGGCATCCGCGAGCCGAAGGGCTGGCAGGACGCGTGCGAAGGCAAGGACCACATCAGCCACCAGGCGTGGTCGACGTTCTACGGATTCAACGCAGCGTCCGCCTTCCATACCTGGGTGCCGACCGACGAGGAGATGGCGTGGCTGTCGGCCAAGTATCCGGACTCGTTCGACCGCTACTACCGGCCGCGCTTCGAGTACTGGGGCGAGCAGGCGAAGGCCGGCAACCGCTTCTACATGAAGACGCTGCCGATGCTGTGCCAGACCTGCCAGATCCCGATGCTGTTCACCGAGCCCGGCAACCCGACGAAGATCGGCGCGCGCGAGTCCGACTATCTCGGCAACAAGTTCCATTTCTGCAGCGACCACTGCAAGGAAATCTTCGATCACGAGCCGCAGAAATACGTGCAGGCCTGGCTGCCCGTGCATCAGATCCACCAGGGAAACTGCTTCCCGCCCGACGTCGATCCGCGTGCCGAGGGCTTCGATCCGCTCGCCGCGGTGCTCGACTACTACGAGGTGGGGATGGGCCGCGACAACCTCGACTTCGACGGCTCGGAAGACCAGCAGAACTTCGCCGCATGGCGTGGCCAGGCCACGCGCAACTGATCGATACGCAACCTCGAACGAGACCGGCGCACGCGCGCACGCGCGAACGCCGGCCGACAGGAGACAAGCATGGCCGTCATCGCACTCAAACCCTACGACTTCCCGATCAAGGACGCGGTCGGGAATTTCCCGGCGCCGCTGCTGTACGTGTGCTGGGAAGATCACCTGATGTTCCCGGCGCCGTTCTGCCTGCCGCTGCCGCCGGACATGCCGTTCGGCGCGCTCGCGCGCGACGTGCTGCCGCCCGCCTACGGCTACCACCCGGACTTCGCGAAGATCGACTGGGATCGCGTCGAGTGGTTCCGGTCCGGCAAGCCGTGGACGCCGGACGCATCGAAGAGCCTGGCCGACAACGGCCTCGGGCACAAGGACCTGATCAGCTTCCGCACGCCGGGCCTCGACGGCATCGGCGGCGCGTGCTTCTGATCGCCGTACGGACGGGCGAACCATCATGAGCCACCAACTTACCATCGAGCCGCTCGGCGTCACGATCGAGGTCGACGAAGGGCAGACGATGCTCGACGCGGCGCTGCGCCAGGGCATCTACATTCCGCACGCGTGCTGTCACGGGCTGTGCGGCACCTGCAAGGTCGCGGTGCTGGACGGCGAGACCGACCTCGGCGACGCCAATCCGTTCGCGCTGATGGACTTCGAGCGCGAGGAGGGCAAGGCGCTCGCGTGCTGCGCGACCTTGCAGGCCGATACCGTGATCGAGGCCGACGTCGACGAGGATCCGGACGCGGAGATCATCCCGGTCAGGGATTTCGCGGCCGACGTCACGCGCATCGAGCAGCTGACGCCGACCATCAAGTCGATCCGGCTGAAGCTGTCGCAGCCGATCCATTTCCAGGCGGGCCAGTACGTGCAGCTGGAGATTCCCGGGCTCGGGCAGAGCCGCGCATTCTCGATCGCGAACGCACCGGCCGAGGTCGCGGCCACCGGCGAGATCGAGCTGAACGTGCGGCAGGTGCCGGGCGGTCTCGGCACCGGCTATCTGCACGAGCGGCTCGCGACCGGCGATCGCGTGCGGCTGTCGGGCCCGTACGGTCGCTTCTTCGTGCGCCGCTCGGCCGCGCTGCCGATGATCTTCATGGCGGGCGGCTCGGGCCTGTCGAGCCCGCGCTCGATGATCGCGGACCTGCTCGCGAGCGGCGTCACCGCGCCGATCACGCTGATCTACGGGCAGCGCAACGCGAAGGAGCTCTATTACCACGACGAGTTCCGCGCGCTCGCCGAGCGCTATCCGAACTTCACCTACGTGCCGGCGCTGTCGGAAGGCGCGGTGGACGCAGGCGACGGCATCGCGCAGGGCTTCGTCCACGACGTCGCGAAGGCGCACTTCGACGGCGACTTCTCGGGTCATCAGGCCTACCTGTGCGGGCCGCCCGCGATGATCGACGCGTGCATCACGGCGCTGATGCAGGGCCGCCTGTTCGAGCGCGACATCTTTCACGAGAAGTTCATCTCGGCGGCCGACGCACAGCAGACGCGCAGCCCGCTGTTCCGCCGGGTGTGACATGGACACGAGCCGCGTGTGCGGGACGGTGACGATCGCGCAGACCGACGAGCGCTATGCGTGCGCAAGCGGCGAATCGCTGCTGGCCGGAATGGCAAAACTCGGCCGGCGCGGCATACCGGTCGGCTGCCTGAACGGCGGCTGCGGCGTGTGCAAGGTGCGCGTGCTGCGCGGTGCGGTGCGCAAGCTCGGGCCGATCAGCCGCGCGCATGTGAGCGCCGACGAGGAGCACGACGGCTATGCGCTCGCGTGCCGCGTGGCGCCGGACGGCGACGTCGAACTGGAAGTGGCCGGCCGCCTGAAGAAGCCGTTCTTCTGCGGCACGGCCTGCACCGACGCGCCGGTTTTCAAAAAGTAATCTGGAGGAGACTCACCATGGGTGTGATGCGTATTGGTCATGTCAATCTGAAGGTGATGGACATGGAAGCGGCGCTGCGGCATTACATACGCGTGCTCGGCATGCAGGAGACGATGCGCGACGCGGCCGGCAACGTCTACCTGAAGTGCTGGGACGAGTGGGACAAGTATTCGCTGATCCTGTCGCCGTCCGACCAGGCGGGGCTCCGGCATGCCGCCTACAAGGTCGAGCACGACGCGGACCTCGACGCGCTGCAGCGGCGCATCGATGCCTACGGAATCGCGACCGAGATGCTGCCGGAAGACGCGCTGCCGGGCGTGGGCCGCCAGCTGCGCTTCCTGCTGCCGAGCGGGCACGAGCTGCGCCTGTTCGCGAAGAAGGAGCTGGTCGGCACGGCGGTCGGCTCGCTGAATCCCGATCCCTGGCCCGACGACATTCCGGGCTCGGCCGTGCACTGGCTCGACCACTGCCTGCTGATGTGCGAGCTGGATCCCGAGGCGGGCGTGAACCGCGTCGAGGAGAACACGCGCTTCATGGCCGAATGCCTCGACTTCCATCTCGCCGAGCAGGTAATGGTCGGCCCGGGCAACACGATCCAGGCCGCGACGTGGATGTTCCGCAGCACGACGCCGCACGACATCGCGTTCGTCGGCGGCCCGCGCAACGGTCTGCATCACATCGCGTTCTTCCTCGACGACTGGGCCGACGTGCTGAAGTCGGCCGACGTGATGGCGAAGAACAAGGTGAAGATCGACGTCGCGCCGACGCGCCACGGGATCACGCGCGGCACCACGATCTACTTCTTCGATCCGAGCGGCAATCGCAACGAGACCTTCGCGGGGCTCGGCTATCTCGCGCAGCCCGACCGCCCGGTCACGACGTGGACCGAGGAACAACTCGGGCGCGGCATCTTCTTCCACTCCGGCGAGCTGAACGAAGCGTTCACGACCGTCTACACCTGATCAACGGCACAGGAGCAACGTCATGGCTCGCAATGACTCGACCCACAGCGTCGCCACGCGCGCGATCGACTGGCCCGCCGCGTCGCATGCCGCGCAGGCGGCGCAGGCCGCCGAGCGCCTGGGCGTGCGGGTGAACGTCGCCGTCGTCGACGCGGGCGGTCTGCTCGCCGCCTTCGTCAGGATGCCCGGCGCGCCGCTGCATTCGATCGACATCGCGATCGACAAGGCGTATACGGCCGCGAGCTTCGGCTTGCCGACCGGTGCATGGCACGACGCGCTGGCCGCGCATTCCGAGGCCGTGCGGCAAGGGCTCGTGATGCGCGCGCGCTTCGTCGCGTTCGGCGGCGGCCTGCCGATCGTCGAGGGCGGCGTGCTGATCGGCGGCATCGGCGTGTCGGGCGGCAGCGAGGCGCAGGACGAACGCTGTGCACGTGCGGGCCTCGACGCCGTCGGCCTCGGCGGTACGTGACGGACGACGGAGCAGCGCAAACATTGTTCTCGGGAACGCACCCGATCACGGATTCACGATTATCGGCAGACACATCATGTACGACACGGAACCGATCGCCGCGACACGCGGCCCCGCCGGCGGGCAGCCGGAACCACGGCTCGTCCGCAACTTCATCGACGGCGAGTATCGCGCGGGCGAACGCTGGTTCGACAAGCGCTCGCCGCTCGACAACACGCTGATTGCGCGTGTCGCCGAAGCGAGCCGCGCCGATGTCGACGCGGCCGTGCAGGCAGCCCGCGCCGCGCTCGCAGGTCCGTGGGGCAGCCTCAGCGTCGCGCAGCGCGTCGAGATGCTGTATGCGGTCGCCGACGGCATCACGCGCCGCTTCGACGACTTCCTCGAAGCCGAGGTCGCCGACACCGGCAAGCCGGTGAGCCTCGCGAGCCATATCGACATCCCGCGCGGCGCGGCGAACTTCAAGGTGTTCGCCGACGTCGTCAAGAACGTGCCCGGCGAAACCTTCGAAATGGCGACGCCGGACGGCGCGGGCGCGCTCAACTATGCGATCCGCCGGCCGGTCGGCGTGGTCGGCGTGATCTGTCCGTGGAACCTGCCGCTGCTGCTGATGACCTGGAAAGTCGGGCCCGCGCTCGCGTGCGGCAACACGGTCGTCGTGAAGCCGTCCGAGGAAACGCCGCAGACGGCCGCGCTGCTCGGCGAGGTGATGAACGCGGCGGGCGTGCCGCGCGGCGTCTACAACGTCGTGCACGGCTTCGGGCCCGCGTCGGCCGGCGAATTCCTGACGACGCATCCGGGCGTGAACGCGATTACGTTCACGGGCGAGACGCGCACCGGCGCCGCGATCATGAAGGCCGCGGCCGACGGCGCGCGGCCGGTCAGCCTCGAGATGGGCGGCAAGAACGCGGCGATCGTGTTCGCGGACTGCGATTTCGACGCGGCCGTCGAAGGCACGCTGCGCTCGTGCTTCGCGAATACGGGGCAGGTCTGTCTCGGCACCGAGCGCGTCTATGTCGAGCGCCCGCTGTTCGAGCGTTTCGTCGCCGCGCTGAAGGCCGGCGCCGAAAGCCTGCGGCCGGGCCGGCCGGAAGCGGACACGACCGGCATCGGGCCGCTGATCAGCCACGAGCATCGCGACAAGGTGCTGTCGTACTACCGCAAGGCGGTCGAGCTCGGCGCGACGGTCGTGACGGGCGGCGGCGTGCCCGACATGCCGGCCGGGCTGCGCGACGGCGCCTGGGTGCAGCCGACGATCTGGACCGGCCTCGACGACGATTCGCCGATCGCGCGCGAAGAAATCTTCGGGCCGTGCGCGCTCGTGATGCCGTTCGACACCGAGGCCGAGGTGATCGGCCGCGCGAATGCGAATGCATACGGGCTGTCCACCGCGATCTGGACCGCCAACCTGTCGCGCGCGCATCGCGTTGCGGCATCGATCGAGGTCGGCATCGCATGGGTCAATTCCTGGTTCCTGCGCGACCTGCGCACCGCATTCGGCGGCGCGAAGCAATCGGGCATCGGCCGCGAAGGCGGCGTGCATTCGCTGGAGTTCTACACGGAACTGCGCAACGTGTGCATCAAGCTCTGATCCCTTTTCTCCTGACCGGAAGATTCATATGGACTCCACGTTGATCACCACGCTGGGCGACCGGCTGTACGACGCGATGACGTCGCGTACGCCCGTCTCGCCGCTCACGTCGCAGCACGAAGACCTGTCGGTCGACGACGCCTACCGGATCCAGCAGCGCTTCGTGCAGCGCCGCACGGAGGCAGGCGAGACCGTCATCGGCAAGAAGATCGGCGTCACGTCGAAGGCCGTGATGGACATGCTCGGCGTGTACCAGCCCGATTTCGGCTACCTGCTGTCGGGGATGGTGTACGGCGAAGGCGAATGCATTGCACTCGACACGCTGATCCAGCCGAAGGCGGAAGGCGAGATTGCGTTCGTGCTGAAGCGCGACCTGCTCGGCCCCGGCGTGACGAACGCGATGGTGCTGGCTGCGACCGAATGCGTGATGCCGTGCTTCGAGATCGTCGATTCGCGGATCCGCGACTGGAAGATCCGCATCGGCGACACCGTCGCGGACAACGCGTCGTGCGGCGTGTTCGTGCTCGGCGACAAGGCGGTGAGCACGCGCAGCGTCGACCTCGCGACCTGCGGGATGGTGCTCGAGAAGAACGGCGACGTGATCGGCACGGGCGCGGGCGCGGCGGCGCTCGGCTCGCCGGTGAACGCCGTCGCGTGGCTCGCCAACACGCTCGGCCGCCACGGCATCGCGCTGCGGGCCGGCGAAGTGATCCTGTCCGGCGCGCTGGCCGCGATGGCGCCGGTCGGTCCCGGCGACAACTTCCGCGTGTCGATCGGCGGTATCGGCGCGTGCTCGGTGCGGTTCGCGTGAGCGGCGCCGTTCTCATTCACTGGCAAACAAGGACTTCCCCATGACCCGGAAAATCCGTTGCGCGCTGATCGGCCCCGGCAATATCGGCACCGACCTGCTCGCCAAACTGATGCGCAGCCCCGTGCTCGAACCCGTGTGGATGGTCGGCATCGATCCCGATTCCGACGGCCTGAAACGCGCCCGCGAGCTTGGCCTGAAAACCACCGCGGACGGCGTCGACGGCCTGCTGCCGCACGTGCAGGCCGACGGCGTGCAGATCGCGTTCGACGCGACGAGCGCCTACGTGCATGCCGAGAACAGCCGCAAGCTGAATGCGCTCGGCGTGCTGATGATCGACCTGACGCCGGCCGCGATCGGCCCGTACTGCGTGCCGCCCGTGAACCTGAAGGATCACATCGGCTCGGGCGAGATGAACGTGAACATGGTCACCTGCGGCGGCCAGGCGACGATTCCGATGGTGCGCGCGATTTCGCGCGTGCAGCCGGTCGCATACGGCGAGATCGTCGCGACCGTGTCGTCGCGCTCGGTCGGCCCCGGCACGCGCCGCAACATCGACGAATTCACGCGCACCACGGCGGCCGCCGTCGCGCAGGTCGGCGGCGCGAAGCAGGGCAAGGCGATCATCGTGATCAATCCGGCCGAGCCGCCGCTGATCATGCGCGACACCGTGCACTGCCTGACCGAGGACGCGCCCGACGAGGCGCGCATCGTCGAATCGGTGCACGCGATGATCGCCGACGTGCAGCGCTACGTGCCCGGCTACCGGCTCGTCAACGGCCCGGTGTTCGACGGACGGCGCGTGTCGGTGTACCTCGAGGTCGAAGGCCTCGGCGACTACCTGCCGAAATACGCGGGCAACCTCGACATCATGACGGCCGCCGCTGCGCGCACCGCCGAGATGTTCGCCGAAGAGCTGCTGGCCGGCCGCCTCGCGCTCGCGCCGGCCGCGCCGGCCACCGCGTGACGCGCGCCGCGGCGCGCCCGCGAATTTCGAACCCACGGACGAACAAGGAACGGCAATGAATCTCAAAGGCAGGCGAATCACCGTCCACGACATGACGCTGCGTGACGGCATGCACCCGAAGCGTCACCAGATGACGCTCGACCAGATGCGCTCGATCGCGGCCGGGCTCGACGCGGCCGGCGTGCCGCTGATCGAGGTCACGCACGGCGACGGGCTAGGCGGCGCATCGGTCAACTACGGGTTTCCCGCACACACTGACGCCGACTATCTCGGCGCCGTGATCCCGCTGCTCAAGCGCGCGAAGGTGTCGGCGCTGCTGCTGCCGGGCATCGGCACCGTCGATCACCTGAAGGAGGCGCATGCGCTCGGCGTGCATACGATCCGCGTCGCGACGCATTGCACCGAGGCCGACGTGTCGGAGCAGCACATCGCGATGGCGCGCCAGCTCGACATGGATACCGTCGGCTTCCTGATGATGAGCCACATGAACAGCCCGGAAGGGGTCGTCAAGCAGGCGAAGCTGATGGAGTCGTACGGCGCGAACTGCGTCTACATCACCGACTCGGCCGGCTACATGCTGCCCGACGACGTGAAGGCGCGCCTCGCCGCGGTACGCGACGCGCTGCGGCCCGAGACCGAGCTCGGCTTTCACGGCCACCACAACCTCGCGATGGGCGTCGCGAACTCGATCGCCGCGATCGAGGCCGGCGCGAACCGGATCGACGGCGCGGCGGCCGGGCTCGGCGCGGGCGCGGGCAATACGTCGCTCGAGGTGTTCGTCGCGGTCTGTGAGCGGATGGGAATCGAGACCGGCGTCGACGTGTGGAAGATCCAGGACGTCGCCGAGGATCTCGTCGTGCCGATGATGGATTTCCCGATCCGCATCGACCGCGACGCACTGACGCTCGGCTATGCGGGCGTGTACGGCTCGTTCCTGCTGTTCGCGAAGCGCGCGGGCGACAAGTACGGGATTCCCGCGCGCGACATCCTCGTCGAGCTGGGCCGGCGCGGCATGGTCGGCGGGCAGGAGGACATGATCGAGGACACCGCGCTGACGCTCGCGAAGGCGCGCGCGGCGCACGCAAAGCAGGAGGCCGCATGAATCTTTCGACCGACCTCGTCGAATCGCTCGCCGCGCATCTCGACGACTGCATGCGCGACGCGCGCGACACGACCAAGATCACCGACCGTCACCCGGAGATGGACTGGGACGACGCGTATGCGGTGCAGGATGCGATCCGCCGCCGGCAGCTCGCGCGCGGCGCGCGGATCGTCGGCTTCAAGGCCGGGCTGACCTCGCACGCGAAGATGCGCCAGATGGGCGTCGACACGCCGGTGTTCGGCTTCCTGACCGACGTCTACGACCTGCCCGAAGGCGGCGAGTGCGACACGTCCGCCCTGATCCACCCGAAGGTGGAGCCCGAGATCGCGTTCGTCACGAAGGCCGAGCTGAAGGGGCCGGGCTGCCATATCGGCGCGGTGCTCGCCGCGACCGACTTCGTCGTCGCCGGCATCGAGGTGATCGACAGCCGCTACCGCGACTTCAGGTTCGACCTGAAGAGCGTGGTGGCCGACAACACGTCGGCTGCGCGCTTCGTCGCGGGCGGGCGCCCGCTTGCGGTGGACGGCGTCGACCTGCGCACGCTCGGCATCGTGCTCGAGAAGAACGGCCTGCCCGTCGCGTTCGGCGCCGGCGCGGCGGTGCTCGGGCATCCGGCCGCCGCGATCGCGATGCTCGCGAACCATCTCGGCGCGCGCGGCGAGTCGATTCCGGCCGGCAGCCTGATCCTGTCGGGCGGCATTACCGAGGCGGTGGCGGTCGAGGCCGGCGACAGCGTGACGCTGCGCGTGCAGGACATCGGCTCGATCGGCCTGCGCTTCCTCTGAACGCAGCACGACGAAACGGGAGGCCATCGTGCCGATTGCTCATCTGTACATCCTCGAAGGCCGCGACGACGACAGGAAGGAACGCCTGATCGCCGAGGTCACCGAGGCCATTCATCGCTCGCTCGATGCACCGGTCGAATCGGTGCGCGTGATCATCACCGAGATGCCGAAAGCGCATTTCGGGATCGGCGGGCAGAGCGCGAAGCGGCGCGGGCGCTGACGCGCGCCGCGCGACAAACGACTGGGGAGCGTCATGTCAACCAACCCTGAAATCGGCCGCCGGATCGTCGCCGGCGGCATCGACACGAACTATCACGACCTCGGCGACGGGCCGCCCGTGCTGCTGATTCATGGCTCGGGGCCGGGCGTGACGGCCTATGCGAACTGGCGGCTGACGATGCCGGCGCTCGCGCAACAGTTTCGCGTGATCGCGCCGGACATGGCGGGATTCGGCGAGACCGAGCGTCCGGCCGGCTACCGCTATTCGATGGACAACTGGGTCGATCACGCGCTCGGCCTGCTCGACGCGCTCGGCGTCGAGCGCGCGCACGTGATCGGCAATTCGTTCGGCGGCGCGCTGGCGCTCGCGCTCGCGATTCGCGCCCCGGCGCGCGTCGGCCGGCTCGTGCTGATGGGCGCGGCCGGCACGCGCTTTACGCTGACCGAAGGGCTCGACGCCGTGTGGGGCTATACGCCGTCGATCGCGAACATGCGTTCGCTGCTCGACGTGTTCGCGTTCGACCGCACGCTCGTGAACGACGAGCTTGCGAAGCTGCGCTACGAAGCGAGCGTACGGCCCGGCTACCAGGAGGCGTTCGCGAACATGTTTCCGGCGCCGCGCCAGCGCTGGGTCGATGCGCTCGCGAGCGACGAAGCGCGGCTGCGCGCGCTGCCGCACGACACGCTGATCGTGCACGGGCGCGAGGACCGCGTGATTCCGCTCGCGAGTTCGCAGAAGCTGCTCGAACTGCTGCCGAACGCGCAGCTGCATGTGTTCGGTCGGTGCGGGCACTGGACGCAGATCGAACACGCGGCGCGTTTCAACCGGCTCGTCATCGACCATTTCAACGAGTAGCGCGTCTGTGCAGGACGCGTTGCCGTCATGTGCCGAATACGACGGCGCGTGGCGGTAACGCGGAGCGTTTGCGTCCGAATCAATATAAGAAATTCACTCAGTACTACCAATATTGGAGACATCGATGAAACGAAAGGCTGCATTCGGAGTGATGTCGCTCGCCGCGTGCGCGGGCATCGCGTTGAGCACCGGCGCATCGGCGACGGAGGGCGGCGGCGATACGATCGGCGAGGGTGCCGAGGCGTTTTTCGCGGGCGCGCTGCCGCCGGCGGGACTGTACGGGCTGCTGTACTACACGCACTACCATGCGTCGCGCTTCAACGATTCGCACGGCAACGGCTCGGTGCCGGGCTTCAAGCTCGATGCGGACGTGCTGATTCCGCGCGTGGTCTGGATGTCGAACCTGTCGGTGCTCGGCGGGCGCTACGGCGCCTATGCGGTGCTGCCGATGGAGCATCTGGCGCTGGATGCGGGCGGCGCGTCGTTCGATCGCACCAATCTCGGCGACCTGATCGTGAGCCCGGCGCTGATCGCATGGGGCTCGGGCGCGTTGCGCACGGTGGCCGCGATCGAATTCGTGTTCCCGACCGGCCAGTACGACATGCATGCGGCGCTGAACACCGGCAAAAACTATTACACCGCGCGGCCGGTGTTCGGCGTGACGTGGCTGCCGAACGACAAGGTCGAGGTGTCCGCGAAGATCACCTACAGCTTCAATTCGCCGAACAAGGACACACACTACCACTCGGGGAACCTGTTCCATGTCGACTACTCGGCGAGCTATGCGGTGACGCCGAAGGCGCGCGTCGGGCTGTCGGGCTATTTCGTCAAGCAGACGACGGACGACATGCAGAACGGGCAGCCGGCCGCCGGCGACGGCTTTCGCGGGCAGACGTTCGCGATCGGGCCGGGGTTTCGCTATCAGTTCAGCAAGATCAGCGTGGAGGCGCGCGTCGTGAAGGAGTTCTTCGTGCGCAACCGGCCGGCGGGCGAGGCCGTGTGGGCGAAGGCCGTGATCCCGTTCTGACGGTGTCGGGTGGTTGACTCGGCATGCGTGACGCCGCCGTCGCGGCGGGCGTCACGTTGCGCGTTGTCGCGTCAGCGCGCGAGTTCGGCGAGGCGCGGGAACAGCGGCAGCGCGTTCGTGCGATTGATCGCGGCGTGCCGGTCGGCGTCCGGCGCGGGATACGCGTCGAGCGCCGCGGTGAACGACGTGCCGACGGACGCCGGCGCATACGGGAAGTCGCTGCCGTACAGCACGCGATCGGGCTGCGCGAACGCGGCGAGGCTCGGCAGCGCGGACGGCGCCGACAGCGCGGTATCGAAATAGAAGCGGCGCAGCAGGTCGAGCAGCCCGTCGCGGTTGGGCACGTCGTCGCGCACGCCCGGCGCGAGTTCGGCGAAGCGGTACGCGGCGTACGGCAGGA
Organism: Burkholderia pseudomultivorans; assembly: GCF_001718415.1. Lineage (NCBI taxonomy): Bacteria > Pseudomonadati > Pseudomonadota > Betaproteobacteria > Burkholderiales > Burkholderiaceae > Burkholderia > Burkholderia pseudomultivorans. The sequence goes on along the minus strand of NZ_CP013377.1, from coordinate 2,819,411 downwards.
AGCCGCCGGCATGCGACAGGATGATGCGCACGTTCGGGTAGCGCGCGATCACGCCGTTGAGCACCAGTTGCAGTGCCGTGCGGGTCGTGTCGAACGGATAGTCGAGCAGCGGTCCGGGGATGCCGGGGAGCATGTCGATCGCGGGCTTCGCCGGGTGGATGAACACGACCGCGCGGCGGCGGTCGAGCGCGGCCCACACGGGTTCGAACGCTGGGTCGCCGAGATACGTGCCGCCGTAGTTGCTGAGCAGCACGACGCCGTCGGCGTGCAGCGCGTCGAACGCGTGGTCGATCTCGGCCAGCGTGCCGTCGACGTCGGGCAGCGGCAGCGTCGCGAAGTTGCCGAAGCGGGTCGGCCATTGCGCGACGAGGCCGGCCATGTATTCGTTGATGCGGCGGGCCATATCGCGCTTGGCGCTGCCGTTCCAGCCCTGCACGCCGGGCGCCGTCAGCGACAGCACACCGGTCTCGATCTGCAGCGAATCCATGAAGGCGAGTGCGCTTTCCGGGCTCCAGGCCGGGCTTCGCCAGCCGGACGGATCGCCGCCGTGCGCCGGCAGTGCGTCGGCCCAGAACGGCGGCACGACATGCTGGTGAACATCGATGCGGTGACGATCGGTCATGATTCGGCTCCTGTGAAAACGGGCTGCGTCGCAGCGCTCGATCGACAGGATGCGCGCGGTTGATTTTTCGATCCAATAGATTAAATTTCAGGATTGATTGTTTTGCGTGATCAATCGAGCGTATGGATCTTCGACATTTGCGCTACTTCCTCGCGGTGGCCGAGGAGGGGCATTTCGGTCGCGCGGCGGAGCGCCTGCATATCGTGCAGCCCGCGCTCAGCGTGCAGATCCGCGCGCTCGAGGACGAGCTGGGCACGGCGCTGTTCGTGCGCAGCACGCGCAAGGTGATGCTGACGGATGCCGGCCGGCTGCTGGTGACCGAGGCGCGGCGCACGCTCGAGCAGGCCGAGCGTGCGAAGACGCTGATCCAGCGTGCCGCGCGGGGCGAGACGGGCGTGGTGCGCATCGGCTTCGTCGGCAATGCGGTCGCGACGGGGCGGCTGTCGGACGACCTGATCGCGTTTCATGCGGCCTGGCCCGGCGTGGCGCTCGAACTGCACGAAATGGCGCCCGCCGCGCAGCAGGACGCGATCCTCGCGGGCCGGCTCGACATCGGCTATTGCCCGGCGTTCGGCACGGCCTTCGATGCGAAGCTGTCGGTGCGAACGGTCGGCAGCTGGGCGTGGCAGGTGGTGATGAGCGACCGGCATCCGCTCGCGAAGCGGCGCACGGTGCCGATCGCGGCGCTGATGGACGAGCCGTTCATTCTCTATGCGGCCGACGGCGACGACGAAGGGCAGCTCGCGGTGCTGCGGCAGGTGCTCGGCCGCGCGCCGCGCGTCGCGCACAAGGTGAGCAGCACGCTGTCGGTGCTGGCGCTGACGGGCGCGGGCCTCGGCGTGGCGCTCGCGCCGGCGCCGCTGAGCCGGATCGCGGCGCCGAACGTCGTCTATCGGAAACTCGGGAAGGGCGGGCCGCGATCGGAGCTCGTCGCGCTGAGCCGGATCGGCGCGGAATGGGGGGCGGTGGAACGGTATCTGGCGATGCTGGGCGAGCGCGCCGCGTAAGCGCCGCAGCGGGCGCTCGCGCGGCGCGCGTCGGCGTCATTCGTCCATCAGCCGGACCTTCACGCGCTTGCCCTTGATCTTGCCCGCATTGAGCTTGCGCAGCGCGTCCTGGGCGATACCACGCTCGACTGCGACGTAGGTCGAGAACTCGGTCACGTTGATCTTGCCGATCTGCTTGCCGTCGAATCCCGCATCGCCGGTCAGTGCGCCGAGCACGTCGCCGGGACGGATCTTGTCCTTGCGTCCGCCGAGGATCTGCAGCGTTTCCATCGGCGGCAGCAGCGTCTGGTCGCTGGCCGGCTTCAGCTCGGCGAGCGGATGCCATTCGACGTCGCGCTTCTGCGCCTGCTCGATCGCGCCGACGCGTCCCATCTCGTCCATGCTCGCGAGGCTCAGCGCCCAGCCTTCCTGATCGGCGCGGCCGGTGCGGCCGATGCGGTGCACGTGCACCTCGGGATCGGGCGTCACGTCGACGTTGATCACCGCCTCGAGCTGCGCGATGTCGAGCCCGCGCGCGGCGACGTCGGTCGCGACGAGCACCGAGCAGCTGCGGTTCGCGAACTGGATCAGCACCTGGTCGCGCTCGCGCTGGTCGAGCTCGCCGTGCAGCGCAAGCGCATGAAAGCCCTGCGCGTGCAGCACGTCGAGCAGATCGCGGCACTGCTGCTTGGTGTTGCAGAACGCGATCGTGCTGACCGGCCGGTAATGGTTCAGCAACATGCCGACCGCATGCAGCCGCTCGGTTTCCGTCACTTCGTAGAAGCGCTGGCGGATCTTGCTGTCGTCGTGGCGCTCTTCGAGCTTCACTTCCTTCGGGTTGCGCAGGAACTGCTGGCTCAGCTTCGCGATGCCGTCCGGATAGGTCGCGGAGAACAGCAGCGTCTGGCGCGTCGGCGGGCACAGGCGCGCGACTTTCGCGATGTCGTCGAAGAAGCCCATGTCGAGCATGCGGTCGGCTTCGTCGAGCACGAGCGTGTTCAGCGCATCGAGCTGCAGATTGCCGCGATCGAGGTGATCCATGATGCGGCCCGGCGTGCCGACCACGATGTGCGCGCCGTGCTCGAGGCTCTGCGCCTGCGGGCGCATCGGCGTGCCGCCGCACAGCGTCAGCACCTTGACGTTTTCCTCGGCGCGCGCGAGGCGGCGCACTTCCTGTGCGACCTGGTCCGCGAGTTCGCGCGTCGGGCACAGCACCATCGCCTGCACGTCGAAGCGGCGTGCGTCGAGGCGCGACAGCAGCGCGAGCGAGAACGCGGCGGTCTTGCCGCTGCCGGTCTTCGCCTGCGCGATCAGGTCGTGGCCGGCGAGCGCGATCGGCAGGCTCGCGGCCTGGATCGGCGTCATGTCGACGTAGCCGAGCTGCGCGAGATTGGCGAGTGCGGCGGGCGTCAGCGGCAGCGCGCTGAAGGGAGTCGGCGTCGGCTGGCTCATGTCAGGACAGGTCTCCGAGGTAAGGGCGGCCCGCCATCTGCTCGTAGACGACATTGCCCTCGTCGTCTTCGAAGCGCTCGAGATAGTTGCGCGCGCCGCACAGCGGGCAGCGGAACAGCAGGCCCTGGCCTTCGTCCTTGATGACGACGTCGGACGTCGCCCACTGCGTGCCGCAGCTCTGGTTTCGGCAGGTAAACACGGTCATTCTCCAGCTTGATTCGGTTGATGGCGCGCCCGGGCGGGCGCGGCCATGGCGTGCGGCGCTCGCGCGGTTCGGGCGCGGGCCGCGCCGGCGGCCGCGTGGTGGTGCGGTTGCGCCGATACGGAGGGTGGATCGGGCGGCGACGGGGTCGCGCGTGCCGCAATTCTAGCGGATGCGGGCGGCGGCGGCCGGCGCGCGCGTCGTCGCGCGCGCCCGCAATGAAAAACGGCCGCTCCGGAGAGCGGCCGTGTTGCGCGGCACAGCGGCCTGCGCCGGGTTACAGCGCCATGTCGGCCGATGCCTTCGCGGGCCGGACGGCTGGCACGCCGGTCGCCTGCGACGGCGCGTCGACGTCGATCTTCGGCGGCGGCGCGAGCTGCAGCACGTCGCTCGTGTACACCCATTCCTCATACACTTTCGCCGGGCTGTCGTTCAGCTTCGTGCCGTAGCTCGGCACGATCTGGCGGATCTTCTGCTGCCACTCGGGCGTCGCGACCTTGTCCTTGAACACCTTCTGCATCAGGTTCAGCATGATCGGCGCGGCCGTCGATGCGCCCGGCGATGCGCCGAGCAGGCCCGCGATGCTACCGTCCTGCGAGCTGACGATCTCGGTGCCGAGCTTCAGCACGCCGCCCTTCACCGGGTCGCGCTTGATGATCTGCACGCGCTGGCCGGCCTGCCACAGACGCCAGTCTTCCTTCTTCGCGTTCGGGAAGTATTCCTTCAGCGCGTTGAAGCGGTCGTTGTCGGACAGCATCAACTGGCCCGCGAGATACTCGACGAGCGGGAATTCGTCGATGCCGACGCGCATCATCGGCATCACGTTGTGCGTGTTGGTGCTCTTGGCGAGGTCGAAGTACGAGCCGTTCTTCAGGAACTTGGTCGAGAACGTCGCGAACGGCCCGAACAGGATGATCTTCTTGCCGTCGATGATGCGCGTGTCGAGGTGCGGCACCGACATCGGCGGCGAGCCGACCGACGCCTTGCCGTACGCCTTCGCGAGATGCCGGCTGACGACGTCCGGGTTGTCCGTCACGAGGAACGAGCCGCCGACCGGGAACGCGCCGTAGTCCTTCGCCTCGGGAATGCCCGACGCCTGCAGCAGATGCAGTGCACCGCCGCCCGCGCCGATGAACACGAACTTCGCGTCGACCGCCTGCGGCGCTTCATCCGAATGCAGCTTGACCCACGACACGTGCCATGTGCCGTCCGCGTTGCGCGTGATGCCGCGCACTTCGCTCGACAGCGACAGCGTGAAGTTCGGCTGGCGCTGCAGGTAGCCGACGAACTGGCGCGTGATCTCGCCGAAGTTCACGTCGGTGCCGATCGGCGTCCACGTCGCGGCGACCTTCTGCTTGCGGTCGCGGCCTTCCATCATCAGCGGCACCCACTGCTTGATCTGGTCGTAGTCTTCCGAGTACTGCATGCCGCGGAACAGCGGGCTCGCCTGCAGCGCTTCGTAGCGCTTCTTCAGGAAGCGCGCATTGTCGTCGCCCCACACGAAGCTCATGTGCGGCGTCGAGTTGATGAACGAGTGCGGGTTCTTCAGCACGCCCTGGCGGACCTGCCATGCCCAGAACTGGCGCGAGATCTGGAACGACTCGTTGATCTCGATCGCCTTCGAGATGTCGATCTTGCCGTCCGCCTTTTCCGGCGTGTAGTTCAGCTCGGCGAGCGCCGAGTGGCCGGTGCCCGCGTTGTTCCAGCCATTCGAGCTTTCGAGCGCGACGCCGTCGAGGCGCTCGACCATCGCCATCGACCAGTCCGGCTGCAGCTCGTGCAGCCAGACGCCGAGCGTCGAACTCATGATGCCGCCACCCACCAGCAGGACGTCGACCTTCTTCGTGTCGGCCGCATGCGCGGACGACGCGGCCACGCAGAGCGCGAGCCCCGACAGGATTACCCGTAACGTTTTGATCACAGCAGAACCTTTTTCAACTTGGATGCATCGATTTGCCACGCCGCCCGGTGACGGACGCGATGCCGGCAGGCGCGTGCACCGGCCGCGCCGAGCGCTTCCGGCAATCCGGATCGCGAATCCGGAATTCCGGATCGGCGCGGGCCGGTGTCGCATTTGCGCACACGAAATCGATGCCAAGGACACCTTCGGATCGCTCGATGCACGCCTGCGGTCGCCGCCGCCATGCGCGCGCAACCCGCGCAGGCCCGTGTGGAAAGCCCGGCGGGACGGCGCTTCAGGCCGTGCCGGAAAGAGCCGTGCGCGACGCGTTTGCGGGGGGCGGGGTGGCAAGGGGCGCGTAATATAACCGAACTCGATTGCTGTGTCGCAAACGAATTTTGTCCTTGTTTTTGTAGGGTTTTTTGCGCGTCCGGGTTTCCGGAACGAGGCCCGCCCGAACCGGCGGAATTGTGGATAACCGCGGTCGAGGCGTCACGTCATGTCGCGTCGCGGCGTTGCACCGCGACGCGTTCGAGTAAGGTCGCGTTACTGCGTGGCGCCGTTCCGACAGAACTGCTCGTAGGCCTGCGCCGAATTCGCAAAACCCTTCTGCTTCGCGAGTTCCCACGGACGCTCGCATTGCGCGGTCGCCTCGCACCACGCGTAGCCGGCCGAGCCGATGCAGCCGTGCGCGTCGCGATCGCCGCCTGCACGCGGCGGCGCGACCTGCACAGACGACTGATCCGGCGCAGCCGGTGGCGCCGCACAGGCGCTCAATGCCGACACGCACGCGATCGCGGCGGCCAGCGGCGCGGAACGGATGAAACGCTTCATAGGGTAGTGCTCCATGGGATGCGTCCGGGAGAATCGGACGAGGCGCCCGCGTGTTCGCCGCAGCGCCGGCTTCACGCTTCCGGCACCGGCACGCGCGACGAGAACTTCACTTCGCGCAGCGCGAGGCTCGACTGGATCGACGACACGCCCGCCTGCTGGCGCAGCACGCGCTCGACGAATTCCGCATACGCATCGAGATCGGACGCGACGACCTGCAGGATGTAGTCGGCCGCGCCGGTGATCTTGTGGCACGACAGCACTTCGTCGTGACGCCGGATCACGTCCTCGAAGTGATCGGAATCCTGGCCCGAATGCATGTTGAACGTGACCTGCACGAACGCGAACACGTTCATCCCGAGCGCGCGCCGGTCGAGGTTCGCCTGATAGCCGGTGATCACGTGCTCGTCCTCGAGCCGCTTGCGCCGCCGCCAGCACGGCGTGACGCTCAGCGACAGCTTCTCGCCGAGCGTCGCGTTCGACAGCGCGCCGTCGTCCTGCAACAGCCGCAGCATCGCTCGGTCGACGCCGTCCAGTTCGACCGAAGCGCGATTTTTGCTCATTTTCGAGATTCCGTAGGCGGTTTTCTCAAAAGTGTACGAAACGCGCAAGCGAAAAGCAAAGCTATTGCCGAGCGCCGTCAATAAACTGTTGCCACCTCTCATCGCAACGGTCAACCATGCTCACGGTCTACAGCAGCGATCACCGACTGCATCGCGGCGTCGAACTGAAGGACGGCGCGATCACCGAATCGTTCGAAAATCCGCTTCGCGCCGAAACGGTGCTCGCGCAGGTGCGCGCCGCCGGTCTCGGCGACGTGATCGCGCCGAAGTCGTTCGACCGCGCGCGCTACGCGGCCGCGCACAGTACGCGCTATGTCGATTTCCTCGCCGGCGCCTGGGACGAATGGCGCGCGACCGGCCGCACCTGCCAGGCGCTGCCGCTCGTGTGGCCGGTGCGCGCGATGCCGGCCGCCGCGACGCCGCCCGCGTTCATCGACGGCAAGCTCGGCTTCTACGCGATGGACGCCGGCGCGCCGATCAACGCCGGCACCTGGGACGCAGTCAGCGCGAGCGCGAACTCGGCGCTGACGGGTGCGGACCTGCTGTCGAACGGCGGCACGCGCGCGGCCTTCGCGCTGTGCCGCCCGCCCGGCCACCACGCGGGCCGCGAGTACATGGGCGGCTACTGCTACCTGAACAACGCGGCGATCGCCGCGCAGCACGCGATCGCGCAAGGCGCGGCGCGCGTCGCCGTGCTCGACGTCGATTTCCATCACGGCAACGGCACGCAGGACATCTTCTACGACCGTGCGGACGTGCTGTTCGCGTCGATCCATGGCGAGCCGCCGGTGTCGTATCCGTACTTCTCGGGCTATGCGGACGAGCGCGGCGTGGGCGCGGGCGAAGGCTTCAACCTGAACCTGCCGCTGCCGAAGGGCACGCTGTGGGCCGAGTACGAGGCCGCGCTGGGCCGCGCGACGGCCGCGATTGCCGCCCATGCGCCCGAGCTGCTCGTCGTGTCGCTCGGCGTGGACACGTTCGAGCACGATCCGATCAGCCACTTCCGGCTCCGCTCGCCCGACTATCTGCGCATTGGCGAGGCGCTCGCGCGCCTGAAGCTGCCGACGCTGTTCGTGATGGAAGGCGGCTACATGGTCGACGAGATCGGCATCAATGCGGTCAATGTGCTGCTGGGATTCGAGGGGCGCGCGTGAGCGCATTGCGCGGCCTTCGACGAACGACGTATTCGAAGACGAACCAGGCAGGACGAGACAAGGAGACGACATGAATCGACATCACAACACGAGGTGTGCGCGTGCAGTGGCACTGGCCTGTGCGCTGTCCGCGGTTTCGGCCCATGCGGACGAGGTCGTGCGCATCGGCCACGTCGCGCCGCTGACGGGCGCGATCGCGCATTTGGGCAAGGACAGCGAGAACGGTGCGCGGCTCGCGGTCGAGGAAATCAATGCGAAGGGGCTCGTGATCGGCGGCAGGAAGGTCACGCTGCAACTCGACGCGCAGGACGACGCGGGCGATCCGCGCACCGCGACGCAGGTCGCGCAGCGGCTCGTCGACGACAAGGTGGTGGGCGTCGTCGGCCATCACAACTCGGGCACGTCGATCCCAGCGTCGCGTGTATACAGCGACGGCGGCATCGTGCAGATCTCGCAGGCGGCGACCAATCCGATGTATACGCAGCAGGGCTTCAAGACGACGTACCGCGTCGTCGCGACCGACGCACAGCAGGGGCCGGCGCTCGCCAGCTATGCGGCAAAGAGCATGGGCATCCGGACGGTGGCCGTGGTCGACGATTCGACCGCATACGGGCAGGGCCTCGCGACCGAGTTCGAGAAGGCGGCGAAGGCCGCCGGCATCCGGATCGTGTCGCGCGACGCGACCAACGACAAGGCGATCGACTTCCGCGCGATCCTCACGAAGATCAAGGGCGAGAACCCGGACGCGATCATGTACGGCGGGATGGACGCGACCGGCGGCCCGCTCGCGAAGCAGGCGCGGCAGCTCGGCGTGCGCGCGAAGATCCTCGCCGGCGACGGCGTGTGCTCGACCGACCTGCCGAAGCTCGCAGGCCCGGCCGGCGACAACGTCGGGTGCTCGGAGGCCGGCATGGCGCTCGAGAAGATGCCGGGCGGCGCGGCGTTCGTGAAGCGCTACGAAGCGCGCTACCACCAGCCGATGCAGGTGTATGCGCCGTTCTCGTACGACGCCGTCTACATCATCGTCGATGCGATGAAGCGCGCGAATTCGACGAATCCTGCGAAGGTGCTGGCCGCGATGCCGGCTACCGACTATCGCGGCGTGATCGGCGAAACGAGCTTCACGCCGCAGGGCGACCTGAAGCACGGCGTGATTTCGGTGTTCACGTACAAGGGCGGGAAGAAGTCGCTGCTCGATGTCGTGAGGATGTGATGTCGCAGCGGATCGGGATGCGTCAGGCCGCGAGATCGGCGAACGCGTCCTGATCGACTGCGCCGGGTTCGAGGCGCGGCTGCCGCAACCAGTCGAACGCGAGCTCGACGATCTGAGCGGTCGGCTGGCTGCAATGCAGCGAACCGATGGATTCGCGATCGATCCACGCGCAATGCGCAATCTCATGCGCCGGGCGTGCGATCGCGTCAGGTTCGATGTCGGCGAGAAACACGTGATGCAGTTTGTGCGTGCCTGCGATCCGGAACAGGTAGCGTGCGCGGCCGCATGCGAGACCGGTTTCTTCCTGCAACTCGCGCCGCGCGGCGTCGCGCAGCGATTCGCCGTCGCGCGGCTTGCCGCCGGGCAGTGTCCAGCGGGCATTCAACCGGGCGACCAGAAGGATCCGGTCGCCGCGTCGGCAAAGGACGGTCGCGCGTACTTTCATGGTGGTTTCCTGATCGAAGGCCCGCGTTCGAATCGGCGAGCAAAAAAATGCCGCCCGCAAGGGCGGCAAGGAACGGAGATTGGCTACCAGGACGCTGGCCGAAACCACCGTCTCGCCCAGCATGGCCATTGTCGCGACGTGCAGGTGCACAGTGAATCAGACGGGTCTGATTCGAGCGCCGCTCGCACGAAAAAGCCGATCGGAAGCGATCGCGGTCGCCGCGCCCGTCACATCTGCCGGACGCGCTCGCCGTCCGTGCGGCGCGCCGCGTCGTGCACGATATGCAGCTCGCGCGTGCGGATCGGCAGCGTGCAGTCCGCGTTCGCGAGCGCCTTGCGCGCTTGCCGCGCGAGACGCCAGCGCATGTCCCAGAACTTGTCCGTGTGCGTCCATACGCGCATGTTCGCGACGGCGGTGCTGTCGTCGAAGCGCATCACCATGACGTTCGGTTCCGGGTCCTGCAGCACGTCCGGATCGGCGAGCGCCAGCTTGCGCAGCGCGTCGAGCGCACGGTCGATGTCGTCGTGCACGGATACTTCGACTTCGAGATCGAGGCGGCGCGTCGGGTTGCGCGTGTAGTTGCGGATCGCGCTGCCCCACAGCGCGCTGTTCGGCACATACTCGCAGATGCCGTCCGGCTTGGTCAGCCGCGTCATGAACAGTCCGACCTCGTCGACGGTGCCGGCCACGCCCGTGCCGCCGTCGATGTAATCGCCGACCTTGAACGGGCGCAGCAACAGCAGCATGATGCCGGCCGCGATGTTCTGCATCGTGCCTTGCAGCGCGAGGCCGATCGCGAGGCCCGCGGCGCCGAGCACCGCGACGATGCTCGCGGTCTCGATGCCGATCTGCGACAGCGCGCCGACCATCGCGACGATGCGGATGCCCCATACCGCGACGTCGCAGAGGATCGGCCGCAGCGTGTCGTCGACGCGCTCCTTGTTGGCGAGCAGGCGGTTCAGCCAGTTGCCGATGCGCTTCGACAGCCACCAGCCGGCGACGAGCAGCGCGAGCGCGGCGCAGAGTTTGATGGAGAGCGTGGACAGCGCGTTCCACAGGAACGTCCAGCGTTCAGGGTGTAGTCGATCGAGAAACATGAAGGGATTCCGGTTGGGTGACACGATGCGCGGCGGGTTGAGCGCGCGCAGGCAGCGTTCGACCGTACCCGGCCCGCGATGGTTCGCGCATGCGGGGAGTCGGCGGCGGGCCGGGCATGCTGGCCGACGTCAGCGTCCTGATTTCGTTCGAGTACCAAACGGGGTTTCTGGAAAATAGGATTGGTCCTATTGGTCTGTTCAGAGCCCGGAGTGCATCCCGATCGCGTTCGGTACGGTAACGAAATCCGCAAAATTCAACCGGTTTCCGGTCCGTCCCACTACGAGGCCGCAGCGCTGAGTCTTTCCGCGCCGCAGCGAAACTATCCCCATTGTTTTCCGATCCGAAATTAATCGGCGTCTGATTGCGGATATTTCTCAATCGGCGATTTGCAGCAATAACCTCACCAATATTGCGAGCGGAAAAATGAAAAGAAATGCGTGGAATCTGGGTTGGGGTGCGATGGCGATCCTGACCGGCGCGGTTCGACGGACGGCAATGCGTTCACGGGTTCCGTGGAAGCTGGCTCCGGTGCTTCTCGAGCGGGTTTGCGGCGCCCCCTCGACCGGCATTGGGGACGACAACGGCAATCGCCGGACGAAACGGCGTCCGGCGACTGCCCTCGCGGCGACCGCGACGCCGTCAGCCGAGCGGCCAGTTCAGGATTGCGATGCCGTCGTTATAGTCGCCATCCGTACCATCCTCCGACCCGACCAGCCCGAAGTACGTCTTCTTGAAGATGTCGACCTGACGCGAGCCGATCTTCGACGGCTTGCCGTTCGCCGTCACGACCACGCGCACCTTCCCCTTGCCGGAGTTCACGATCTGCGTGTTCAGGTTCGCATCCTGCGTGCCGGCGCCCTGGAACGTCGCGGCCGGCTTCGGGTTGTCGTCGACGAAGACCTCGATCGTCTGCTGCGCGGCCGAATTGACGAGCGCCGTTACGCCGAATGCGATGTTCGGCGGCAGGTTGAAGACGCCGTCGCGTTCGCCGCCGCCGGTGGTCGTGGTCGTCGGTGTGGGTGTGGGCTCCGGCGTCGCTTTCGCAAAGTAATTGACCACCGCGCCGACGCCGAACTTTGCCGCGGCGCCGGGCAGCACGCCGGGCGCGCCGGCCCACGTGACCGTGCAGGCGACGACCTGTCCTGCCGCATCGGTTTTCACCTTGTTCTGCCAGCTGCCGACATCGAAGCTGTACGGGATGGTCGCGATGTCGACGAAGACATCGTACTGCGGCAGTTTTTCGACGAGCTGCGCGGTCATGAACTGGCGCATCCGGTCGAGTACCGCCTGGTCGCCGTTCGACTGCACGGCGGTAGCGTCGTTGCCGGCGAGTTGCAGCAGCGCATACAGATCGTCATGGGTAAACGGTTGTGACATGTCGTCCTCGTCATGATGGAATCTCTCGCGTCGTGCGGCCGGCGAGCGGGTCTCGCCGCCGTCGCGCGCGGAGCACAGCGTGGGACTGCAAGCGGGCATGCCGGGAATCCCGCGAATTCGCAACGTGTGGTTGGCCCCGTCGCCGTTGCGATATCGGTCGTGGCGCGGGACGTGCCGCACCCGGTCTGCCGTCGATGGATGGCAGCGTCGGATGACGAAGCCGCCGACCCGCGATACCGGCAGCGGGGCGGCGGCCGTCGATGAATCGTTCGATCAGCCGATCGGCCACTGAAGCACGACGATGCCGTCGTTGTAGTCGCTGTCGTGGCCGTCTTCCGACACGACGATTCCGAAGTTCACCGTAAACGGCGAACCGTCCGATTTCTTGCCGTTGATCGGCGCGAGTCGCGCGTCGGTGGCCGACGGCTTGCCGTTCACCGTGATCTCGAAGCGGATCTTGCCGTTGCCGGAATTCAGCGTGGCTTCGCGCGGGCCGTCGCGCGTCGTCAGCTTGTGATAGGCGGCGGGTTCGCTGCTGTCGCCGATAAACAGCTTGATGTGCTGCTGCTCGGCGGCATTCGCGAAGAAAATCGCGCGGAAATCGGTATTCGGCGGAATAGAGAATTCACCGGCACGATTCGATGACGTTTGAAAGTCGGCCATGCTTTCCTCCTGAAGGACGTTGGTTAAGGCGTCTCCCCGCGTTGCGCAAACGTTTGCCGTTTGAAACGCGGTTTGGAAAGCATGTCAAAAAATAAATGAAAAAATATTCGCCTGAGAATGGTTATTGTTCAATAAATCGAAAACCGATGGGTGTTGATTTATTGAAATGACGTTAATTGGAGATATTGCAGTATTTTTAGAAAACTATATCGACGTGCGTTTCGATTTTCTGAATGATGCGCGACCGCCGCGCACGGGCGGCGGTGCACGCGGAAGAAGGGCGAATGCCGTCGGTGGACACGGGACGCAATCGCGCTTCGGCGCGGACGCTCGGTGTTCGCATATGGCAGCGTTAGCGTTTCAACACTTGTCAATCTCTGTCGTGGCCGCGCCCACCGACCACCACCGAGCGTCCGCGCCGAAGCGCGATCGCACCAAGGCAGGGTGCGGCGAACGGTGGGGATAGGTTCCCGCACTCACTCCGACATGAATAGGGCTTCACCGTCGCCGCACCCATGAAGCATATCGGGCGTGCAGGGTGTCGCCTATCGGACTGGGCTGATTTTGCTTGCAGGGCGCTGACGGGGCCCGCGATGATTGCGGCCAGCGCAGCACGAACGCCATCGGTACGCCGAACAGGAGGATCCAGCGCACGGTGTAGTACACGAGCACGTTCGAGTCGAACAGGAAGAACAGGAATGGCAGCGGCCACATCACGGCTCGCAGCGGCAGCCATTTGCGGGAACGCGCGCCCACGTTGTTCTGCAAGACGAGCAGCAGCGCGGGAATCGCGAACGCCATGACGAACCCCGCGATGCCGAAGTTCACCAGGAACTCCCCCGGCATGCCGAACAGCAGCGTTGTCTTGTCGAGCGAGGTACGCTCGAGATCGCGAACGATTTCGGATTTTTCGAGCGCGAACGTATCGGGCCGATCGCTCCACAGCGCACTCGGCACGATGGACGCGAATGCGCCGGCGAAGCTGCGCCCTATCGGATACTCGTAACCCGGTTGCGTGACGGTATCGATAGCGAGAGTCTGCACGTCGAAGCGCGACAGGTCGCGGAACAGGAACGCACTGACCGGCCCCATGCTCAGCTCAAGATCGCGCTGCTCGGCGAACCGCTGCGACAGGTTCGCGATGTCGTCGTAGCCGAGGCCGAACTTCAGCGGCATCAGCAGAAGGCCGACGAGCGCCACGCCGATGCCCGCGGTCCTGATCGTACGCGGGCCGATCGGCGCGACGAAAGCGTGATGGACGAACAGCGCGAATACCAGCACGAAAACGATACCCTGGCGACTCCCGGCGATGCCCGACGAGAGCCAGCCCAGCACGCCGAGCTGAATGAAGGCCACGGCGGTGAGCCACGTGCTGCGGCGCCGGCGCATCGTCAGGCAGACGAAGACCCATAGTGGCGACGTGTTGGCCAGCGCCTGGACGACCCCGAGCCCGCGAAACGGATCGTTATCGGTACCGGACAGTTCGACACGCGCGCCGTACAACTCGGCAATTCGTGCATAGCCACCCAGCTTGACGTAGATGAACGCGAGCGCACCGAGTGACAGCAGCGCGAACAGATATGCGAGGCCGCCGGCGCGCACGCCCGGCTCGAATCGCCATTCGAACGCTCGGAGGCGGCTGGCGTGTGCGTCGAGCGTCAGCTTGACGACCAGCACGCCGAGGAGGCTCAAACCGTACCACAGCGCGACGGGCAAGCTGTCCTGCGGCAGCAGGCGAAGATAAATCTCGTCGCCGGCCAGCAGTTGCCAGAACGGAAAAACGCCCAGAATGAAGAACAGGAAGACCCGGAACCAGCGCACGGTCGGGTTGCTCGGCCGTATGCCGGCAATCGCCAGCAGTAGCGTGCCGTTCAGCAACAGCAGCACGCCGTGCATGCGCTCGGTCAGCAGGAGCGTCGCGACGATCGCGGCCAGCGCGCCGATGATGAAAGTCATTCCAGCCGCCCGCCAGGGGCCGTCCTGTCGGCGCGCGCCGACGGGTGATCGTCGGGCATTCATCGCGATGGCGCTCCGGAGGCCCAGCCGCTGTAGTAACCGTACCGGCTGCTGAAGTCGCGTTCCGTGATGGCGAGTTCGCCGATACGATCGAGGACGATCCGCCCGTTGCGAACGATCGTGAACCTGGGCTGCCCGGGTAAGCTCGGAACGTCGACGAACGAAATGCCGGCTGGCAGCAGCCGGTGATCTGCTCGCCCGTCCTGCCGGACGGCCAACTGGGCGGGATGCGCCAGCAACACGCATACGAAAATGCGATCGAGCAGCGTCCCCTGCGGCATGCGCGGCGGCGCACAGGCCGATGCGGCCGGAAAGAGGCGATAGAAATAGAACAGTTCGTCGTACACGACCGGCGGCGGGCTGCCCGTCTTGAACCACCGGATGTAATGGTGCGACGCGCGTAGATAGCCCTCGTGGCTCAGGATCGGTCCGAAGCGCGCATGATAGACGGCGGCTTGCCGGGCTCCGCCGGTTGGCGCGACGTACGTCGACTCGGCCCAGTCGTTCCAGGTCACGATCTGCACCCAGGTCGCGCGCGACTCGATCGCGGCGCGCCATTCTTCAGCCATGCCGGCAAACCCGTCCGTCTCGAACGCGCGATAGTTCGTGCCTTGCGGCAATCCTCGGTAGTATGGCGTCACCGGGGCCATGAAGGCCTTGCCGGCGTCGCGCAGGGCCGTGGCGAGCGCACGCGTGGAGCGGGCCAGAAGCGATGGCGCGCCCGCCGCGCCGAAGTAGAAGTAGCCGTCCGCCGGGCCGATGCGCTCGACGATGTCGGCTGCCGCGTTCGCGTCGATTTCCCGTTCGCCGGTATGCGGGAACAGGTGTGGCACGAAATAGACGCCGAGGCGCTGCGCTCGTTCAAGCAGCGATTGCGCGCGGGCGCCTTCGAGCCCGCCCAGCGCGTATGCCGACAACATGGGACGTCCGTTTACCATCATCTGCGCGCGGCGCCCGCGGACAGTCCGGACGATGTCCTCGAGTTCGTCCTGCGCGTTGCCGTCGGCGGACACGAACAGCGCGAATGCGCCGTCGAACCGGTCGGCCGCATCGTACATCGCCTCGACCCGCCGCTTGTAGTACGGCTCGACTGCGCTCCACCCGCCGCAATTCAGCGCAAAGCCGTCGATGCCGGCCGCCATTGCGTCGCGTATCTCGCCTGCATACTGATCCGGGCCCGCCGTTTTTCCGTCTCTTGGCCACGCGACCATGTAATGGGCAAAGACCTTGCGCGTGCGCGGCGCATCATCGGCCCCGGCGGTGCGCGCGTGAAGCAGTTCGCCGGGGGCCAGTGCGGCAGCGCCCGCTGTCGCGATGAAGGATCGTCGTTTCATCAAGGCGCCTGTTCAATATTTGCCTGTCCGGCCCGTTGCCTGGCGCGATGCGGGATGCGACGCGCGGTTCGTCAGTCGGACATACGACGCCGTCAGGATGACGAGCGCCGCCGCGCCGACGCCGCAAATTGCGCCATAGGCCTCGAACTTCCAGCCGAGCGTCGCGACCAGTGCCAGTGTGAGGGTCGCCTCGAACGACGCCATCTTCACGAAGGTCCGACGGCTGTGCGCATACAGCCACAGCGAGAGGATTCGGCAGAGAAACACCAGGCACGCACCCAGCAGCACGGCGAACGCGAACACGAACTGATGAGCCCTGCTCCCGAGCGATTCAGCCGGAAACAGCCGGATTTCCAGCAACGCGTACGACGCGATGGTCAACGCGACCAAGACCGCCAGCAGGGGCGCTGCCACTTTGCGACCGAACCCGACACCGCTGATCAACTGCAACACGCGCGCGCCGTTTTCGCCGACCGCCAGCGAGAACGACTGACCGAAGTTGAAGGCCAGATTATTGAAACCCTTGGCGACGCGATACAGTGCTGCGCCGGCTGGCCCGGCCACGGCTGAAACGATCAATACGTCCAGATGCTTGGCGCCGGACAGCACGGCGTTGGCGTACCAGCTGCTCAGCATTTCGCGATGCGCCTGCACAATGAAGTCGCGATACCAGCCGAGCCCCCCGCGGGCGTCTGTCAGGTGGCGGGCCGGTTCACGACCGGCCGTGTCGCGGTCACTTAGCCACAGGTAGGCGACCAGCAGCATTGCGCCATACGCTGCTTCGACCAGCAGCAGCAGATCGGGGAAATGGCTGCGCAAGCCCGCGAATTTGGCGAGCAATGCGATCACACCCAGACGCGAAAACGCGGAGATCGTCGAGATTGCCAATACCACGCCGTTGCGCGCCGTCATCCTGAAGAAACCGAGCGCGAAGTGCGACAACCCATAGCACACGGAGGCGATCACGAGCGTCGGGGCCGCGTTCGGCAGCGCGATCGATCCGGTTCGGCCCAGCAGCGCGCAAGCCGTGCAGAACAGCACGGTCGAACCGATCGCGCTGATGCAGTCCAGCCGCAGCAGGCTCGGAAACCGCGCACGGATGCGATCGATCGTATAGATGCGCGCCGAGCCGAAGTTGAACACGTCGATCGCGACGTAGAACAATGCCAGCAGCGCATACGAACGCCCGACCAGAACGGGGTCGAAGAGATGCAGCGCCAGCGCCGCCACAGCGAAGTTCACCAGTGCCGGCAATCCGGCACTGGCGACGACATGGATCAGGTCGGTGTTCAGGCGGCGCATTGCTCGACCAGGTAACGACAGTACGCGTCGTACTTTTCCTGCAGCGCCGAATAGGCGAAACCGGCGACTTTCGCCCGTTGGCGCGCGCGCATGGCGACGAGCCGCGCCGGGTCGCGCCAGATCGCCTCGATCGCGGTTTCTATTGCTTCGACCGAGCCGGCACGGATCATGTCGCTGACCGGCAGCACTTCCGGGATTCCGCCCACACGCGCACCGAGCACCGGCGTGCCGACGGCCATCGCTTCAAGCATCGCGCGCGGCATGCCTTCCTGAAGCGACGGCAGCACGAACAGATCGTGTTCCGCGACGGCCGCGCAGGCAGCCTCCGACGCCACTTGCCCGCGGAACGTCACCACGTCGGCGATATCCAGTGCATGCGTCAGTGCCTCGAGTTCGACGCGCAACACGCCGTCGCCGACGAGCGTGAGGACGACGGCCACGTGTTTGCGCTTCAGGCGCGCCACGGCCTCGAGCAGCGCCACGTGCCCCTTGCTCCGGTTATGCATCATCGAGACGTTGATCAGCCGCAGCGGCCCGGTCCGAGCGAACGCATCGAGATTGCGCGCGGCGAACAGCCCGTCCGGCAGGAAGGCGTCGCTGAAGCCGAACGAGACGGTGTGCGTGCGCGGCGGATATTTTGCCTGCAGGTAGCCGTCAGTCACGTATCGCACGCTTTGTGCGCGTCGTGCGGCGAGCGCGGTCGAACGGCAATGCAGCCATTTCGCGACGCGGCGGAGCGGATGATTAGACGCCCCCTTGCTGAAGTAGTCCTCCGGATCGGCCACGATTTCGGCCGAGAACGGCTTGCGCGTGATCCAGCACAGCAGCAGGGCAAGTGTCGCGACGTTGCCCGGAAAGCGGATCATCAGCGTTTGCGCACTGCGGATCGCATGGACCAGGCGTGCGATCGTGCGCGGCAAGGCCGGCAGCCAATGGCGAGCGCCGCGAATTGCACCGAGATCGACGAACGACGTATTCGGTCCGGTTACGAGCGAACCGATCGGCCGGGCCTTCGGAAACGCGCGCGCGACGATCCGCACCGAATCGAAATGTGGCGCGAAGCGGCCGGCGAATTTCTCGTGACCCATGTGCGGACTGTAGATTTCGCGGCCGACCCGCGAAAAATTACCGTCCATCACGAAGGTGATTGAATTGCTCGATTTCATGTCGGATCCTTTCCACCATCTCGTTGTAGCGACCCGCATCTCCCGCGCGCAGTGCCCGCCAGTAACTGCTGTCGTCCTGCGCGATCTCGCGCGCGAGCGCGGCGACCCGTTCCGCATCGAAGTCGCTGGCATGCACCACGTAGCGCGACAGGCCGAGATCGTCGTAAGCGGCCTGCCCTTTGCGTTCGTACGCGATATGAATGCTCGGCACGCCGGCCAGCACGCTTTCGAGGCTGCCGTGCAGCCGGACGGAAACGACCACCGGACGCTCGCGCGCAACGAGCGTGGCCAGGTCGTCGACCCGCCCGACGCCGAACGTATCCTGATAGAACGTGTCGTCGCCGTTGCCGCGACCACTGCTTTGCAGCGCGAATCCCGCTTCCGGCAACAGCTTGCCGAGGCGGCGCAGGTTGACGACATAGTCGTCGCGATACGACTTGCCCTTCAGGTCTCGGAACACGAAGCGAATCGGCCGGGGTTGCCGCGCGCATCGCTGGGTATCCGGCTCGCCGTGCGGTGCCCGGCCGATCTCGAGTACGACGAGATCGCCGGTGCGAATGCCGTGCGGATGCGCGAGTTCGGCGACGCTCTGGTTGTCGCGCAGGAACACGACGTCGACGCAACGCCGAACCAGCGCCGCCAGCAAGGTGCCGGGCAGCGACTTCAGCGGACCGATGCTCTGCGGCAGATAGATCGAGCGCTTCGAGCGCCGCAGCGCCACGCATGCCAGTTGGCTGCCATGAGCGAAGAGCGATTTCCAGCCCTCCACGCCGCTGGACGCGCGCAGGTAACCACCGCCCACGCCGAAGAACAACTCGGGCCGCGCGCGGCCAAAACGGCGGACCGACTCGAGGCAGAACCGGGCCAGCGACCAGAGGCGCACCTTCGCATCGTCGAGATAGCCGTGGAACGACGCCGGATCGAGGCAGACGACGGTGACGACGCCGTCGATGCCGGCCGCGCGGATCGCCTTCAGACTCAGCTTGACCAGCAGGCCGTCGCCGCTGTTTCGCGAGCTGTACGCGTGCAGGAGATAGACGTCAGGCTTGTTCATAGATCCGCATCAGCGATTTCAGGAAATGCTCCTTCCTGAAGGTGTGGTCGAACACGTGCCGGGCGTTGTCGCCCATGCGCCGGCAGGTGTCGGCCGTCAGGCGGTTCAGGTTGTCGGCCAGGCATTGGCCGGTGAGTTCGGTGAGGATGATTCCGTTGTAGCCATGGATCACCTGCTCGGGCAGCGAGCTTTCTCCGGACACGACCACCACCTTGCCCGCACGCATCGCCTCGATCGGCACCAGCGCCAGCCCTTCCCAGCGGGACGGCACGATCACGACGTCCATGGCCTGCATCGCAGCCTTCGTCGTCGCGGCATCGACCCACCCGTGGTAAACGATCCGCTCGTCGCTGGTGCGGCCCGTCTCGACGCCACCGCGCACGGCTGTCCCGTACACGTTGACTTCGATGTCCGGCTTCAGCGTCGGCACGGCATCGAGCACGATGTCGAAACCCTTCTGGTAATCGAGGCGTCCGAAGTAGCCGACGCGGATCGTCGCGCTGCGGCGGGGACCATCGACGGCGGTCCTGGCGTCGTCTCCGGCGATGCCGGTATAGACGAGATCCACCTTGGACATCGGCATCCGGTACTTGCGGGCGGCCCGCAGCTCGTCGAGCGACATGCAGACGATCCGGTCGCACCGCCGGGCCAGCACGCGTTCCGTCAGCGCATACCCGAACCGCGTCGCGATGCCGACGTCTCGCTTCAGGAACGCCCACGCATGGGGCGTGTACAGGACCTTCGCGCGACGATGCCGGAGCAGGCGCACATACAGGCCGGGGAATGTGCTGTGACAATGGACCACGTCGGGGGCAGCGGCCTGCAGCAATGCCCGGATTTCGCGCGCAACACGGATGATGCGAGCCGGATGCCGGCTCGACCGGTAGCCGATCAGCGTCAGTCCTTCCATGCCGGCCGTGCCGACCATTTTGTCCGGATCGCAAATCAGCAGGACTTCGTTACCGAGGGCGATCTGCTCGCGAGCCAGCGCGCCAACGTAGGTGGCGATGCCGCCCACCCATGTTTCGACGACGTGCACGATTCTCACGATGCCTCCCGCTGCGCGCATGCCCGGTGGCCGGCGGCAGGACGCGTGCCGTCGCTCGGTTCGACCGGGCCGTATGGCGCATAGCGATATGCACCGTATCGGGAGCGGTAACCGAATGCACGCGTATCGACGCCGTTGAAAAGCACGCCGAGCAGACCCGACGAGATCCGGTTCAACTGTTTCGCCGACTCGGCGATTTCGCCGATTGTCGTCTGTCGGGCGCGCGTGACGAGGAACGTCGTCGCGCAGTGCGGTGCCAGAATGGTGGCGTCCGATACGGCGAGCACCGGCGGCGTATCGATGATCACGACGTCGTAGGCGGCGCTCATCTCGTCGAGTGAGCGAAGCGTCGATTCACCGAGCAGCAACTCGGACGCGCGCGGCGACGGGGTGCCCGCCGGCAGGAAGTCCAGCGCGTCCGTTACGCGGCGCGTCGCGCCGCGCAGCTGGACATGCCCGGCCAGTACGTCCGACAACCCGGGCGAGCTTGGTACGTCGAAGGATTCGTTCAGATGGCCGCGCCGCATGTCGGCGTCCACCAGCAGCACGCGGTGGCCGGCGGCGGCCATCACGGCGGCCAGGTTGGCCGACACGAACGATTTGCCGATGCCCGGGCTCGGCCCGGTCAGCAGCACGCGGTTGTTGTCGGCATCCAGCAGCGCGAGGCCGAGCGCCGTGCGCAGGCTTTTCAGACTCTCGATGGCCGGGTCGTGTGGATTCTCGTCCGCGAGCAACTGCGGGATGCTCCGGTGCCGCTTGGCCGATACCTCGGCCGCGCGCTGTGCCGACGAGTCGGGTATCGTGCCGTAGACCGTCAGGCCGGTGCGGCGCTCGATGTCGCCTGCATCCTTCACTCCGCCGAACAACGCTTCGCGCGCAATCGCTGCCATGAGGCCCAGCATTGCGCCCAGGATGGCGGACAGCGCGAGGATCAGCGCCTTGCGCGGTTCGACCGGTTCCTCCGGAACAGGCGCGTTATCCACTTCGCGCACGTTGCCGACTTTTCCCGCCGACACCAGCTTGAGTTGCTGGATGTTGTTCAACACACCGACGTACATCGCGTTGCCGACCTCGACATCGCGTCGCAACCGCAGTTCGTCCTGTTCGATATCGGGAAACGCGCGCAGGCGGGCTGACAATGCGTCGATTTTCTGTTTCGCGCCGTCGATCTGCCGATCGAGCGCCTGCATGTCGGGATGGCCGGGCGCGAACCGCGTGGACGCGTCCGCGCGCTTTTGCTGCAGCGCGAGCAGCGTCGCCTGCGTGGCGATGCTGTCCTGCAGATAGGCTTGCGCCTCGATGCCGAGATCGAACGTGCCCCGCTTGCGCCGCATCGCGTTGTATTTCGCTTCGGCCCGTTCCAGGTTCTGCTTCAATTGCGGTGCGACGCTCTCGAGGAATGCGAGCGACTTCTCGGCCTCCGCCGATTTACGCTTGACGTTCTGGGCAACGTATGCGCTGCCGATCGTGTTGAGGATGTTCGCGACCGTGTCCGGATCTTCACCCTTCAGCGACACGTTGATGACGTTGCTCTGCTTGCGGATTTCCGACACGTTCAGCTGCCTCTGCAGCTTTTGCAGCGTCTTGAGTTCGGAGCGACGCTTCACCCGGAACACCACGCCCGGATTACCCTGAAGCGCACTCACGCGAATGCGGAAGGTGCCGCCGGCCTGTGTCGATTCGACGAGCTGCCCGAGCGCGCCTTCGATCGGCCGGTCGAGATCGCCGTTGTCCAGTCGGAAGCGGCCGCCGGAAAGTGCCGTCAGTTCGAACGTTTCGTCTTCGAACGCCTTCGGGACGTCGAACGTGCCGATGTCGATCGATTCGTTGGCCCAGCCGTAGCCGCCAAGCCCGAGCAGGCCGGGGCGTGACAGGCCGGGCGTACGCGCGGCGATTGCAGTGCCGACCAGCGGGAAGCGCTTCGGCGTGGCTTCGATATACAGGCGCAGGTTCTTGACGGCATGGTCGACAACCATTCGCGACTTCAGGATTTCGATTTCGGCGGCGGCCTGGATCTTCGCGTCGAAGAGTGACGACACGCTACCGAGCAGCGTATCGGCGGAGCCCGTGTTGTCTTCGACCTGAATCAGCAGATTCGACTCGTAGGCCGGCCGCGCCAGCAGCACATACGCGGTGCCGACGGTGAAGACGATCGCCGCGACGCCGGCCACCAGCCAGCGGTTGGTCAGCACCAGGTCGACATAGCGTACGAGTTCCGGTTCGTCGCCGAGGTCTGTTTCGGGTAACGGGCCGGAAGCCCGGTTCATGAAAATTCTGTTCATCGTTCAACACTCACTTCAGTGCCGCGATCTTCGGCACCCACGCGTTTACGCCGCGTTCGATCTGACAGAAGGCCTGCCGGAATGCATCGATCGGCTTCATGTACGGATCCGGCACGTCCATGCCGCCTTGCCCGTCGAGCTGGAATACACGCCCCAACGCGAACGGATAGCGCTCGACGATCGCTCGCTTGTGGCGCGCCTCCATCGTCAGGACGACGTCCGCGCCCAGAACCAGTGCCGCAGTGAGCTGTTGTGCGCGGTGCGCGGAGAGGTCGATTCCCGACTCTGCCGACACAGCGACGGCGAAGTCGTCGGCCGACTCCCCGACGAGCGCCGACGTGCCGGCCGAGGCGATTTCAACGTCTGGCAGTCGCGAGCGCAGCAGCCCCTCGCCGATTGGGCTGCGGCAGATGTTTCCGGTGCAGACGACGAGGATGTTTCGAATCATTGGCGATGGCCCCCGGTCATTTCGTGACGATCGCGCCGGTCAATCCGGCATTGATCGCCGGCAGCAACAGATTCAGCACGCGGCTGGCGCGCACGAGGCTGTTGCTGTCCACGTAGACGATGTCCTTGGGTTGCAGGTCGAACTGATTGGCCAGCACCATCGCGACGGGCGAGCGCGCATCGAGGTGGAACACGCGCGGCGCACCGCTCGATGCGCCGCGGATCACGTAAAGCTGTGCGGCGTCCGCGCTTGCGCTGTTGAAGCTGCCGGCCTGCGACAGCGCATCGCTCAGCGTCAGGCGGCCAGTGCGCAGCGGCAGCGCGGTGATCGGTCGGCTGACTTCGCCCATTACGTACACGCCGTTTTCTTCGCGCGGCACCACGCGCAGCAGATCGCCGTCGCGCAGCACGACGCTGGACGGACTCACGCCGTGCGCGAGCATGCCGGGCAGGTCCAGCGCGTAAGACACGCCGCCGCGCACCAGCTCGATGCGGCTCTGGTCGGCCGCTGCGGTGAAGCCGCCCGCGCGGCTGACGGCTTCGTACAGCGTCAGCGGCACGTCGTTGACCGGCACGGTGCCGGGTGTGCGGACTTCGCCGTCGACGTGAATCTGCTTCGCGCGGAACGATGCGACACGTACCGTGACCTTCGGTCTCACGAAGTAGCGCGAAAGCGCGACCGAGATGGCCTGACGTGCACCGTCGATCGTCAGGCCCGCAACCGGCACGTTGCCTGCATAGGGCACCTGCAGGTTGCCGGCTTCGTCGATCACGAAGCCCTGCGGCGGATCGGACGGGCGTGCGTTGGCCTGCTGCTGTGGGCCTTGTGCGAGCGCGAGCTCCGGGTGATCCCAGACGGTAAGCTGCAGCACGTCGCCCGCACCGAGCGTGTAGGCGGTGGCGCGACCGGCGACGGCGGCGGCGTGGCTTGCGGCCGCGCCGCGCGCATCGGCCTTCAACTGACGGATCAGCGTGGCGTCGATTTCGGTGATCGGCACCGGCAGCGACTCGGCAGGCGCGTGTGCGTCGCCGGCCGATACCGGCAGGCTGGCCGCGGCAGGCATCTTCATACCCGGCGCGAGCGCGCATCCCGCGAGCGCCGTGCAGCACAGCGCTGCGGCGAGTGCGCGCGCGGCGCGGTGCACCGGTGGCAGGACGTCGGCGGTCGCGGGGAAGCGACGTTCGCCGATCGGTCGGAAAAGAGGGCGCTTCACGATATGCCTCATTCGGTAGGCTCAGTACGCGTTCGGGTGAGCGAATGCTTTCAACACCGTCGCCCCAATGATTCGCAGATCGAGCGCGAACGACCAGTTGCGCAGGTAGTAGAGGTCGTATTCGACGCGCGACTGCATGCTTTCGAGCTGTTCGGTCTCACCGCGCAAGCCGTTGACCTGTGCCCAGCCGGTGATGCCGGGCTTGATCCGGTAACGGTGGATGTAGCCGTCGACGAGCGTGCGGTAATGCGCGTCGTGTTCCACCGCGTGCGGGCGCGGGCCGACCACCGACATGTCGCCGAACAGCACGTTGACGAACTGCGGCAGCTCATCGAGGCTCGTGCGGCGCAGGAACGCGCCGATCCTCGTCACGCGCGGGTCGTTGCGCGTGGCCTGCGCGACCGTGCCCGGCTGCTCGACGTGCATGCGCATCGTGCGGAACTTGTAGATGTCGAACGTCTGGCCGTCCACGCCGCGCCGCCGTTGCGTGAACAGCACGGGGCCCGGCGACGTCAGCTTGATCGCCACGGCGAGCGCGAGCAGCAGCGGCATCAGCACGACCAGGACGACGGCCGCGAACACGCGGTCGAAGATCGCCTTCGCGGCCCGTGCGCGGCGCGACAGCGGCGGCGCGGCCAGCGAGATCGCCGGTTCGCCGAGAATGTCCTCGACGTGGCTGCCGAACAGCGCATGCTTGCTGACGTCGGGCATCAGCCGCAGTTCGACGAAGTCGTGGCGGAATTCGTCGATCACGCGCGTGATCGCGGCGTCGTCGTCGGGCGGTAGCGCGATCCAGATCTCGTCGACGCCTTCGGCGCGCGCGGATGCCGCGAACGAGACAAGGTCGGAGGCGACGAAAGCGCCGTCGCCGAGCGCGACAGCCCGGCCGGTCGTGCGATAGGCGCCGACGAACCGGTAGCGCGCCGCGCCGGCCGTGTCGATCGATTCCGCGAGGCGCTCCACCCATGCGCCGCCGCCGACGATCGCGACGCGCGCAGGCGAGTCCGGCACGTGCAGGCTGCGGCCGTGGACGATGCCCAGCCCGATCCGGAATACGGCGAGCGCGAGCGCCACACCGATCGTCCAGCCGACGAACCAGGCGAGCAGCGTCGCCGTGACGGCCGTCAGCGCGACCATCTTCAGGAATACGAAACCTTGCACGACAAACCAAAGCGCGAGTGTGCGCAGCGCGTAGCGGAGCGCCGGACGTGTGCAGCCTTCGAGACCGATGCCGGCAAGGCGCAGCAGGAAGGCGGCGAGCAGCGCACTGACGCCGATCAGCAGCCATTCGATGCGCAGCGATGCAAGATTCCACAGCGAATCCCGATGCGTGATCTCCGCGACGACGACGATAAGAACGGTGTCGACCGCACATACAGCGTATGCATTACCCGTTGCGCGCTTGCGCTTCATATCTTGGTTCACTCGGCTTGCGCCAGCGGTATTCCGGTCTTGGCAGCACGAAGCAACTGCATGCGTGTCGTCGGGAATCGGGCCTGGCATGATGACTATGACTGGAAGTGATAGTTGGCAAGGACGCTGAGTTTATGAAGAGCCGCGTCGAAGAGCCATGGGACGAAAGTGGGTCATATGTCTGAATGGCATAGGACAAGAACTAATTTGGTTGCAGATGTCCCGATACCGCGCAGATCGAGCGCATCGCGACGTTTTGCGCCGGGTGCTGCACGAGGCATCGGGGCAGTAAGGCGAGTCTATGAACGATGACGGTGCGCGACCATCGGACGCACTTGCGAAAGGCGAAGCAATATGCTCAGACCGGTCCTAGGTGAATTCGGACCACGGATCGATCGCGTCAAGAATGGTTAAACACGAGGAAAGCCGGGAAAATCGGCAGGCTGCGCGAACGCGCGACCGTGGAGAGAAACGGCGTGGGGCCGCTTCGAAGTGAATCAGGAGATTGACGGCGTCGGCCGGCTGCCGCGGAGCGTAAAAGACGCAATGGCTGCGAGACAGGGCGCCGAAACGAAGAGGTTTTCGTCGCCCCGATGGGCCGGATCGGGGCGTCGGCCACGCGCAATACGATCGTGAACAACGGCCGGACGGCAGGACCTCAAACAGGTCCGATCCGGTGCACGCGCGGCTGCGCCGCTACGTCGCGACGGCTTCCCGGGTCAGCAACGCAGCCAGCACATCGGCCTGCGGAATCCGCACGATCGTGTCGAGCGCGGCGGCTTCGAGCCGACGGCGCCGTGCGGTGTCGCGAACCAGTGAGACGCACGCGTCGGCCAGTGCCTCGTACGACGCGGGGTGGAAGCCGCCCGCATAGTCCGGCTCGACCGCCGTGGTCGGCGACACTTCGCCCACCACGGCCTTGCCGTTCGTCATCAGATAGAACACGCGCACGATCTCGAAGATGTGCGATGCGTAGTGGTGCAGGTTCAGCGCGACCTTCGCGCGCGCGATCAACGCATCGCGGGCCGCACCGTAGACGCCGTAGACGGCGCGCACGTTCAGCCCGCGCGCCGTCAACTCGTCGAGTACGGCCTGGCGCCGGGGGCCGATCGAACCGTAGAACAGCACGTCGATGTCCTGCTCGACGTCCGCCGGAATGCGGCGCAGCGCCGGATGGAAGCCGAGCTTCAGAAACCGGGCATCACGGATGCCGAGGCTGCGCAGCTTCGCGAGATTGCGCGCGCTGTAGTCCCAGGTTTCGAAGCGCGCCGTCCAGAAATAGATCCGCTCGTTCCAGTCGCGTTCGTCCACGTGGAGCTGCTCCGTGTTGACGACGATCGTGTCGGCTGGCACGTGCGCGATCGAATCCGGATCGGCGTGATGGCAGCCGATCATGATGTTCCGCGCGTCGGGCATCAGGTTGTTGTCGTTCACGTGCACGATGTGGCCGAGGTCGTGCAATCCGCACGCGATGACTTCCGCGAGTTCGTCGAATGCGGCCGTATGCGGGTTCGCCGGCGGGCGAACGATGCAGAGGTTGTATCGCATGATGGCGCTCCGGCGTCAGGCAGCCCGCACGCGGAGATCGGCCGCCGCTTCGTCGAGCACCGGCCGCCAGTCGCCGAACGTCCGCTGACGGTACAGCGACGCGCTCGGGTAGAACAGGCTGTCGCGCCGCTCGTGCTGCCAGACCCAGTGCGGGTTCGCGTCGAGCAGCACCCATGTGGGCCGGCCAAGCGCGCCGCTCAGGTGCGCGACCGACGTGCAGACGGTGATCACGAGATCGAGCGCGCCGACGAACGCGGCGGTGTCGTCCAGCGTTCGCCATTCGCGCGTCAGGTCGGTCACCTCGAAGCCGGCGGCGCGCGCCGCTTCGACGTCGTGTTGCGCACCGGGCTGCAGCGAGTAGAACGCGACGTCCTGCTGCAGGCCGCCGAACGCGTCGGCGTAGCGCTGCAGCCCGACGCGACGGAACGGGTTGCGCTGGTGGGTGAGGCTGCCCGTCCATGCGAGGCCGACTTTCAGCCGCTGCTCGCCGGCGAGTGCGCGTCGCCACGCGTCCGTCGCGCTCGCATCGGCATGGAGATACGGCGTGGGTGTCGCGAGCGCGTCGCCGTCGAGGCCGAGCATCCACGGAATGCTCATCAGCGGCAATTCGAAATCGCACGCGGGCAGATCCTCGATCCGGGCGCTGGCGTCATAGACGTCGACGTGTCGGCCGAGACTGCGTTCGAGCAGCGCGCCCATCTGCGGAAACGCGTTCCACACGATGCGGCCGCCTTCGCGGCGCACGCGTTCGGCCAGCAACGGCACGTAGCGGCAAAACTGCAGCAGGTCGCCGATACCCTGTTCGCCCCAGACGAGCAGCGTCTTGCCGGCAAGCGATTCGCCGCGCCAGCGCGGCGCCGGAAAGACCGGCAGGTTGCCACGCAGTTCGCCCGAACCGTCCCAGCGCGCTTCGTAGTTTGCCCAGCCCTCGGCGAAGTCGCCGCGCGCAAGCTGGATCAGCGACAGGTTGTGGCGATACTTCGGATCGTGCGGTGCGAGCTCGGCCGCACGTTGCGCGTACTGCGCGGCTTCGTCCCAGCGCTGGGCCTCCTTCAGCGCCGTTGCCGCATTGTTGACGGCCAGCGGATCGTGCGGCGCGAGCGCGACTGCACGCGTTGCCGCGCGCAACGCGCCGTCGAGATCGAAGCGGCCGACGCGCGTGATGACCGCGTTGGTCCAGGCCCGGGCGTCGTTCGGGTCGTCGTCGAGCGCGCCTTCGAGCAGTGCGTGCTCGGTCTCGGCGTCGCCGCCGGTCAGGCGGATCGCCAGTGCGAGGTTGTTCTTCAGGGACGGCCAGCTGGGGGCGAGCTCGAGTGCACGGCGGTACGGTGCGATGGCGTCTGCGTGACGGCCGGCCATCTGCATCGCGTAGCCGCAATTGAATGCCGCGGCTGCCGAAGCGGGGCGCAGCGCCCAGTGCATCGCCGCGAGTTCTGCGGCACGGGCCGCGTCGCCCCGCTCGACCAGCGTTTGCGTGGCGGCCGCGATGGCATCGTCGTCGGCATCGGGAGCCGGCGTGTGGTCGGCTGGTTCGATCGCCGCGTCGTGGAGGCGTTCGAGCATTGGCGGTGTGTCGTCGCGAAGCATCGTGTCGTGGTGCGTGGTCTGCATGTCGGGTCGCTCCGGAATGGCGGCTGCACGGTGAATCGGCAGCCGGCGTGTGATCGGTGGTCGAAAGGGCGGTCGGGCGCAAGCGCGGTGGCGATGTGCTCGATCGTCGGCGCCGCGAACCATCGCTGCGGAGTCGTCAGCCGCGCGAGCGGGCTCGGCGTCGTGTCGGACTCCACTGTATGGCCCCGGCTTCGATAACTGAATCGGACCAGTCCGAATCGCATTCGCGTGCCCGATGCGTCATGAGCGGCAATGCGTTCGCCGTACCGGCGCACCTCGCGTCACCACCCCGAATGCGCATGACGCGCCGCCCGCGTGCGGGGCAGCCGGCCGTCCCGGCGTTCATTCCTGTAGGCCCAGTCCTATTTGTGCCGGATTTGTTGCGCTTGTCAG
This sequence comes from Burkholderia pseudomultivorans, assembly GCF_001718415.1. Classification (NCBI taxonomy): domain Bacteria; kingdom Pseudomonadati; phylum Pseudomonadota; class Betaproteobacteria; order Burkholderiales; family Burkholderiaceae; genus Burkholderia; species Burkholderia pseudomultivorans. The sequence goes on along the minus strand of NZ_CP013377.1, from coordinate 2,790,077 downwards.
ACCCGTCCGATAGCGATTCGGGCCGTCGATCTCTTTAATACGAGGCATTCCGGCCGACCTCGTTCGGCCTTCATTCATCGAAAGAGGCCGACCATGAGCAGCGATGCAGACTATGTGGTGAAAGGCGCCGTGCTAGGCATGATCGCGAGCGCGGCGACCGTGGGGTTGGTGCACGTGACGGTCGAATTCGGCTCGCGCTGGTCGTCGAGCGGCGCGATCGTCACGCTGACGACCGCGCTGCTGATGGCATGCGTGCTGCTCGTCCCGCCGGTGCTCGCCGCATGGCGCAACCGGAAGGACGTGGTCGATCCGTTTTTCGAACCGAAGGCATTGAAGCCGATTCTGCAGGGGCGCACGATCGGCATCGTGCTCGGCATCCTGTTCGGCATTTCGGTCGTGACGGGGTGGTGACGATGCCTGCCCTCGATCGACCCTCGTGCGCGATGCCGGCGCCGTTGTCCGCAACGCTGCCTGCCCGTCCCGCGCCGGCCGTCAGCCGCACGCTTCGCGTGATCTCGCTGAACGATGCGCGCGGCCGCCGCGGTGCCTTCGCCGCGCAGAATCCCGATCTCGATTTCGCATTCGTCGACGCAGTCGACGGAAGCGCGTTGACGGACGCGGATATCGCCGACAGCGGCCTGTTCGCGCCCGGCCTGCCGTACACGCGCGGCGCACTCGGTATCGCGATGACGACGCATCGGCTGTGGACCGAGATTGCTGCCGGCGACGAACTGGTCACGATCGCGGAGGACGACGCGATCTTTCGCCCGGATTTCGACGTGACCGCCACGCAGTTCCTGCGCGCCCACGCCGAGCACTACGATTTCGTCGCGTGGGGCTACAACTTCGACTCGATCCTGCGCGGCACGATCTTCAACGACCGCACGCCGGTGACGATGCGTTTCGACGAAGCCGCGCTGGCGCAGGCGGTCGACGATTTCCGCACCGATCGCGGCCCCGTGCTCGTGATGAACCTGCTCGAGTTCTACGGGATCTGCGCTTACACGATCTCGCCGGCCGGCGCGCGCTTCCTGCTCGATCGTTGCTTTCCGTTGCAACCCGAAGCGCTGTTTTCTCACGGGCTCGGCCGTACGCTGCCGAACTACGGGATCGATGTCGCGATGAACAAGTTCTATGCCGCGATGCGCAGCGCAGCCGCGTTTCCGCCGCTGGCCGTGACGATGAATGCGCGCGACACGTCGACGATTCAACGGTGATGGCGTGCAGAATCGGACCAGGCTGATTGTCCGGGCGCGTATGCGCGTCGACAATGCAGGAGTCGGGCGTCCGCATGGTGTGAGCCCGATACCTCGTACCCGGAGCTTCGCTTCGTTGGACGCGCTGCCCGCTTGCCGGGCAGCGCATTTTTCTTCCCCGCGCGGCCGGACGGACACAGGTGAATGCCTTGCGGCGACCGGTGGGCTCGGTCGCGTCTGCACCCTCTCGGTCGCAGGTTGGGAGAACGCTGCCACATGCGAGCGCAGGGCATTCATCTCTGTCCTGCCATCCGTCGACCGTCGTGGCGTTACGGGCGGCGACGCCGCCGCAGGCGCGACCGGTTCGATCGAATCAGGTTCGGCTGATGCGCGATTGCTCGCGCGCAGCCCGTTCGGCGCCGACGCTCGGTTGCCCGCGGCGAAGCTGCCGCATCCCCTCCTGGCCGCCATCGCGTGCGGCATCTCCCTCCCTCGATGAAGGAATCGTCATGAACAAGCATCAAATTTCCATTGTTTCCACGCTGATCGCACTCGCGTGCGCCTGCGGGGCCCCGATCGCGCGCGCCGCAGGCACGAAAACCGAAACACCGCTGCCGCCGGGCGTCGAAGCGGTCGTCAACGACACGCCGATCGCGCGCAGCGACGTCGACGGCATGATCGAAGCGTCGGGGCAGGCCGTCACGCCGGCGCTGCGCGAACAGGCCAAACGCGAGCTGATCGCCCGGCAGTTGCTCGAGCAGGCGGCGGAAAAGGCCAACTACGGCAGCCGCGCCGAAGTGAATCGCGTCGTGATGCGCGCCCGCACCGTGGCCGCGACGGATCTCTACGTGCGCGACAACGTGCACCCGCAAGCGGTGACCGATGCGGAGGTGAAGGCGCGCTACGACCATATCGTGGCCAATGCCGCGCAGTTCGAATATCGCGCCGAGGTGATCGCCGTGGCCGATCCGGCCGAGATGAACACGGTGGTCGCGGCGCTGAAGCAGGGCGCGGCGTTCGACACGCTGGCGAAGCAGTACAACACGACGCCGAACGGCGGCGTCGCGCAGTGGGTCGAGCTGCGCACGCCGGTGGCGGAAGGGAACACGGGCGGCCTGCCTACGCCGATCGCGCAGGCGATCACGTCGCTGCAGCCGGGCGCCGTTGCGGGCCCGATCCGGATCGGCAATGCGTTGGCGATCGTGAAGCTCGACGAGAAGCGTCCGACGGTCGTGCCGGGCTTCGATGCCGCGAAGAAGGTGCTGCGCCAGCAACTCGAAGTGGAGGCACAGCAGCGCGCGATGAGCGCGCTGGTGGACAAGCTGGCCGCACAGGCGACGATTCAGCAGTAAGCGCGTGTATCAGGCGATTCGCCGGACAGGCCGCTGCCGTTTTCGACGGCAGCGGCCTTTTTTTGGAATGTGCGATGGGGGGAGGTAGATCGTTTAGCTAGCTGGCGAATTGCGCATACGTCGCTCTACAGTCGGAAGAGCGCGTGCAGGACGATTTGAGCAACGGACGCCGGATGTCCGGTTCATTCGATTGGACGCGAAGTATCCGATCGGCGCGCCGTCATGCATGCCAGGCGGTCATATGCCTGGAGCTTGTCGGCCAGAGGTGGTGGATGATTTGAGTGATGTTAGCAAATTTGATAATATCGCGATGAAGAACTGGACGATCCTGTATTACAGCGAACGTGTGAAGCGCGACGTATTTGCTTTGCCCACGGGCATTCTCGCGGGCTACCTTCGTCTGATCGAAATGATGGAGGAATACGGCGCGGATCTACGGATGCCGCATTCGCGGGCGATGGGAGACGGATTGTTCGAATTGCGCCCGAGAGGCCGTGAAGGTGTCGGGCGCGTGTTTTATTGCTCGCAGGTGGGAAATGAACTCGTCATCCTGCATTCCTTCGTCAAGAAGACGCAGGAAACGCCTGGCGACGAGCTACGCATTGCCCACCGGCGGATGAAGGAGGTTCGCAACCATGGCTAAGGCCCGCTCCGCACGCGCCAGGGAGGACCGGTATGCACCGGTCCGACACACTGCCGAAGACACCGCCGGTCTGCTCGCCGACCCCACCCTCAAGGCGGAATACGACGCGCTGGAAGAGGAATTCACCGCGCTTCGCGCGTTGCTGGACGCGCGTAAAGAGGCAGGATTGACGCAGGCTCAGGTCGCCGAGCGAATGGGAACCACGACATCCGCCGTCTCCAGGCTCGAGGCCTCGTTGTCGAGCGAAAAGCACTCGCCGTCGTTTGCGACGTTGCGCAAGTATGCCGCGGCGTGCGGGAAGAAGCTCGTCATTTCGTTTGCGTGAGTGTGCCGGGGCCAGGAACCGGGTCTCGAATGCATCGCGTCGACCGATTGCAGAATCAGCCTGGTCTGATGGGTTGTAACGGTTCTTCACGTTACATTGAGCGGGTGTGGCGCCGGAGCCGCTTCGGCGGCGGCCGCCGGGCCCGGTCGCAGTCATGCTATGCATTCGATAGCACTACTCCTAACGCTGCCTTATGCGAGCGCCGAGGCGGTTCCGGCCGCCACACCCATCCTTCAGCTTGTTTCCCTGACCGTCAGACCGATACCGTGATGCCTGCCGGAGCCGAGCGCCCTGCAGGCGTCACCACGATCTCCACATGCTGGCCGAACGACATCAGCGTCAGGATCAGTTAGTCGACGTCGGAAGCGGCCGGCACTTCGCCGGCGCGTCGATGCGAGTCGCGGCGCTTCATTGCACGTCCCCCGTCATCGCCGGATCCTGCGGCAAGGGTCGCTTCGGTGCGGCATCGCCGTCGGCGAGTCCGCGCGTTTCGAAAACGTCGCGGCTGTCTTCGTCGATCGGCGTGATGACGAGCCGCTTGTGCGTCACCTCGATCCGCAGGCGCTGCCCGGGATCGAAACCCGCCGCGTCGATCCACCGGCCCGACAGCTTCGCCCACAGGTACAGAACGGGCGGTGTATCGCCCGCCACGCGAAGCTCGGGGAAAGTGCGGCCCTGCCGGGAAGATTCCTGCGTCGGGACGAAACGATCGAGGAAAAGTACGGTTGCGCTATGATTCGCGTCAGCCATGGTCAACTCCTTGGTTGAGTTGGTTGCGGTCAGCGGCTCGCGGGTGCCCTTACACCTGCGGGCCGCGCTTCGTTGACGCGAAGGATTTCCAGCGCCGGAACCATCACCTGCATCACGCGCTCGATGGTTCGGTTTCCTTGCGTTAACGTGCGACTACTTTAGCTTCGTTCGACGCGTCTCGTTTGACGGAAAGTTGCGCTTTTCTCACGTTGGCCATCAGGCCAGTGTCTTGTGTGCCCGTGGCCCAATGAACGCAACGCAAGGGCGCGATCGGCCGCTTCATCGATGGATCGGCGATGTGTCAGAAAGTGTGTCGTGCGACGGCTTCGCGTCGCCGGCCGCACGCCGTTCGAGGATCTCGTGCGCGTCGTGCCGATAGCGTTCGAACTCGCGCGCGAACGCCGCCGCGTCGCCGGCCAGCGCCAGCGCTTCGAGCGACGCGCACAGCGTCGATATCTCCCGTTCCCCGATCATCGCGAACGCACCCCGCATGCTGTGAATTTCCGAACGCGCGATCTTCAGGTCGCCGTCCTGGAGCGCGCGCGCGATGGCGGCGTTCGAGCGTCGCGTCGCGTCGACCAGTACCGTGTGCAGGTCTTTCGGCAGCGGGCCGGCCGTGCGTTGCGGCACGGGCGGATGCGTGGGCCGTCGCCACGTCCCGGCGTATTTCGTGATCGCCTGTTCGAGCGACTTCAGCGACGTCGGCTTCGTGACGATTTCGTCGATGCCAGCCTCCCACGCCAGCTGCAGTTCGTCGGGTTCCGCATGCGCGGTCACCGCCAGAATCGGCTGCGCGCGCCCGCGCTCGCGCAGCACGCGCGCGAACGCGTAGCCGTCGAGGCCCGGCATATTCAGATCGGTCAGGATCACTGCATAGTCCTGGCGGTCCACGAGATCGAGCGCTTCCGCGACGTTCGACGCGATATCGGCCTGATAGCCGAGCACGTCCAGCTGATCGCTGATCAGCGAACGGTTGACGGCGTTGTCGTCGACGAACAGCACGCGGACGTCCGGCGCGTCGGCACCGGCGCGCGCATGCGCAGCACCGGGCTGCCGATCGAGCGGCAGCGGCAACGTGACGATGAAGGTCGAACCCACGCCCGGCACGCTGTTCGCCTCGATGCGGCCGCCCATCGATTCCGCGAGCTTGTAGCTCAGCGCGAGGCCGATGCCAGTCCCGCCGAAGCGGCGCGCGATCGATTCGTCGGCCTGCGCGAACGGCTCGAACACATGCGCAAGCTGATCGGCCGTCATGCCGATGCCCGAATCGCTGACGCGGATCGTCACCGGCGTCGCGTCGGCCGGCGGCGCCGAGACCGACAACGCCACCGCGCCGCGATTCGTAAACTTGATCGCGTTGCTGACCAGGTTCACGACGATTTGCCGCACGCGCATCGGATCGCCGAGATAAGTCCGGGCCAATGCTGGATCGACGTCGATGCGCAGCGCGATGCCCTTCGCGCCGGCGACCGGATCGAACAGGTCGGCCACGTCGCGCATCAGTTCATCGATGCGAAAGCCGGTCGATTCGAGCGTCATCCGGTCGGCTTCGATCTTCGTCATGTCGAGCACGTTGTTCAGCATGTCGAGCAGCATCCGCGCGGCCGACGTGACCGCATGCAGGCGCGGCTTCTGCCGGCTCGGGTCCGGCGCCTTGTCGAGCAGTTCGAGATTGCCGAGCATCGCGTTCAGCGGCGTGCGGATTTCGTGGCTGATGGTGGCGAGGAACGTCGATTTCGCGCGGTTCGCGCTGTCGAGCGCGCGCTCGGCGTCGGCGCGCGTCGTGATGTCCGAGAAGCTGTACAGCAGCGCGTTCATGCCTTTGAAGCGCACGCGCACGAAATTCACGAGCAGGTCGCGCCTGCGGCCGTCTTCGAGCGTGACCGGCAGCTCGACGTCGAACTGCACCGGCGCAGCGTCCGCGTACTCGCGGTAGCGCGTCAGCAGCCGCTCGTGCAGCGGCGGGTCGCCGGCCTCGCGCTCGTACAGCTCGAGCATCCGGTTGCGCAGCAGCACCTGGCGCGTGTCGGGCGACACGAGGCCGATGCCGAACGGCGCGGTCGCGATGATCGCGCGGCTCGTCCGCTCGCTTTCGAACACGCGGCGCGAGCGGCGGAACAGCGGCGCGAAGACGCGCAGGTCGAACGCGATCACGAGCGCCCACAGCACGATGAGGATGGCCGCGGTCGTGCCGAGTTCGCGCAGCATCGTCGAGCCGATCGCATAGGCGATCGTATGCCACGAATACGCATAGACGATCGCGTAGCCCGTATCGGAGATGCGGTCGCTGATCGTGAACACGCCGTGCCGGTAGCTTTCGTCGAACTGCACGAGGCCGCGCCGCCAGGTGTCTTCGGCGAGCGCATGCCGCATCAGCGCCGCGCCGTCTTCCGCGTCGCGGGTGCGGTCGGCATGCAGCAGCACGCGGCCGTTTTCGTCGATCAGCATCGCGACGGCGTCGTCCGGCGCATGTCGCAAGCGGTCGGCGATCACGTCGACGTCGAAGTCGCTGACGAAGGTCATGAAATGCCGCTGGCCGTCGAACGCGGGTTCGACGAGCCGGAAGACCGTTTTGCCGGTCAGCGGATCGATCGCCGGTGCCTGCCAGGCAATCCGGCGCGAAAGACGCCAGTAGCGCGCGATGGCCGGATCGGACCAGTCGGCCACGTCGAACGCGAGATGCCGGATCAGCGCGTGCGTGTCGGACACGCCGATACGCGCGAGCACGTCCGGATACGGCATCGACGGCGGCGGCGTGATCGCGATCACGGTGCGGTCGGGACTGTACGCGTAGCCGCGTACTGCGCGCCCGGTCTGGCGCTCGGCGGCCGCGACGGAAATCGTCTGGCGTTCCATCAGTTGCACGTAGCGATCGGTTTCGTGGTCGGCGATCGCTTCGGGCGATGCCGCCACGAAGATCTCGCTCACACTGCGCATCGGCGCGAGCAGCACGTGACCATCGCGCCGCAGCGCGTCCGACGCCTCGCGCGCATGCGGCGGATGGCCGTTCCACAGCAGCTCGGCATTGATGACCGCGCGGCGCATCGACGCCTGCTTCGCGTCCATTTCGAGTTGCACGAGCGCCTTGTGTGTCAGGAACAGGTCGCGCCGTTCCGCGATGTAGTCGCGCACCGAGCCGACGAGCAGGATGCCCGCCGCGATCAGGATCACCAGCGACAGCACGGCGGCGCCGCCATACAGCGTGAAGCGCTGATACCGGTTCAGCAGGCTCAGGTCGCGCGCGTCGTCGTCGATCGACGCGAACGGCGCGTTGGCGTCCGCGTGGGACGCGAAGAGATGGCGGATGGGCATGAGACGAAGACCGGTGAATCAATGCGCAAATCGGGAGACGCGCCGCGGCGAAGCCGGGACGCGGACGATATCCGCGAGCCGAATCGAGGCGACGCGATGCGCCGCCGGCTCGGGGAACAGGAAAATTATCGGGATAGCGGACTGGCCTGTATGTAGGGCAGTCCGAAACACTCGCGCGAGACGGATAGGACCAGTCCTATTCACGTCGTTGGTTGCGCGGATGCGTATATAAGGCCTGCGATACGGTCGTGTCAAACGGAATCGTTCAAGCGCAGGTCGTGTCGCGTCGCGCGTGGCATGCCCGATTGTCAAGCAACGTCAGTTTAGGACTAGGCCTACGAAATAAGTGCGATCGTGTCCAGCCGTCTGATTATCGAAATGACAGGCGATCAATACATTGGCATCTGTGGACGAGGAGCGTCCTTCTCTCTTTTTCTCTACAGAGGCAAACAACGTGAACAAGACCTATCGCACCGTCTGGAACGCGACGACGGGTACATGGACGGCAGCAGCCGAAACGGCGCGGACGCGAACGAAATCGAAGTCGAATACGGCGATGCGGTCGTCGGTGACGGCGGCGGTAGCGGTGATGGCCGGGGTCGGTGGCGGCGCTGTGTCGATGGATGCCATGGCCCAGGCCACGACTGGCGGCGGTCTCAATTTGTGCTCGAACACGACTGCGGCAAACGGCGTGAGATATGGGCAAACATTTGGTGCACTGAGCAATACGGTCAACGCGAACTGTGCGCCTATCAATACCAGCCTGCCTTCGTATCAGGGACATGCGCCGTCCTTCATTCTGGCTAACAACGCTGGTACGAACGGCGCTGCCGGCCTCACTCCGACGGCGTCGGTTATGGGCAGTACCGACGGGCACCTGGTCCTGTACGGCCAGAACGGTGTCCACGTCAGCGGCCCGGCCGACTTCGACAACAATGTCAACATGACGAACCATCGTATTACGGGGCTGGCGACGGGGACGGCCGGCACTGATGCGGTCAACGTCAACCAGCTAAATGCTGCAATTTCCGCCGCAGCGACAGCAAGCAACCCGTACGTGGCAATCAGCACCGGTACGTACGCGACGGCAACGGCCGCGAGCGCGGGCGGGAGCGCGACGGCGGTTGGCGCCAATGCGAGGGCGACCGGGACATCGGCTGTGGCGCTTGGCGGTAACACCAGCGCCACCGGGCAGAATGCGGTGGCGCTCGGCACCCTCTCCAGGGCGACAGGTAGCGAGACGGTGGCTGTCGGCGTGAGCGCCAATGCGGCAGGAACGAATTCGACGGCATTAGGACGCCTCGCTGCAGCGGTGGGCAACAATTCGCTCGCCGCGGGTTATGGAGCTCAGGCCAACGGTATCGGCTCGATTGCCGTTGGATCGTCTGCAAACGTCGCCGCGTCGAGCACTGGAAGCCTGGCGCTCGGTCAGGGCGCGGCCGTCACGAGAACCGGCGCGGATTCGTCGAACATGATCGCGATCGGTACGAATGCCCGGGCGGGCGACGCAGGCGCGGGGGTCTCGACGGGTGCGATCGCGATCGGCAGCGGCGCGAACGCGGGTGGTAACGGCTCGATCATGATCGGCACGAACGCGATGCATTCGGGCTCGAACGCGACGGTCGTCGGCGCAAACTCGAGCGCGATGGGCGGTGGCGCCGGTACGGTGCTGGGTTCGAACAGCTCGGCTGCGGGTAGCGCGAGCGTGGTGCTGGGCTCTGGTGCGACGGCCAGCGGCGCCAACTCGGTTGCGTTGGGCACGGGCAGCATCGCTAACGCGGACAACACCGTCTCCGTCGGGTCGGCGACGACGCAGCGGCGCATTACCAATCTGGCCGCCGGTATGGCGAACACGGATGCAGTCAACCTCGGTCAGATGAACGAGGCACTTTCGACGAAGGTCGCCAACACATACATCCAGATCGATACGCGTAACGGCACCGCCGCCGCGCAAGCGGGCGCGGGTTCGCTCGCCATCGGCACGAACACGAGTGCGGCCGGTTCCTATGCGACGGCTCTGGGCAACAGCGCGCTGGCCAGCGGCAACAACAGTACGGCCATCGGCTTCCAGAGCAGCAGCGCCGGCGGCGCCGCCGTCGCGATCGGCTCGGGTGCGAACGCAGGCGGCCTGCATGGTGTTGCCTTGGGTGTCAACGCACAGGCGACCCACGCCGATTCGGTGGCGCTCGGCGCCGCGTCGGTCACCGACCGCAATAACAGCGTATCGGTTGGCTCGTCGATGCTGCAACGGCAGATCACCAATGTCGCGGCCGGCACGCAACGTACCGACGCAGTCAACGTCGGCCAGCTGTCCGGCGTGACCAGGGCACTCGGCGGCGGGGCCGCGATCGACGGGAGTGGCAACGTTACGCAGCCGACTTACAAGGTCGCTGGAACGGACTATCACAACGTCGGCGACGCGCTCGACGCACTGGCCGCGAATGGCGGCAGCGATCCGAATGCCGTGACCTATGACGATGCGACGAAGGACAGCGTGACGCTGGGCGGCGCGGGTGCAACGACGCCGGTGGCGCTGCACAACGTGGCGGACGGTGTGCTGTCGGCGACGAGCAAGGATGCGGTGAACGGCTCGCAGCTGTTCGCGACGAACCAGGATCTTGGCAATCTGAAGGACGCGCTGAAGGACGGCGGCGTGATCGACCCGATGACGGGCGAATCGCGGGCGGTAGTGTACGACGGCGCGACCAAGGATACGGTCACGCTGAAGGGCGCGGACGGCACGACGCTGTCGAACGTGAAGGCGGGTGTGGCCGACATGGACGCGGTGAACGTTTCGCAGCTGAAGGACGCAGGCCTGATCGATCCGTCGACGGGCAAGTCGATCGCGGCAGTGACGTACGACCGTCACGCGGACGGCACGGCGAACTATGGTTCGGTGACGCTTGGCAACGGCACGGGCCCGACGCAGATCAAGAACGTGGCTGACGCGATGGACGACAGCGATGCACTGAACCTCGGCCAGCTGAAGAACGCGGGTCTGGTGGGTGACGATGGGTCGGGCAAGCTGACGTCGCTGGCGGTGACGTACGACAGCGCGGCGAAGGACGCCGTGACGCTGGGCGGCGCCGGCGCAACGACGCCGGTCGCACTGAAGAACGTAGCGGACGGTGTGGACCGTCACGACGCGATCAACCTTGGCCAGTTGCAGGACGCAGGCCTGGTCGCGCCTGTCGATCCGACGAACCCGGGTGCGGGCCTGACGTCGCTGGCTGTCACGTATGACAGCACGGCGAAGGACAAGGTCACGCTGGCCGGCACGGACGGCACGACACTGTCGAACCTGAAGGCTGGCGTGGCCGACATGGACGCGGTGAACGTTTCGCAACTGAAGGGTTCGGGCCTGATCGGAGACGACGGCAAGTCGATCGCGGCGGTGACGTACGACCGTCACGCGGACGGCACGCCGAACTACGGCTCGGTGACGCTGGGCAACGGCACGGGTCCGACGCAGATCAAGAACGTGGCTGACGCGACGGACGACAGCGATGCACTGAACCTCGGCCAGCTTAAGAACGCGGGCCTGGTGGGTGACGATGGGTCGGGCAAGCTGACGTCGATGGCCGTGGTGTACGACGGCGCGGCGCGCGACAAGGTCACGCTGGCCGGCACGGACGGCACGACGCTGTCGAACGTGAAGGCTGGCGTGGCCGACACGGACGCGGTGAACGTTTCGCAGCTGAAGGGTTCGGGCCTGATCGGCGACGACGGCAAGTCGATCGCGGCGGTGACGTACGACCGTAACACGGACGGCACGCCGAACTACGGATCGGTAACGCTGGGTGGTGCCGGCGCGGCCACGCCGGTGGCGTTGAAGAACGTCGCAACGGGCGTCGACGGCACCGACGCCGTCAACGTGAATCAGCTGAATACGGGGCTGTCGGATCTGGAAGACCGACTTTCCGGCGCGGATCTGCGCTTTGTCAAGGTCAATGCCGATCCGGTGTCGGGCACACCGGCTATCGCGAGCGGCGCACTGGCCGTTGCCATCGGTGCGGGGGCGCAGGGCGCGGGTGCCAACTCGCTCGCACTCGGCAGCGGTGCACGCGTGACCGGCAACGGTTCGGTCGCGATCGGCTACAACTCGGTCGCGAACCAGAACAACGTGGTGTCGGTCGGCGCGGTAGGCCAGGAACGCAGGATCGTCAACGTGGCGGACGGTGACGTCGCGTTCCAGAGCACCGACGCCATCAATGGCGGTCAGCTCTACGCGGCATTGAACAACCTGTCGACGTCGGTGACTTCGAAGACGCAGCAGGCGATCGACAGTTTCTCGTCGGAGATCGACAAGAAGACGAAAGCCGCAATTGACGAGGTGAACTCGCGTTCGATGCAGCCGATGGACGTCACCGACCCGCTCGTCGCGGTCGAAGGCCTGCAGGGCAATAACCTCGCTTCGCTGAACGGCGCGGATCCGGCGACGTCAACGGCAGCCGCGATCGGCACGTCGTCAGTCGCAAGCGGCGGCAACGCCGTGGCGGTCGGCCTGCAGAGCATCGCGGGTTCGAACAACTCGGTCGCAATCGGCAGCTTTGCGGGGACGGGCGCTGGTCAGGACTACTCGGTCGCCGTGGGCTCGAACGTCCAGACGAACGGCATGCAGGCCGTTGCGTTGGGGGCGAACACGCAGGCGAACGGCGACTACGCGCTGGCGATCGGCAACAACGGTGCGCAGGCGATCGGCGACAGCTCGATCGCGCTCGGTAACGCAGCGAACGTGCGTGCCGGGGCGACCAACGCGATCGCGATCGGTACGGGGGCAAACATCGCACGCAGCGTCGAAGGTGCGATGGCGCTCGGCGCGAACGCGACTGCGGCCGCGGCCAACAGCATCGCGCTTGGCGCGGATTCGTTCTCGAATCGAGCCAATGCGCTGTCCGTCGGCCGTGCAGGCGCGGAACGCCAGATCGTCAACGTCGCAGCAGGCACGCAAGCGACCGATGCGGTCAACGTGAGCCAGTTGACCGGCCTGGCGAATGCGCTCGGCGGCCATGCTGCGGTCGGCGTGGACGGCAGCATCACGCAGCCGACCTACAACGTCGATGGCAGCGACTATCACAATGTGGGCGACGCGCTGGACGCGCTCGCGTCGCGCAGCGCCGGCGATCCGAATGCGGTGGCGTACGACAGTGCAGCGAAAGACACCGTGACGCTCGGCGGCGCGGGGGCAACGACGCCGGTCGCGCTGAAGAACGTCGCCGACGCGAAGGACGATCACGACGCGCTGAACCTCGGTCAACTGAAGAATGCGGGTCTCGTCGGTGACGACGGCACCGGCAACCTGACGTCGCTGGCGGTAACGTACGACGGCGCGGCGAAGGACGCCGTGACGCTCGGCGGCACGGGCGCGACGGCTCCGGTCGCACTGAAGAACGTTGCGGACGGCGTGGACCGTCACGACGCGATCAACCTCGGTCAGTTGCAGGATGCGGGCCTGGTTGCGCCGGTCGATCCGACGAACCCGGGTGCGGGGCTGACGTCGCTGGCCGTCACGTATGACGGGGTGGCGAAGGACACGGTCACGCTGGCCGGCGCGGACGGCACGACGCTGTCGAACGTGAAGGCGGGTGTGGCCGACATGGACGCGGTGAACGTTTCGCAGCTGAAGGACGCGGGCCTGATCGATCCGTCGACGGGCAAGTCGATCGCCGCAGTGACGTACGACCGTAACGCAGACGGCACGCCGAACTACGGTTCGGTGACGCTGGGCAACGGCACGGGCCCGACGCAGATCAAGAACGTGGCTGACGCGACGGAGGACGGCGACGCGCTGAACCTCGGCCAGCTGAAGAACGCGGGCCTGGTCGGTGAAGACACGTCGGGCAAGCTGACGTCGCTGGCAGTGACGTACGACGGCGCGTCGAAGGACAGCGTGACGCTGGGCGGCGCGGGTGCAACGACGTCGGTGGCGCTGCACAACGTGGCGGACGGTGTGCTGTCGGCGACGAGCAAGGATGCGGTGAACGGCTCGCAGCTGTTCGCGACGAACACGCGCGTGGGTGACCTTGAGGACTCGCTGAAGGACGGCGGCGTGATCGACCCGGCGACGGGCAAGTCGCTGGCGGTGGTGTACGACAGCGCGGCGAAGAACAGCGTGACGCTGGGCAACGCGGGTGCGCCGGTAACCGTGTCGAACGTCGCGCGCGGCACGGCCGGCACGGACGCGGTAAACGTTGATCAACTGACCGATGCAATCCGTGACGTGACTGTTTCACCGAACCCGCTCGCAGTGTCTTACGACACGATTGCGAAGGATTCGGTGACGCTGGGCGGCGCGAGCGCGACCGCTCCGGTGGCGCTGAAGAACGTTGCGGACGGCGTGGATCGTCACGACGCGATCAACGTTGGCCAGTTGCAGGACGCGGGCCTGGTTGCGCCGGTCGATCCCACGAACCCGGGTGCGGGCCTGACATCGCTGGCCGTCGCGTATGACGGCGTGGCGAAGGACACGGTCACGCTGAAGGGCGCGGACGGCACGACGCTGTCGAACGTGAAGGCGGGCGTCGCCGACATGGACGCGGTGAACGTGAGCCAGCTGAAGGATTCGGGCCTGATCGGAGACGACGGCAAGTCGATCGCCGCAGTGACGTACGACCGTCACGCAGACGGCACGCCGAACTACGGTTCGGTGACGCTGGGCAACGGCACGGGCCCGACGCAGATCAAGAACGTGGCTGACGCGACGGACGACGGCGATGCACTGAACCTCGGCCAGCTGAAGAACGCGGGCCTGGTGGGTGAAGACGCTTCGGGCAAGCTGACGTCGCTGGCGGTGACGTACGACGGCGCGTCGAAGGACAGCGTAACGCTGGGCGGCGCGGGGGCGACCACGCCGGTGGCGCTGCACAACGTGGCGGACGGTGTGCTGTCGGCGACGAGCAAGGATGCGGTGAACGGCTCGCAGCTGTTCGCGACGAACACGCGCGTGGGGGACCTTGAGGACTCGCTGAAGGACGGCGGCGTGATCGACCCGGCGACGGGCGAATCGCTGGCGGTGGTGTACGACAGCGCGGCGAAGAACAGCGTGACGCTGGGCAACGCCGGCGTGCCGGTCGCGATCCACAATGTCGCAGCCGGTGCGGTGAGCTCGACGAGCAACGACGCGATCAATGGCTCGCAGCTCTTCAACGTGTCGAAGAGCGTCGCGGACAAGATCGGCGGCGGCGCGGGCGTGGGCGCGGACGGTTCGATCACGGACCCGACCTACTCGGTCGGCGGCCAGGACTACCACAGCGTGGGCGATGCCCTCGATGCGCTGGACAAGAGCAGCGGCGGCAACCCGCTGGCCGTGGCATACGACAGCGCGTCGAAGGATACGGTCACGCTGGCCGGCGCGGATGGCACGACGATCACGAACGTGAAGGCGGGCGCGGTCACGGCCGCGAGCACGGACGCGATCAACGGCTCGCAACTGCACGCGACGGCGCAGAGCGTGGCCGATTCGCTGGGAGGCGGCTCGACCGTGGATGCGGACGGCAAGGTGACGAACCCGTCGTACTCGCTGGCCGACCCGGCGGATGCATCGAAGTCGAAATCGTACAACAACGTGGGCGACGCGCTGGCGAACCTCGACGGCCGTACGTCGACGAACACGGAAAACATCACCGTGATCAACAAGCAGCTGGCCGACTCGGGTCTGGTGGACCCGGTGACGGGCCAGTCGATCGCGGCGGTGACGTACGACCGCAATGCGGACGGCACGCCGAACCTGGGTTCGGTGACGCTGGGCGGCGCGGGTGCGACGGCTCCGGTGGCGTTGAAGAACGTCGCCGATGGCGTGGATCGTCACGATGCGATCAACGTTGGCCAGTTGCAGGACGCGGGCCTGGTCGCGCCGGTGGATCCGACGAACCCGGGCGCGGGCCTGACGTCGCTGGCCGTCGCGTATGACGGTGTGGCGAAGGACACGGTCACGCTGAAGGGCGCGGACGGCACGACGCTGTCGAACGTGAAGGCGGGTGTGGCCGACATGGACGCGGTGAACGTTTCGCAGCTGAAGGACGCGGGCCTGATCGATCCGTCGACGGGCAAGTCGATCGCCGCAGTGACGTACGACCGTAACGCAGACGGCACGCCGAACTACGGTTCGGTGACGCTGGGCAACGGCACGGGCCCGACGCAACTGAAGAACGTCGCGGACGCGACGGACGACGGCGACGCGCTGAACCTCGGCCAGCTGAAGAACGCGGGCCTGGTCGGTGAAGACACGTCGGGCAAGCTGACGTCGCTGGCAGTGACGTACGACGGCGCGTCGAAGGACAGCGTGACGCTGGGCGGCGCGGGCGCAACGACGCCGGTCGCACTGAAGAACGTTGCGGACGGCGTGGATCGTCACGACGCGATCAACCTCGGCCAGCTGCAGGACGCGGGCCTGGTCGCGCCTGTCGATCCGACGAACCCGGGTGCGGGCCTGACGTCGCTGGCCGTCGCATACGACGACGCGTCGAAGGACGTGGTCACGCTGAAGGGCGCGGACGGCACGACGCTGACGAACGTGAAGGCAGGCGCGGTGACGGCCACGAGCACGGACGCGATCAACGGTTCGCAGCTGCACGCGACGGCGCAGAGCGTGGCCGATTCGCTGGGAGGCGGCTCGACCGTGGATGCGGACGGCAAGGTGACGAACCCGTCGTACTCGCTGGCCGACCCGGCGGATGCATCGAAGTCGAAGTCGTACAACAACGTGGGCGACGCGCTGGCGAACCTCGACGGCCGTACGTCGACGAACACGGAAAACATCACCGTGATCAACAAGCAGCTGGCCGACTCGGGTCTGGTGGATCCGGTGACGGGCCAGTCGCTTGCAGCGGTGACGTACGACCGCAACGCGGACGGCACGCCGAACCTCGGTTCGGTGACGCTGGGCGGCGCGGGTGCGACGGCTCCGGTGGCGCTGAAGAACGTCGCGGACGGTGTGGACGCGCATGACGCAGTGAACCTCGGTCAGCTGCAGACTGCAGGCCTGGTTGCGCCGGTCGACCCGACGAACCCGGGTGCGGGCCTGACGTCGCTGGCCGTGACGTACGACAAGCACGCGGACGGTTCGGCGAACTTCGACCAGATCACGCTGAAGGGCGCGAACGGTTCGACGCTCACGAACGTCAAGGCAGGCGCGGTGAACGCGACCAGCATGGACGCCGTGAACGGCGCGCAGCTGTACGGTGCATCGAAGAGCACGGCCGATGCACTCGGCGGTGGCGCGACGGTCGACGCGAACGGCAACGTGACGAACCCGACGTACACGGTCAACAACAAGACGTACAACAACGTCGGCGACGCGATCGAGAACATCTCGAACAGCCTCGTCCACGGCTCGATCGGCCTCGTCCAGCAGGACGAGGACACGCGCGAGATCACGGTCGCGAAGGACACGGACGGAACGACCGTGAACTTCACGGGCACGGCGGGCGACCGCGTGCTGACCGGCGTGGGTGCGGGTGCGGTGAGCGCGACGAGCAACGACGCGATCAACGGCTCGCAGCTGCACGGCACCGCGCAGAGCGTGGCGGACGTGATCGGCGGCGGGACGACGGTCGATGCGGACGGCAAGCTCGCGGATACGTCGATCGAGGTGAACGGGAACAAGTACAAGACCGTTGCCGAGGCAGTGCAGGCGGCGGCCCAGTACGGTGCGACCGATTCGCTCGCGGTGCGCTACGACCTGAACAAGGACGGTACGCCGAACTACGGTTCGGTGACCCTCGGCGGGACGGGCGCGGCGCCGGTGCGGCTGACCAACGTCGCGGACGGCGTGAACCAGTACGACGCCGTGAACTACGGCCAGCTGAGCGAACTCAGCGACAGGATCGGCGGCCTCGACGACCGTGTCGGCGCCCTGGAGCAGAACCCTGGCACGGGCAACCCGAATCCGGGCGATGGCGGTTCCGGCAACGACTACTTCGCCGGCACCGACATCGGTTCGACGGGCACGACGCCGGCGAACGCGGGCGACGGCACGGGCAACACGGCTGCGGGTTCGAACGCGACGATCGCCACGGGCGTGAGCAACGCCACGGTGATCGGTTCGGGCGCCGGCGCGTCGAAGGACGGTGGCGTCGCGATCGGCTCCAACGCGGCGAGCGCCGCCGAAGGGGCGGTCGCGATCGGCCGCGGTTCGGACGCATCGGGCAGCCAGTCGACGGCCATCGGCGACGGCGCGAAGGCGTCCGGTTCGAACTCGGTGGCGGTGGGCGCAGGCTCGGTGGCAACGGAGGCGAACACGGTGTCGTTCGGCAACGGCACCGATGATGGCAATCGCCGGCTCACGAACATCAAGGACGGTATCAACGAGTCCGACGCGGCGACGAAGGGCCAGCTCGATCGCGCAGTGGGCGGCATGCAAGGTCAGATCAACGACCTGTCGCGCAACGCGTACTCGGGTATCGCCGCAGCCACGGCGCTGACGATGATCCCGGGTGTCGATCCGGGCAAGACCTTGTCGTTCGGTGTCGGCGGCGCGACCTATCGCGGCTACCAGGCAGTGGCGTTCGGCGGGGAGGCCCGCATCACGCAGAACCTGAAGATGAAGGCCGGCGTGGGTCTGTCGAGCGGCGGCAACACCGTCGGCGTGGGCGCTTCGTACCAGTGGTAAGCCGCGGGGCGGGGCGCGAGCCCCGCCCGCGTGCAGGCCCGATCGACTCCATTCAACTTTTTCAGAAGTCCGCCCGCGCGGCGGACGTTTCACCATGACGATGAAAACCTTGTTGTTGCGCGCCGCATCGATCGGCGCGATTGCGATGGCGCTCGGTGCGTGTACGACGCACTCGGGCCTCACCTATGACATCCGTGCGGTGTCGATGCCCGGCAAGCCGGACAACGTGTTCCGCGTCAGCTGCGACGGGCTGCTCGGCAGCGCGAACGCCTGCGCGCGCGCGGCGGAGGAATTCTGCCAGGGGCAGGGCTTCACGCCGCTCGAGATGATCGACCGTGTGTACAGCCGTGCGCCGATGAAGGATCCGCGCGAAATCACCTTCATGTGCGGCAAGCCGCAGCCGGTCGTGCAGGCCGCGCCGCCGCCGCCGCAACCGGCTCCGCAGCCGGTCCCGCAGCGCCAGGTGCTGCTGCAGGGCGATGCGAACTTCGCGTTCGACAGCGCGGCACTGACGCCGGAGGCGCGCAGCCAGCTCGATCGCTTCGTGCAGATCAACAGCGGTATCGAGTTCCGTCGCGTGGCCGTGACCGGCTTCACCGATTCGACGGGCAGCAACACGCACAACCTGGCGCTGTCGGCGTCGCGGGCGCGCAACGTGATGAACTACCTGAGCAGCAACGGCCTGAAGGCGCAGTCGTTCGTCTCCGAAGGCCTGGGTGCAGCCGACCCGGTCGCGTCCAACGCGACGGCGGAAGGCCGTGCGCAGAACCGCCGCGTCGAGATCCGGATCGACGCGAAGTGACGCGCGACGGATGACGCTCCACCGGTACGCGCGGGAACCCGATCGGCACTGAGCCGATGGAAGGACGCTCCCCCGCCCGCCCTGTACCTTGAACCGCCCGCTTGTCACGAGCCGGCGGTTTTTTTATGACGATGCGCCGCACGAAGGCCCCGCCCGCCGAGGCGATGGCTGATGCCCCCGGTTTCATGCGAAGATAGCGCCCAATTACGATCCACGACGCCGCGATGCGCGCCGTCGCCGCCCGCCAGGCGGCGAGCCGGCCGCGACGATTGCCGCGCAAATCTGGACGACTATGGGAAGCTATCTGATACGCGTGGTACTGGCCGACGACCACCCGGCGATGCTGGTCGGCGTCGAGCATGGCCTGTCGTCGGTGCCGACGATCAAGTTGAGCGGCAAGGCCGTCAATTCGACCGAGCTGATCCGGCTCGTCGAAGGCGGCGAGTGCGACGTCGTGGTGTCCGACTATGCGATGCCGGGCAGCGCGCACGGCGACGGCATCACGCTGTTTTCCTATCTGCAGCGCAATCATCCGGCCGTGAAGCTGGTCGTGCTGACCATGCTCGACAACCCGGCCGTGATCGGCGCGCTGACGCGGCTCGGCATCGAGTGCATCGTCAGCAAGTCCGACACGATCGATCATCTGATTCCCGCGATTCACGCGGCCGCAACCGGCGGGTCGTATTTCTCGCCGTCGGTCGAGAAGGTCGTGCGCACGCTCACGTCGCATTCGAGCGCGCGCGCGACCGACCAGAAGCGCGACCTCAGCGATCGCGAGCTCGAAGTCGTGCGGCTCTATGCATCGGGGCTGACGGTCAACGAGATCGCGGAGAAACTCAGCCGCAGCAAGAAGACGATCAGCACGCAGAAGGCGCGCGCGATGGAAAAGCTCGGCATCGAGAAGGACATCGACCTGCTGCGTTACGCGATCGAGCACGGTATCGTCGCCGCGTCGGCCAGCGAAGGGCGGGGCGGCGACGCGCCGGCGCACTGAAACCCCGGCACCTCGCGGTCGCCGGGGTTTTCTCTTTCAGGCCAGGCGGCGGCTTTATTCGCCCGTTTCGTCGCCGCGCGCAGGCGGCGCATAGCCATAGTCGGTCACGAGCCCGCACGCGATCGCGTAGCGCACCAGATCGACGTCGCGCTCGATGCCGAGCTTCTGCATTGCCGAGCTTTTCTGCGTGCTGATCGTCTTCTTGCTGCGATTCAGCTTGTCCGCGATCTCGTTGACCGACAGTCCCGATGCAAAGAGGCGAATCACCTCGACCTCGCGCACCGACAACGCGGGCGCCTTGCCGCCGACGCTGCCGGTGCTGCGCAGGATCCGGTCCATCGACGGCGACAGGTAGCGGCCGTTCGTATAAGCCGCGTGGATCGCCATCGTCAGGTGGTTCGGCATGTCGGACTTGCTGACGATGCACGCGATGCCGATATCGATCAGCGCGCGCAGCGCCACCGCGTTCTCCATCATCGTCATTACGACGATCTTCAGGCCGGGAAAGCGTTTCAGGATGCCCGTAAACAGCGCGAGGCCGTCGCCGTATTCGTTGCCCGGCATCGCGTAGTCCGACACGAGCACGTCGCAGGGATGGCTCGCAAGCGCTTCCATCAGTTCCGTCGAGTTGTGCGCGATCGCGACGACCGAGACGGTGTTCGTCGCGGACAGTTCATAGCGAGCACCGATGACGACGGCCGGATGGTCGTCGGCGATCGCGATGCGAATGGGGAAGTTTCTGGTCATGTTGATATTGCGTGGCGCGCAGCGCCTGGGGGCGTACTGCGGTGAGCGTCTTCAAGACTGGGTTGGAGTCGGCGCAACGGCACGATCGTGGGCGGTACGGCGGGTGGACGCGATCCGGTCGCGCCGACGGCCGGTGGCCACTCGAATGAATGGCCACTGACCGTCGGCCGAAAGGCGAGAGGGATCGCGCCCTCCCGCTTCCGGGCGGTGCTCCGCTTGCGCGGAGCCGCCGGGTCAGAACTCGTAGCCGACCTGTGCACGGACGCCCACGTCGCCGACCGACGTGATCGACGTCGCGCCGTTCACGAGCCAGTTGCCGCTGCGCGACCGGTAGGTCGCACCGGCCGCAATCGCCGAGCCGCTCTTGAAGTTTGCGGCGCCGACGGCGACGACGGTCTTGCCCGGCTGCGACGGCGTCATGTTCGGCATCGCCATCGCCGCCGCGATACCGGCGTACGCGTTCTTCGCGACGTCGTTGATCGCGCGGTTCGTGTCGTTGAAGCGTGCGTCGACCGATTCCATCGCACGGTCGAGCTGGCCCTTCGTCGCCGCGTCGGACGCGTTGACGCCGTCCGCGATGTTGACGAGCCGGCGGTTGCCTTCGGCCGTACCGTCGCCGAACGACACCGTGTTCGCTTCCGTCGCCACGGAGCCCTGGCCGATCGCGACCGAACCGCTACCGGTGGCCGACGCGCCCTGGCCGAGCGCGGTGCTGTTCTCGCCCGATGCGATCGCATCCTGGCCGACTGCCGTGCCGTTCGAACCGGATGCGCCCGCACCCTGGCCGACTGCCGTGCCGTTCGAGCCGGACGCGTCCGCGCCGCCTACGACGAGCGAGCCTTCGCCGCCCGTTCCCATGCCCGGACCATAACCTGGCGTGCCGCTGCCGTCCCCGGGCCCGCCGCCGCCCGCTTCGAGATCGCCGACACGGCCGGAAAGGTCGCCGACCTTGCTGCTCAGGTCGCCATACTGCTTCGCGAACTCCTGCTGCATCGCATACAACTGGCCGCCGTTGACGCCATCCATGCTGCCTGCCGCAATCAGGCCCGGCGCGATGTTGTGCAGCGTCGTGCCTGTCTTGCCGCCGAACGTCACGGAATCGAGCGCGATGCCATCGTCGTAGGTGACGGCGCCGATTTCCTTGCCCGTGTAGTCGATCAGACCGGTGGCCTTCAATTGGGCGACCGTCACGGCGTCGTCATCGTCCACGCCTTTCGCGACGCCGGACAATCTGCGCGTGCCGTCGGTGCCGGCGATGTTCACCGATGCGCCGCCCAGGGCGGTGGCAACCATGATCGTGCCCGAGGCCGGATCTTGCCGAACGAGGCCGACCGATCCACTGCTCATGTCGTTGCGGATCTGCGTAATCGACGTCTCGTTGTTCGTCACGCGGCCGTCGAGGTTGGTGACGACGTCGCCGACGGAGTTGACGATCCTGGTGCCGCCGCTGCCGTCGCCGACGGTGAAGGCAGGCGCGGAGATCGAGCCGTCCGGGTTCACCGTCGAGCCGCCGCCGATGGCCGAAGCGACGCTGTCCGCGACGCCATGCAGCTGCGAACCGTTCACGGCTTCGTCGCTGGTGGCCGAGACTGTGCCGGCGGCGACGCCCTTGAGGGTACGGTCGCCCGCCTTACCGGCGAAATCGACGGCTGCGCCGTCGGTGTTGGCGCCGACGGTCAGGTCTGCGCCTGCACCGGCTTGCTGAACGAGGCCGATCGTGCCGCTCGACAACTCGTCGAGCTGGTTGTTGATGTTCGTGATGTCGCCGGTGTTTTTCGCGATGTTGGTTTCGTTCACCGTCACGCGGCCGTCGATGCTCGTGACCTGCGAACCCAAGTTCGCGAGATCGGACGCGTTCTTCGCAACGTCCTGATTGGTCGCATGCAGCTGGTCGCCGGTGACGGCGTCGGTGCTGCCTGCTGCCACGGTGCCGTTGGCAAGACCGGTGAGCTTGCGCGCGCCTGCGGTGCCGGTAAAGTTGACGGCTGCGCCATCGGTGCCTGCACCGACCGTGATGTCATCGCCGACGTTGGCTTGCTGGACGAGGCCGAGTGTGCCGCTGCCGATTTCGCCGGCGAGCTTCGAGATCGCGCCTTCGTTGTTCGTCACGCGGCCGTCGAGGTTGGTGACGACGTCGCCGACGGAGTTGACGATCGTGGTGCCGCCGCTGCCGTCGCCGACGGTGAAGGCGGGCGCGGAGATCGAGCCGTCCGGGTTCACCGTCGAGCCGCCGCCGATGGCCGAAGCGACGCTGTCCGCGACGCCGTGCAGCTGCGAGCCGTTCACGGCTTCGTCGCTGGTGGCCGAGACTGTGCCGGCGGCGACGCCCTTGAGGGTACGGTCGCCCGCCTTACCGGCGAAATCGACGGCTGCGCCGTCGGTGTTCGCGCCGACGGTCAGGTCTGCGCCTGCCCCGGCTTGCTGGACGAGGCCGATCGTGCCGCTTTCGAGCTTGCTCAGCTTGTCGTCGATGTCCCCGATCTGCTTCGTATGACCGGCAACGGTGCTGTTCGTCGAAGACAGGCCGGTGCTCAGACCGGCGACCGTGCTGTTCGTCGAAGACAGGCCAGTGCTTAGACCAGCGACCGTGCTGTTCGTCGAAGACAGGCCAGTGCTTAGACCAGCGACCGCGCTGTTCGTCGAGGACAGACTGGTGCTCAAACCAGCAACCGTACTGTTCGTTGTCGACAGGCCGGTGCTTAAGCTCGCGACCGTGAGGTTCGTTGCGGCGATCGAGGCGTTGGTGGTCGACAGTCCCGCGTTCATCTGCGCGACGTTCACTGCGTCGTTGTCTTCCGTGCCGGCGGCAACGTTGACGATCTGACGCGTGAACGTGCTTCCGTCGATATTGGGAACGCCGGCACCCACGGATACCGTGTTGTCCCGGTTGGCAACCGTGCCGAAACCCAATGCTACGGCGTTGGTGGCGCCGGCGCTGGAGGTGGTGCCAAGCGCAATCGAGCCCGTACCGGTCGCGACGGCAGCCCGGCCAGTAGTGGTGGCACCGCCGATTGCGACACTATAGTTTCCGCTTGCCGTCGAATTGCCGCCGAGCGCAATGGTCGCCGTACCGGCCGAGGTGGCTGACGGGCCGAACGCATTCGAATAGCTGCCCGCTACGGACGCATTGGAGCCGATCGCTGCCGAGTTCGAATTCGTTACGCGGGCGCTGGTCCCGAGTGCAACGGAATTGTTTGCCCCCGACACGACGGTTGCCCCCTGGCCGATCGCCGTCGAATCGGTGCCGCCCGAGTTTGCACTCCCCCCGATCGCGACTGCGTTGGTGCCCGAAGCGGTTGCGGCGGCGCCGGTGCTATTGACCTTTACGTACGTCGTGTCGTCGAACGCCATCGTCCCGATCAGGCCTGTCGTACCGATCGTGCCGCCATTGGCCACCGTACACACCCCCGCCGCGTCGACCGTCCCTTTCGTCCCTTCCTCCGTCGTACACGCTTCCGCCGCCGCCGCGCCACCGACCGCCGCACCGCCCAGCGCGAACGCAACCACCGCTTGCCGCGCCGCGCGCGCCGACCCCTTCGACTGCGACTTCGCCGTTTCGGCCGCCGCCGTCCATGTGCTGGTAACAGCGTTCCAGACGCTGCGATAAGCCCTGTTCATGGTCCTACTCCTTTCAGCTTGTCAATTCACAAACCGATGGTAGGGATCGGCCTCGTCCTAATCAGTCGTCCAGGGCTGATTCGGGAGAGCGGGCGTGTAGGCCTGGTCCTATACGCGTGCGGAAGCCCCGCGAGCGCGCCCCCGGGGGGAAAAGTAATGAGCAGGAAAGGCCGGCACAGAGCCGCCGTGCGGCGCTCAGGCAGTCGGTGCCTGCGTCGTGCGTCGCTGAAGCGCTTCCCGTGCAAGGTCGATCGCCTGCGCGAATCGCGCATCGAACGACGTCAGGTCACCGCCATGCACGACGGCCTGCAGCTCGCCGACCGCGTCGGCCACCGCATGTTCGTGAATCGTCGCGAACGCACCGCGCAGCGCATGCAGTTCGTGACGCAGCGCGGGGATATCGTCGCGTGCAATCGCGTCGCGCGTGGCCGCGATCGATTGCACGAGACTCGCGTCGAGCAGCGCATGCACGTCCGGCGGCAACGGCCCTTCCGCGAGATCGACGAGGGCGCGCCGTGCCGGCGCCTGC
Source organism: Burkholderia pseudomultivorans (assembly GCF_001718415.1). Classification (NCBI taxonomy): domain Bacteria; kingdom Pseudomonadati; phylum Pseudomonadota; class Betaproteobacteria; order Burkholderiales; family Burkholderiaceae; genus Burkholderia; species Burkholderia pseudomultivorans. The sequence goes on along the minus strand of NZ_CP013377.1, from coordinate 2,765,200 downwards.
GCGGCGACGGCGTGTGCATGCCGCCGCACGGTCCGGTCGATCGTATCGAGCAGCACCGGTTTCACCAGCACTGCGACGATGCCGGCTTCCGCACAGCGCGCATGCTCGACCGCGCTCGCATGCGCGGTGACGGCGACCACCGGCAGCCCCGGATACTGCGCACGCAGCACGCGCGCGAGCGTGTAGCCGTCCATGCCCGGCATGTTCAGGTCGGTCATCACGAGGTCGTAGCGCGTATCGGTACAACGCCGCAGCGCCGCCGCACCTTCCTCGGCCGCATCCGCTGCATAGCCGAGCGTGACGAGCTGCCCCTGCAGCAGCTTGCGGTTCACCGGATGATCGTCGACCACGAGCACGCGCGCGGTGACGGCCGGCAGCGCGGCATCGTCGGCCTGCGCGGCGTCGTGTTCGGCCACCTGCGCGTCGGTGGCCGGCGGCAGCGGCAGCGTGACGACGAAGGTGCTGCCCTTGCCGGGCTCGCTCTTCACGTCCACCGAGCCGTGCATCATCTGCGTGAGCTGCTTCGTCAGCGCGAGCCCGAGGCCCGTGCCGCCGTAGCGGCGCGCGATCGACGTGTCGGCCTGCGTGAACGGGCGAAACAGCGCCGCGCGCTGCGCGTCCGTCATCCCGATGCCCGTGTCGCTGACGCCGATCGCGATCGGCGAAGCAGGATCGGTGTCATCGCGCAGGTACACCTCGAGCGTGATCTCGCCGTGGTTCGTGAACTTGATCGCGTTACCGACGAGATTCGCGGCGATCTGCCGGATGCGCGTCGGATCGCCGAGATGGCGCGCGGGCAGCGCGTCGTCGACGAATACGTCGAACTGCAGTCCCTTGGCCGCGGCGAGCGGTTCGAACATCGCGCCGGTCTGCCGGATCGTCTCCGCGAGATCGAACGGGATCGCCTCGATCGTCATCTGGCCGGCTTCGATCTTCGACAGGTCGAGGATGTCGTTGATCAGGTCGAGCAGCACCGACGATGCGCCTTCGACGGTATGCAGCCGCTCGCGCTGCGTCGCGGTGAGCGGCTCGCGGCCGATCAGTTCGAGGTTGCCGAGGATCGCGTTGAGCGGCGTGCGGATCTCGTGGCTCATCGTGGCCAGGAACGCCGATTTCGCGTCGTTCGCCGCGTCGGCCGCGCGCGCGGCTTCGTCGAGCCGGCGCTCGACGTTCTTCTGCGACGTGATGTCGGAGAAGTTGCACAGCACGACGTCCATGTCGCGGAAGCGCGTGCGCACGAGATTGACGAGCAGGTCGACGGCATCGCCGTCGGCCGTCGGCAGCGTCACGTGAAGATCCGGTTGCCAGGCGCCTGCGTCGGGCGAACGGCCGAAGCGTTGCAGCAACCGTGCCGGCAGCGACGGCTCGCCCGCGCGGCGTGCATCGTAGTCGCGCATCGTGTCGTTCTGCAGCAGCACGGCGCCGTCGGCGAGCGACAGCAGCGCGATGCCGGACGGCGCGGCTTCGACGATCGTGCGGTTCAGGTTCTCGCTTTCCACCACGCGCCGCGTGCGTGCGTCGTCGGGTTTCAGCACGCGGCGGTCGAAGCGCACCAGCAGCCACCAGACGAGCGCGATCGCGGCCAGCATGATCGCGACGTACCAGCCCGCGCGCAGCCCGATCGTCGCGAGCAGCGAGCGCAGCGTGAAGGCCTGCACCAGCGTCCAGTCGGTTTCCGCGATCGGCTGGCTCAGCACGAACAGGCCGTCGCCGAAGGCCGTGCGTGCGCTGCCGCGTTCGGCCGGCTGGCGCGCGCGGGCGCCGAGCCGTTCGAGGGCCGCGCGCGCGGCGTCGTCGTCGGCCGCGGTGCCCGCGCGCAGCAGCGTGCGGCCGTGCGTATCGACGACGATTGCCGCGTCGGTCGCGTCGCCGCTCGACAGGCGCGTGCGCAGTACGTCGACCGGCAACGTCGACAGGAACACGGCGCGCGGCGATTGCGCGTCGTAGACGGCGCCCGCAATGCGGAACACGTCGCGCCGCTGCACGGGATCGTAGACGGGCGGATGCCACTGGTATTGGCCGGGCGGCGGCGTATCGATGCCGGCAGCGACTTTCGCGACGAGCGTGGCGGCGTCCGTGGCCGGCGACGCGGTCAGCGGGTCGGGCGGCACGGGCTCGGGAATCACGACCGCAAAGCTGCGGTCGGGGCGGTACGCATAGCCGGCGATCGAGCGGTCGGCGTCATGCTTCGCGACATACGCGCCGACGCGGTAGCTCATGTCGCTCGCCATCGCGAGATCGTGCGCGTAGCTGGCAGCCGGCCGCGCGGCCGACAGGTCGGCCAGCACGAGCGTCGGCGGGAAGGTCGGGCTGCCCTGGATCACGAGCCGGCCATGGCCGGCGGCCAGCGCGGCGACGCGCGCCGGGTCGGTCGGCCGCGCATTCCACACGGCTTCGTCGTGCGTAACGAGCGTGTCCATGCCCGTCGTACGCATCTTGAATTCGATCTGGACCAGGAATTGGCGCACCGCGAACGTCGTATAGCGCGCCTGGATCGCCTCGCGCGCCATCGTATAGACCATCAGCCCGCTGGCGAGCAGGATCGCGACCGTCACGGCCGCGCCGCCGGCGTACAGCAATGCGCGCTGGCGCCGTCCGGCCGGTGTAGGGGCGGACGGACGGCCGTCGGCGACGGGGCGGGAGCGGTCGGATGCGGCGCGGTGGTCCATCGGGGGCGGGGCGGTCGGCCAAGGTGCCCCCATGATAATGGAGTCCGATCGGCGCGCAACGGGGCGCTGTCAGGGTGGCGAGGGAGCCGACGTGCCATCGAGGCTCGTTCGGCGATGCGAGGCGCGCCGCGTTTTCGTGCACGCCCGTCGCGGCCCGCTAGCGTGGCGGCGGGGCGCCGTCGCTGTCGGGCTGCGCGTCCGGCTCGCACGTGATGAGCCGATAGCCGAACCCGTATATCGTCATCATCCGCACGCCGTGCCGGCCGTCGAGTTCGAGCCGGTCGCGCAGGTACGCGACGTGCGTGTCGAGCCGCCGGTTTGTCGATGCGACGAGCGAGCCCCACGCGAGTTGGCTCACGTGTGCGCGGTCGAGCGCGCGGCCCATGTTCAGGAAGAACGCGGTGGCGATCTGGAAATGCTTTTCGGTCAGCACGTGTTCGCGGCCGGCGACGCGCACGATGCGCTCGGCGCTGTCGAATTCGAACCGGCCGACTTGCCAGCGGCGCCGGTATGTGGCGCGATGATGCGACCAGCGCAGCCACGTCGAGAGGCTGCCGATCAGCGCGTCCGGCGCAACGGAATACGGCAGGTGCTCGTTCGAGCCGGCCGCGAAGCACGCGACGCGGGAGCGCTCCGTATCGCGCTGGCTGATCGACAGGATCGCAACGGTGCCCGCGAAACGCGCGCGCAGTGTGCGGATCGCTTCTGCCGTGCGGTAGCAGGCCGTTTCGCACTGCACGATGAAGACGTCGAACGCGCGCACGTCGCAGCTGGCGAGCAGGTCGGGCAGGTATTCGAAGCGGGCCGGCCGATAACCGGCGCGGCGCAGGATGTCGTCGATGCGCAGGCGATCGTAGCCGCAACCGGCGCGACGCAGGCGATCGTCGAAGGTGCCGCGGCTGGGATGGTCGATCGTCAGGATCGCGATGGATGTCGGAGGCGTGTCGGTCACGATGCGGAGAAATCGCTGAAGACTGACATGACGACGCGCATGCGTCGCGGCGAACGGCACGCGACGGCGGCGCGGGAGCGTGAACGGGCGAACGGAATCGGAATCATGGCCGGTTGGCCGGGCGCCGTCCGGGCGGGGCGGCGCGATGCCTTCAAAAAAGTCCCGCCGGAACGGCGGGATCAAAGTATCGACTATGGAGCCGGCACGCCCCTGGATGATGACGTGCTGGCGAAGGCATTGTGCGCGGTTCGACGCGGCAGGGAAATCAGCCCAGTCCGATATTGACGTGGGCGCCGCAGGCATTCCGTGCGTTGCCCGACGGTTTAGGACGGGGCTGACGGGAATGGCGGCCGATTTAGGACTGCGCCCCGCATCGCGCCGTCGCCGCGCAGCTAAAATCGACCGCTCCGCTTACCGTACGGTGTCGATATACGCGACATCGCCCCAGGCTTCGACGCTCATGAAACCGTCCGTTCGACTCGCCGCGTTGCTCGCGTGGCTTGCGCTCAGCGTGACCGGCACTGCGTTCGTCGTGTCGCGTGCCGTGACCGACGCGTACGGGCGCTTCTTCCAGGATTCGAGCATCGCGATCCGCTTGCTGGCGCAGAAGGCCGCGCAGCACGAGGCGATCCTCGCGACGCTCGGCGCGTCGTCGCTGGGCGCGCCGCCCGCGCACATGCTCGACAGCCTGCGCGAGCGCATGCCGCAGCTCGACGGCCTGGCGCTGTGGCGGCGCGGTGCGGGCTGGCAGGCCGACGGCGGCCCGGCGCCCAACGTGTTGCCGCAGCATCGGCCCGGCAAGCCGTTCACGCTCGCATTCGACGGCCCGGCCGCGTACTGGCTCGTCGCGGAGTCGGGCTGGGCCGTGCGCGTCGATCCGCGCCGAATGTTCATGGCGGCCGACTGGCCCGCGTCGATGTCGACGGCGGCGCTGGAACTGCGCGACCGCCGCATCGACCTGCTGCCGTCCGCATCGGGCGACGCGCTGCCGTTGTGGACGATGCGCCTCGACAAACATCTCCCCGCGCAGCCGCAGGCGTTCGTGCTGCACACCACGCGCACGCTGACGGCTGCCGACCTGCCGTGGCTGCCGATCGCGCTGTGGAATGCGGTCGCCGCGCTGCTCGTGGCGGGCGCACTCGGCGCGTGGCGGCTGCGCGAAGCGCGGCGTCGCGAAGACGCGCGCGCCCGCCTCGATCGCTTCAGCCGGCTCGACACGTTCGGCGAGATGGCGGCCGGCCTTGCCCATGAGCTGAACCAGCCGCTGACCGCGATCGTCAGCCACACGCGTGCGGCCGAACGCATGCTCGACGAACCGGCCGAGCGCGACAGCGTGCGCCGCGCGCTGCAGACGAGCGTCGCGCAGGCCAAGCGCGCGGCGGCGATCCTGGAGCGCCTGCGCGAAGCCGTGACGTCCGCGCACGGCGGCGAGCGCCGCCCGATCGAGCCCGACGCGATCATCGGCACGCTGCTGTTCCTGTATCGCGACGACTGCGCGCGCGAACACGTGGCGCTCGGCTGGCACAACGCGGCGCCGCGTGCGCGGCCGTTTGCGGAGCCGATCGCGGTCGAGCAGATCCTGCACAACCTGATCCAGAACGCGCGCGATGCGCTGGGCGGCACGTCGCGCGGCGAGATACGCATCCGCGGTGAACAGATCGGCGGGCATTACCGCTTCAGCGTGACCGACAACGGCCCGGGCGTGCCGGAGGAGCTGCTGCCGCGCCTGTTCGAACCGTTTTTCACGACGCGCGAGCGCGGGCTCGGCCTCGGGCTGCCGCTGTGCGACACGCTCGCGCAGCGCCAGGACGGCACGCTGACCGTGAAGAACCTGGCGACCGGCGGCGTCGAGGCCGCGTTGCTGCTGCCGCTGGCCGAGGCGGGCGCATGAACGAAGCGCTGCGCTCGACGGACGGTGCATCGATCGTCGCGATCGTCGACGACGACCAAGCCGTGCGTGACGGGCTCGCGTTGCTGCTGCGCACGGTCGGCGTGGCGACGCGCTGCTATCCGGACGCATCGGCATTCCTCGCCGATGCGGACGACGCGGCGCTCGGTTGCGTGCTGCTCGACGTCCGGATGCCGGGGATGAGCGGCCTCGACGCGCTCGACGTGTTGCGCGCACGGCGCAACCTGCCGGTGATCGTGATGACGGGCCACGGCAACGTCGATGCGTGCCGGCGCGCGTTCAAGCGCGGCGCGCTGGATTTCCTGCGCAAGCCGGTGGACGACGACGAGCTGATCGACACGGTCCAGCAGGCGCTGCGCCGGCACGCGGCGCAGCGCGGGCAGGGCGACGCGGAGCAGACGCGCGCCGCGCGCGTTGCGACGCTGAGCGCGCGCGAACGCGAGGTGCTGGACGGCATCGTGCGCGGCTGGAGCAACAAGGCGATCGCGCGCGAGCTCGGGCTGTCGCCGCGCACCGTCGAGACCTATCGCGCGAACGTGTTCGACAAGCTGCAGGCCGCGTCGCTCGTCGAACTGGTGCGCGATTACGCGACGCTCGCGAGCGGATCGCCTCCGTAGCGCTACGGAGGCGCAACCCGTAGCCGAACGGGTTCAACGATCGCCGTGCGATTCCTACGATGACGGTTTCTCCGACAAGTCATCCATCGTCAAGGAATCGAACTCATCATGATCAAGCGCTTTGCCCTGCCGTCCACGCTCGCCCTGCTGTTCTCGGGCGCCGCTTTCGCCGACACCGTGACCGCGCCGGAAACGAAGCGGGCCGCCGAGGCAGGCGACGCCGGCTACTACGCGACGGGCCGCATCATCGGCGCGTTCGACAACGCCGTGAACATGGAGCTGACGAGCCCGCGCGTCGCGAGCCGCATCGGCGGCCCGGACGTCGGCTCGAACCTGACCGGCTCGCTCGGCCTCGGCTACCAGTTCGGCAACGGCTGGCGCGCCGAAGGCGAATACGTGTTCAAGCGCACCAACAACTTCACCAGCTACTGGGCGCCGTTCGATGCAAACGCGAACGAATTCCACGTGTCGGCGCAGCGCCTGATGCTCAACGGCTACAAGGACTTCGATCTCGGCCGCGGCTTCTCGGTGTACGGCACGCTCGGCATCGGCGTCGCGATCGTGTCGGCCGACGGCTGGCAGACCAACGACTCGCGCCGCTTCGCATCGAAGACGCAGACCAACCTCGCGTATTCGGCCGGAGCCGGCGTCAGCTACGCGATCAACAAGCGCTTCTCGATCGACCTCGGCTACCGCTACGTCGACATGGGCAACGTCGAGACGGGCTTCAACACGTTCGCGAACCGCATCAACGCGCGCGACGAGCAACTGAAGGCGAAGCTGTCGTCGAACGAAGTGTTCATCGGCCTGCGCGGCCGCTTCTGAGCAACGCAGCGTGCGAGTCGCGCGCATCCGCGAGGAGGCAGGAGACATGAAGGATGCCATCGATGCGGGCCGGCGCAGGCTCGTGCTCGCGACGGCGGCGCTGGCCGGCGGCGGGACGCTGGCCGCCACGCCCGCCGGGGCGGTCGAGCCCGCGTCGGCCATACCGGCGCAGGGCGCGGTGCGCGGCAAGCGGCGCGATCCGCAGCCCGACCTGACGGTGCGCATTGTCGACATGCTGCGAGGCGTGCCGGCCGAAGGCCTGCGCGTCGAGCTGTCGCGTTTCGACGGCGAGCACGAAGTGCCGCTACGCAACGCCACCGTCGACGCGCGCGGCGGGACCGGCGGCGCGTTGCTGTCGGGCGACGCCTATCGCGCCGGGTCGTATGCGCTGCTGTTGCATGTCGACGAGTACTTCCGCTCGATCGGCGCGCAGCTGGCGAAACCGTCGTTCCTCGCGACCGTGCCGATCCGCTTCCGCATCGCGAGCGCCGACGAGCGGCTGCACGTGCCGGTGCAGTTCGGCCCCTGGCATTACACGTACTACCGCGGCACGTGACCGCGCAAAAGGACTGCGACATGGCGGCAGGCATCAGCACCCATCTGCTGGACGTGACCAGCGGCAAGCCGATTTCCGGCGTGCGGATCGAGCTGTTCGATCTGGACGTACGGCCGCCCGCACTCGTCGCGCGGGCAGCCAGCAACGCGGACGGACGCAACGACGCACCGATGCAGAACGGCGATCTCGCCCGCAGCGGGACGTTCGAGCTGCGTTTCCATCTGGGCGAGCATTTCACTGCGCCCGACGCGCTGCTGGACGTCGTGCCGGTGCGCTTCACCGTGACCGACCCGGCGCGGCACTATCACGTGCCGCTGCTGTGTTCGCCGTGGTACGCGTCGGTGTATCGCGGGGCGTGAGCGGCTGGCGAGCGCCCGTGCTGCCAGGGTCGGTCCGGGGCGCGTGCCGTCGCGTCGGTAGGACTGGGCCGACTCGCCTGCCGAGGCAGGCGCGGCCTGGTCCGATTGTCCGGCGACGGCCCGGCGGCGATACTCGAAGCCGACCATCGTTCAACTACGGGAGCACGTACGGATCGCCGCGGCGGAAGCTGCGCGATACGTTGCCGACATCATGAGCATGCAGGACATCACCGGGCACTATGCGATTCCGCTGGCACTTCCGTATTCGGACGTGCCGCCGCCGTATGGCCGGCGACGTCGGCCGTTCGTGGCGAGCCGGCGGCCGCGACCGAGCGTCTTCGACATCTACGGCCCGCGTCCCGCGCAGGCGGCCATGCCGGCGCGCGACGCCGGGAGGATCAAGGTGACCCGACCGGTTCGGGCCGAGGATTTCGGCTCGGACAATCGGGCATGGGTACGGCCGCATCCGATCCGCCGTCGCTGGCGGATGACGGCGCTGGCGACTGCGATGTTCGGCCTCGTGTGCGTGGTGGCGACGCATCTGTTCGACGCACGCCAGCATGGGCCGATGCCGGGCAGCGTGTACGCGGCGGCGATCTCGATCGCGCCGGAGGCGATTGCCGGGGCGCCGATGGCGGCCGTGTCGGCGATGGTGGACAGCATCGAGGCGGCGGATACGCGGAGCGTCGTGCCGACGGCCAGCGCAGCGACCGTCGTTGCCGCGCAAGCGGCGCCGGCTGCGAGCGCATTGGCCGGCACGCAGAGCGCGAGCCGGGACGGTGCGGCGGCGACGCAGCCGGCGCGGCGCGCGGCGTCGCGGCCTGCGTCGGTCGCACGCGGTTCGGCGCAGGCAGGGCCGGCACGTGCCGTCGCCGAAGCGAAACCGGCCGCCGTCGCCCGGAGCCGGAAGACGCATGACGGCGTGGCGGGGCGGCAGCATCGTGCCGCTCCGGTAGCCGAGGTCGCACACGCCATGCCGCCGCGTGGACGCGACACGCAGCCGGCTGCTGCGGAGGCCGCTGCTTCGACGCCCACTGCGGCCGAGGCCGTCGGCATGACGGCCGCCGAGTTCACGCACTGGCTCGCGGCAACGCGCGAGACGGCGCGTCCGGCAGCCGTGTCGACACCATCGGGCACGCGCGGCACCGATCTCACGGTCAATTTGCCGAGCCACACACGCCTGCTTGAACGCTGAGCGGGACGCCGCAGCGAATATCGTGTCCGGTATCGACGTGCAGGTATTTCACGAGTGACTCTCCGCCGAGGCCGCTTTCCGAGGTTCGATAACCGGAAGGCAGCGCCCCTGCGCAGCGCGTCGCGCAGCCGCAAAATCGGACTCGGCTGATTTCCTGCATGCGCGGTTTCATCGACAATTTGGGTTCTGGAGGCCGGCGCGCGCCCCCCGCGCCGGATCATGGAGAGAGATGTCGTCTTGGCGGCCGGTCTTGCGACTGGCCGCTTTTTTTTACTCCCCCTTCGTTATCGAGGAGCACGATCGCGATGCAGGTCGATCGCCTGATTCCTGAAATCCTGTTCGGCTTCACCGGCCTGATCGGCATCATCAATCCGTTCGGCATGGCCTTCGTGTTCCTCGAACGCACGCAATCGCTGACGGAAGCCGAGCGCGCGATCCTGTCGAAGCAGTTGGCGACGAACGTGTTCCTGACGCTGCTCGTGATCTTCTTCGCCGGTGCGCCGGTGCTGAACTTCTTCGGGATCTCGATGGAAGCGCTGCGAATCGGCGGCGGCTTCGCGGTGGCCGTGGCGGGCTGGTCGATGCTCAACGCACCCGACGTGTCGGGCGGTGAGAGTGCCGCGCACGTTCTTTCCGCTCACGGTACCGCTGACGACCGGGCCCGGCTCGATCGCGACCGGCATCGCGTTGCATGCGAATCGCGCGCGCACGGCGACCGACTATCTGGCGTCGGGCCTGGTGTCGGTCGCGGTTGCGGCGCTCGTTGCGTTCGCGATCTGGCAGATCTACAGCCGTGCGACGACGCTCGCGCGTTATCTCGGCGGGGAGGGGACGAAAGTGGCGATGCGGGTATCGGCGTTCCTGCTGCTGTGCGTGGGCGTGCAGATCATGCTGACGGGGTTGGCGGCGTTCGTGCAGACGCTGGGCGGGCAAGCGGGGTGAGGGGCGACAGGTTCATCCGGGGCGGACGATTGCCGGGCCGATCTCGTGCGCGATTCGAATGAATCGCGCACGATCGGGCCCGAACCTTACAGCAGCTTCGCCTGAACGCGGGCGATCCCCTGCAGCGCACAGGCTTCGTCGAGATGGCCGCCAGGTGCGCCACCGACCCCCACCGCGCCGATCACTTCGTTGCCGGCCTTGATCGGCACGCCACCGCCCAGCACCAGGAAGCCGTCGATTGCCGCCATCTGCGCGGCGGCCGGGTTCTTCTGCAGGTTCGTCGCGAGCGTGGCGGTCGACGTCCTCGTCGACAGCGCGGTGTAGGCCTTGCGCTTCGATGCGTCCACGGTGTGCGGTCCCGCGTTGTCGCCGCGCAGTACGACGCGCACGAGGCCGCTGCGATCGACCACGGTGACGGCCACGTTGTAGCCGTCGGCCGAGCAGGCCTGGATGGCCTGATGAGCGATCTCGCTGGCAAGGTTCAGCGGCAGATTCCTTTCCTGAAGGACCTGGGCGGAAGCGGCGGTGGTCAGCGTGGCGGTGGCGAGCGTCGCCAGGATGGAACGAGCGATCATATGAATTCCTGAATGAATGGGATTGAATACGAGCGACTGGCGTCCGGCACGGGTCGTGTGTCGCGAGGTTCGACGCCGCAATGGTCGTGCCGCTCGATGGGTGCAGTGTCGGTCACGCGGAAACGAAGCTGAATAGGACGGGGCTGATTCTCGACGACGCGCGTTCGCCGGCGCCGGCTATGCACCCGCATCCGTGCGCCGGCTCCGGGCCGTATCGGCTGCTCCATGCGACGACAACGCGCCGCCGCAATGCGGACAGCATCGCGCCGCCTCGCCGGCCGGCCGCTTGCGCTCCAGTGCCGACGCCACCAGTTCGGCGCCCATGATCCCGGTCGGAAACGCGATGATTCCGTAGCCGAGCAGGATCGCGCACGAGGTGATCAGCCGGCCGAGCGGCGTGACGGGCGTCAGGTCGCCGTAGCCGGTCGTGCTCATCGTCACGGCTGCCCAGTACACGCCGACCGGAATGCTCGTGATCCCGTGCTCCGGTCCCTCCACGAGAAAGATCACCGTGCCGAGAATCACGACCAGCACGAACATCCCGCCAATGAACACGAAGATCTTGCGCCGCGCACGCGCGAGTGCACGAATCAGCATCTGGCCTTCCTCGAGATAGATCGACAACCCCAGGATGCGGAACACGCGCAGCAAGCGCAGCAGCCGCACGTCGATCAGCGCGTGCAGGCCGGGGAAGAAGAACGCGAGATAGGTCGGCAGTACCGACACGAGATCAACGATGCCGAAGAAGCTGCGCGCATACGCGAGCGGCTTCGGCGCGGCAATCAGCCGGACCACGTATTCGACGGTGAACAGCAGCGTGAACGCCCATTCCGCCACGTAGAGCGTGCGACCGTACCGTTCGTGCAGGTCGTGCACGCTGTCGGCCATCACGACGAGCACGCTCGCGACGATCAGCGCGAGCACGGCGACGTCGAGGTTGCGGAGGAACTGGGGGCGGCGGGTACGGTGCGCGACGGCATCGCGCAGCGCGTCGAAGGTGGTCTGGAGCGGAGGCATCATGTGCCCGAGTTTACGGACGGGATCCGGCGCGGTGTATCGGGCTAGTCTGAATTTCGACGTGGGTGTCGGGCCGTGGCCCGCATCCCGATCAGCGAACGAGGCCCGCGAGCGGCAGCGGCCCCTGTATCCAGCGATCGCACTGTACGCACAGGGCAGGACGACGTGATTTTCGTGCGGTCGGGAGACGAATCAGACCTGTCCGATGGTCAGCGCAGAGTCGTTCGTCAACAATAGCTCGGCCGGTCTGGCGTGGTGTCCACCGGTGTCCCGACAAGGGACCTCTCCTTGACGGCCGTTCCCCCCGAGCGGCCGATTTTTTATCATCATGCATGCGGGCGTGAGTGCCCTGTGGCGGTCGGTGGGCGCGGCCGCACGCCGGTTTGTATCGGCTGGATCGACGGAACAGGAACGCTGCCAGATGCGAGCACCGGGCATTCACTCGCGCATTGCATGACAACCGGCCTGCGGCCGGCGGGAATCACCGGATAGAGGAGGCACATGACGAACCACGACACGGCACGCGAAGCCGCGATCCCGGATGCAGCCGCTGCGCCGGCGCCGGCCGGCCGCTACCTCCAGCTTGCGCTGCTCGTCTGCGCGGCCGGCGCGATCTACTCGATGCTGTACCTGCGCCAGTTCTACCAGCACACGATGCTGGACCTGTTCCGGATTTCGCGCATGCAGCTCAGCTATCTCTACTCGGCGCTGGGCGTCACCTTCTTCATCTGTTATCTGCCGAGCGGCTGGCTTGCCGATCGGCTGTCGCCGCGCGGTCTGATCGCCTTCTCGCTCGCGGCGACGGGCGCGCTCGGCTTCTGGTATGCCAGCGCGCCGTCGTATGCGGCGTTGCTGGCGATCTTCTGCGGCTGGGGCCTGACGACAGGGCTCGCGTTCTGGACGCCTGTCATCAAGCATGTGAAGACGATCGCGTTGCCGACCGAACAGGGCCGTTTCTTCGGGTTCCTCGACGGTGGGCGCGGCTTGATCGAGGCTTTGCTCGCGACGGCTTCGCTTGCGTTCTTCGCGTGGCTCGTCGAGTCGCCAGGCGTATCGCCCGCGGGTGCGTTGCGGCAGGTGGTCGTCGGCTATTCGGTGCTCTGCATCGCGCTCGGCGCGTTGCTGCTGCTCGTCAAGGACGCGAGTGCGTCGGCTTCGGGCCACGCCGACGATGCGGCGCAAGCCGACAAGCGTCCGCTCGTGCAGGACCTGCGAACCCTCGCGCGCAATCGACGCCTGTGGGTGTTCGCACTGATCGTGTTCTGCGGCTATCACCTGTCGTGGGCGATCTACAGCATCTCGCCGTACCTGCAGCAGGAGGGCGTCGGCATGTCGATTGTCGCGGCCGGCTTCGTCGCGTCGCTGAAGCTGTGGATGCGGCCGATCGGCGGGATCGGCGGCGGTTTCATCGGCGATCGCGTCGGCACGCTGAACGTGCTGGGCGCAGCGCTGTTCTGCGCGGCGCTCGCGTTGGTCGCGCTGATCGTGTTCCCGTCATTCAACCAGGTCGTGCTGTTCGCCTGCGTCGTCACCGTGATCGGCCTGCTGACCTATGCGGTGCGCGGGCTGTACTGGAGCGTGCTCGAACGTTGCGACGTGCCGCCGCGCATCACGGGGCTCGCGATCGGCATCATCTCGCTGCTCGGCTATTCGCCCGACGTATTCCTGCCGCTGCTGAACGGCTGGCTGACCACCGCATACCCGGGCATGTACGGCTACCAGCTGTACTTCGGCTATGTCGCATGCGCGAGCGCGGTCGGTGGCGGCGCGTGTCTGGTGCTGAAAGGGATGCTGAAGGCACAGGCGACGCAGTGATCGCCATGACTGGCTCCCCCGCGCCGGTACGCCGTGAAGCGTTCATGCCATGGCGAATTCCGCGGGGCAGGCATGCCAAGGGCAGACGTGCCGTGCTTCGGCGCTGCGAACGCACGCGACGGCATGACCGCATTCCGAACCCCGGTGGTGCGACACCACATATTCATGTGATGAATCGCCAGATTGAGCGTATCGTTCGATGGGCGCAGACGGCGGCGACGGCCGGCGCGTGCCACCGTCGATTTCCGGCAGCTTCTTTCATTCACCCGGCCCGCGCCGGGGCAACCATGAGGAATGCGTGATGACGAAACCCGATGTTTTGAAAGGCGACATCAAAGGCCAGGCTCAGCAAGCGGATCGCCACAACCTCGCGCGGCCGGCCGTCAATGGCGCGCTGTGGGCGCGCGGACTGACGACGCAGCGGGTCGCCGATCTGTTCCGGACCTTGCCGGGCCTGCCCGGACACTGGATGCAGTTGCAGAACGAGGTCAACGCCGGCAATCGCTATTTTTACGGTGTGCAGAACGGCCATCAGACGACCGAGGAAGGGAAGGCGCTGATTCGCTGGATCGCTGACGCAGTGATCAGCGCGGCCGGACAGGCCGGCTTCGATTTCCCGTTGCAGCAGCTGCGGTTCACGGCCGATACGGGCTGGCTCAAGCTTTATCGCGTCGGCGGGCGCGTGTTGGTGCTGTCGCGTCCGTAAGCCGCCTGCCGCGCGTCGGGGCGGTTCGGCGGGCGGCGAGCGGACCGGTCGCGGGCGTCATGCCGCGACCGTGATGCCTGCCGTGCGTGCGCGTCGCGCGGGCTGCACGACGATTTCCACATGCTGGCCCAGCGATACCAGCGTATGCATCAACCGCGCGAGTGAAATGTTCTGCAGCTTGTAGCGGCGATGCCGGACCATCGATGGCATTCACCTACCGAACCGCTGGCTCAACGTATCCTTCAACCGTGCGGCGGTCAGCTCGCCCATGTGCGATTCGACGAGGTTGCCTTGCGCATCGAAGAACAGCGTCGTCGGCAGTCCGCGCGAGCCGTAGGCATGCATCGCGCGCAACGCGGGATCGAGCAGCACGTGATCGAAGCGCAAGCCCTGCTGTTCGAGAAACGCGCGCACCGTCTGCGCGTTTTCCCCTTGGTTGAGCATCACGACCGCGAGATCCGGATGGTCGCGTCCGGCCTGCTCCAGAATCGGCATCTCGCGCCGGCACGGCGCGCACCAGCTCGCCCACAGGTTCAGCACGACCGGCTTGCCGGCGAAGCGCTGCGGCGCAACCGGCGTTGCGTCGAGCGCTTCGAGCTGCAATGCGGCGAGCGGCGGCGCATGGTGCTGCAGCGTCGCGAGCGTGCCCTGCGCGATGCCCCATGCGCCAAGGCCGGCCAGCATGCCGGCCAGTGCCGGACGACGCAGCGCGGGCAGGCGGCGCAGCCGCCATCCGGCGAACGCGATGCCGGCCGCGAGGCCGATGCGCCAGTCGAAGCCGCCGTCGCCGAGCGCGACGATCGAGCGCGGCGCGGCCGCATATTCGGACCACCATCGAACGACATAGCTCGCACGCGCGGCGATCAGGCCGAGCAGCAGCGTGTCGAGAATCAGGCTCGCCGCCGTCTTGTGCTGGCCGTCCGGCGGCCGGCGCTGCATGAAACGGGCGACGAGCCACGCGAGCAGCGCGGCAGCGGCGACCGCGACGACTCGAATCGAGAAGGGACCGATGCTCAGCATGAGGAATGAATGACGTGATGTGACGTGATCGGAAGAGGGCGGCAGACGTAATCGACGGTCGATGTAGCGTTCCGTCGTCTACGGTCAGGCGGCGGGGTTTCGACCGCCCGTCATGCGCGCGGGTTCCCGGTACGAAATCAGCACGATCAGCACGACACCGGTCACGGTCCGTTTCCGGACGCCGCCTCGCCGAGCCGATATGCGGTGAAGAACTCGTACCACGGCGAGCCTTGCGCAACCGGTACGCCGAGCACCGACGTCCGCTGCTTCAGCGCCGCGAATACGTCGTTGATGCGTGCGATGTGCGCGACGTCGCGCAACGGCCGGGGCAGCAGCCGGTCGGCGGCGAACGCGCCGTAGGCGATCGCGAGCAGTCGCGCCGGATCGTCGATGTCGGCGATCGACGCGTCGATCGCTTCGACGAAGCGCTGCCGGTCTTCCTCGCGCGCTGCGGACAGGCACAGGAACACGACGGCGGACGTTTCGTGCGCGTCGTGCGCGCGCAGCAGCGCGGGCAGCCGCGCGACGATCCGCTCGGCAGGTTCGTCGCGCAGCGCAGCGCCGAAATCGAGCACGGCGGCCATCGGATTCGTGTCGTGCGCGGCGCGATCGAGCGCCGGTTCGTGCGGGCGCTTGCCGGAAGGTGTGCGTGCATTGTCGGCGGCAGCCGATCGCAGCACCTCCGCGACCGGCTGCTTCCACTCGGGAAAGATCATGCGCACCGCACCGAATTGCTCGCCGCCGTCGGCCGCTGGATGCCACCGGTAGACGATCGTGCCGCCGCGAGTGAATGGCGAATACAGATGCTCGGGCGTATTCGGGATCGGTCGCCGGATCGCGCTCGGCCAGGCGAGCGTCAGCCAGTCGTAGCGTCCCGTCGACGGCACCGACGGGCTCGAACTCGCGACGAGCGTCCATGTGCCGCGATTCGCATAGCGCCGGCGCGCGTCGGGCACCGGTACGGTGCGCTGTTTCGCGGTATCGAAGTAGGTGTCGCCCGACACGGCGGCGCCGCTGTCCGGCGCGGGCGTGAGATCGGCGATGACCCACGGCGAACCGTCGGCGGGCCGGTAGTCCGACGGGTTCAGCGTCGCGGTGTCGTGCACCATGCGCGTTTCCGCCGCGACGGTCGGGTACGGAATATCGGGGGGAACGAAGGGCGTCGGCATCGAAGGTCCTCGGCGTCGGTTGCGCGGCATGCGTCGTTTCGGGCTACTGTAAGCCGTTGCGGCGGGAAGTCAAACCCGCGGGATGCGGATCGCGCCGCTGCCGTCGCGCGCAGTCCGTTCACGCGCTGCGCCGCTTCGGCTTACCATGCGCATCCTGAGCAGCCTGCACGAATCCGGATCGGGAGCCCTTCATGACCGACACGAAACCCATCACCGCGCACTGGACGCACGTCGCCGACCAATGGATCGACTGGGCCGGCAAGCCGGGACACGACGCATTCTGGAAATACCGCGACGGGCTCGTCGCGTACATCGGCCGCGGCAGCGGTCGCGCGCTCGAGATCGGCTGCGGCGAAGGCCGCGTGAGCCGCGCACTGAAGACGCTGGGCTACGACGTGACGGCGAGCGACGCGGTGCCCGCGATGCTCGATGCGGCACGCCGCGCCGATTCCGCCCACGGCTACGCGCTCGCCGACGCCGCATCGCTGCCGTTCGATCCGGCGAGTTTCGATCTCGTGATGGCGTACAACGTGCTGATGGATCTCGACGACATGCCGCGCGCATTGCGCGAGGCGCGCCGCGTGCTGAAACCGGACGGGACGCTGTTCGTATCGCTCGTGCATCCGTTCCGCGATCGCGGGCGCTTCGCGGGGCCGCATCCCGACGCGCCGTTCGTGCTGGAAGGCACGTACTTCGGCCGCGAGCATTTCGAGGGCGTGGAGACGCGCGACGGGTTGTCGATGCATTTCGCGGGCTGGTCGCTGCCGCTGGAAGCCTACATGGAGGCGCTGGAGGCGGTCGGGTTCGCGATCGTGTCGTTGCGCGAGCCGCTGCCGGATCATGCCGATACCGATCAGCTGAGGCAGTGGTCGCGCGTGCCGCTGTTTCTGTGGATCAAGGCGCGGGTGGTGGGGTGAGGGAAGGCGGCGGACTGGGTCGTGGCAGCCGAGCCTGCACGGGCATCAGTTCTCCTTGCCGCGATTTGCCAGCAGCTCCGAGCGGCCAATCACCTCTCTCGCGTGATCGACCGGATCTGCGTCCGAGAAGCCGGCAGCTTCGATGACCGGTGTGGGCGCTTTGAACGCCACCTGCGGCTTGGCGCTGCGAAGCGACCCCATGCCTTCGTTCCATGCGTGCAGCATCTGCTTCGCGATCCAATGCCACCGAGTGTCGTTCTTCGCAGCTTCGACGATGTCCTTTGCGGTGGATACGGCGGAGTCGCACAGCGCTTCGACCATCTGGCGATATTGCTTCGGCGGGATGCCAAGACGCGTGTTGAAGAAACGTTCCAGCGTCTTGCCAGGGGCCCATGTCTTGCGGCCTTCGATGCTCAGTCCCGGAGGTAGCGCGTAGTTGTCCGCCTGGCGATAGAGATGAGCGGCGAGCTTGCCTTTGACATGGACATGAAGGCGCATGTCACGTCTCTCCCATCGTGCGCTGTTCGGTCAGGATGTCGTCCAGCGTCCGTCCGTGGCCGCGCCTGACCGTTCGCAGATCATAGCCGGCCGCCTCGAGAAGACGAACGAGCGCAGATGCGCGCATGTCGCTTCGCGCCAGCGTTTCCATGCGGGCCAGCGTGGTACGCGCGACACCGGCGCGATCGGCCAGTTCCTGTTGCGAAAGACCCGCCGTGCGGCGCGCTTCCCTCAGCATCTCCGCAACGTCAGCCAAAGTCGTCATTTGTAGCCCCGGGGCATCAAAAACAGTCGGATCGACTCTCGTTGTAGCCCCTCTGCTACAAAATACCATCTCGGAATTGTGGCCCCGGAGATACAAGAACGCGGTAGGGCGCGGATTTTGTGTCCCCGCGGCTACAGAATTCGACGCGCCCCAGCCGCTTCACCCCCGCATCGGCGGATTGCGCCGCGCGAACGCCTCCTGCCGGCGATACGGGAAATGCGGATACGGCGCTTCCACCGCACTCGCCGCATCGAGCTTCGCAATCTGCGCGTCGGTCAGCGCCCAGCCCGCCGCGCCGAGGTTCTGGCGCAGCTGTTCCTCGTTGCGCGCGCCGATGATCACCGACGACACGGTCGGCCGCTGCAGCAGCCAGTTCAGCGCGATCTGCGGCACGGTCTTGCCGGTTTCTTCGGCGATCCCGTCGAGCACGTCGACGATGTCGTACAGGCGCTCGTCATCCACCGGCGGCCCGTAGGCGGCCGTTTCATGCAGCCGGCTGCCGGCGGGTAGCGGCGCGTTGCGGCGGATCTTGCCGGTGAGCCGCCCCCAGCCGAGCGGGCTCCAGACCAGCGCGCCGAGGCCCTGGTCCGCGCCGAGCGGCATCAGGTCCCACTCGTAGTCGCGGCCGACGAGCGAGTAGTAGACCTGGTTCGCGACGTAGCGCGACCAGCCGTGCCGGTCGGCCGCCGCGAGCGACTTCATGATCTGCCAGCCCGCGAAGTTCGACACGCCGATATAGCGCAGCTTGCCCGCGCGCACGAGAGCGTCGAGCGTCGACATCACTTCCTCGACCGGCGTCGCCGCATCGAACGCATGCAACTGCAGCAGATCGATGTAGTCGGTGTCGAGGCGGCGCAGCGCGTCGTCGACGGCGCGCACCAGCCGTGCGCGCGACGTGCCCGCGTCGTTCGGGCCGTCGCCGGTCGGCAGGCCCGTCTTCGTCGAGATCAGCACCCGGTCGCGCCGTCCCTTGATCGCGGCGCCGAGCACGCGTTCGGACTCGCCGTCCGAATACACGTCGGCCGTGTCGAACAGGTTCACGCCGGCTTCGAGGCAGATGTCGACCAGGCGCCGCGCTTCGTCGACGCCCGTGTTGCCCCACGCGCCGAACAGCGGGCCGGTGCCGCCGAATGTGCCTGCCCCGAAGCTCAGCACGGGAACCTGGAGGCCGGAGCGGCCGAGGGTGCGGTATTCCATCGCGGATTTCCTTGAGTAGGTGATCGAAGCGCCGGCGAGCCGCGCGCGAGAACAATCGTCCGAGCCACTTTATCGCTTCCGGATATCTCGGATAATTGGGCTGGCTTCGAAAATATCATTCGGAAGAGGCGAAGAATGCTGCTCGACAACCTGGCGCTGTTCCTGCGCATCGTGGAGAAGGGCGGGCTGGCCGCGGCCGGCCGCGAGGTCGGCCTGTCGCCGGCCACCGTATCGGAGCGGCTCGGCGCGCTGGAGCGCTACTACGGCGCGGCGCTGCTCACGCGCACGACGCGCGCGATCAGCCTGACCGACGAAGGCCGCACGCTCGTCGCCGGGGCGCGGCGGCTGCTCGCCGAAGCCGACGAACTGGAAAGCCGCGTGCGGCTCGGTGTACAGACGCTGTCGGGCCCCGTGCGCCTGAGCGCGCCCGCCGATCTCGGCCGCGAACGCGTGGTGCCCGTCGTCGACGCGTTCCTCGCCGAGCATCCGGCCGTGACGGTCGACCTGCATCTCGGCGACGGCTTCGTCGATCTCGTCGGGCAGGGACTCGATTTCGCGATCCGGCGCGGCACGCTGGCCGACAGCGCGCTGCGCAGTCGCTCGCTCGGCCGTTCGCGGCGCGTGGTGTGCGCGTCGCCCGCGTATCTCGCCGCGCACGGCACGCCGCGGCATCCGGACGACCTCGCCGCGCACGATTGCATCGTGATGCGCTTCGGCCAGTCGCCCTATGCGGAATGGCCGTTTCTGGTCGACGGCGAGCCGAGGCGCGTGACGGTGCGCGGCCGCCGCATCGCCAACGACGGTGCGCTCGTGCGTGCGTGGTGCATCGCGGGGCATGGCGTCGCGCTGAAGTCGCTGATCGACGTCGAACAGGATCTGGCGTCCGGTGCGCTCGTCGAGATCCTGCGTGCGTTCTCGCCGGGCGACGTGGATCTGCAGATCGTCTATCCGGGGAGCGCCGTGCAGCCGCGCCGCGTGCGTGTACTGATCGACAGGCTGGCGCAGGCGCTGGCCGCGACCTGAACCGCGCGCGGCCGACGGCGAGAGCGCGGCCCGTCCACCCCGCATCGACGAGACCGCATCGCGGGCGCCGATGCAGCAGCGTCGAATCCTGCGCGTCGGCAGTTGCCTCCATCGACCGAACGGCATGGCCGCGCGAAACCGTGCTCCGATCCGCTTGTCCACGTTTCGTCATTTAGCTAATATTCGAAACGTCAAGCGAGGCCGAACCATGGACGACGTCACCCGCATCAGCGCACTGGCCAACGAAAGCCGTCTGGCCGTGATGCGCTGGCTCAAGCAGCCGAGCAAGCATTTCCCGCCGCAACCGCATGGCGATATCGACGAACTCGGCGTGTGCTGCACCTACATCACCGAGAAGCTCGGCATCGCGCCGGCGACGACCACGCGCCACATGCGCATCCTCGCGGACGCGGGGCTCGTGCGCGCGACGCGCGTCGGCAAGTTCACGTACTACAAGCGGATCGACGCCGCGCTCGAGCGGCTGGGCCGCGATCTCTCGCAACTCTGACATTTGCCGAGGCCAACGACATGGACGAATCAGCACTGCTTGCCGACGCCGACCGGCGCGCACACGCGTATCTCGCCGCGACGGACCGTCGCCGCGCGTTTCCCGACGCCGCCGCGCTGGCGGGCCTTGCCGCCTTCGACGAGCCGCTGCCGGACGACGGCCGACCGGCCGACGACATGCTGCGCCTGCTCGACGAGCGCGGGTCGCCCGCGACCGTCGCGTCGAACGGCCCGAACTATTTCGGCTTCGTGATCGGCGCCGCGCTGCCGGCGGCGGCCGCGGCCGAGCGGCTGATGCTCGCGTGGGACCAGTGCGCGTCGTCATTCGCGAACTCGCCGGTGGCCGCGACGATCGAGCGCCAGGCCGCGCGCTGGGTCGTCGACGCGCTCGCGCTGCCGGCCGACAGCGCGGTCGGCTTCGGCACGAGCGCGACCGCCTGCACGCTGGTCGCGCTCGTCGCCGCGCGGCGCGCGCTGCTCGCGCGCAAGGGCTGGGATGTCGACGAGGACGGCCTGATCGGCGCGCCGGAAGTGAAGGTCGCGATCTCCGAGCTGGCGCACATCACGGTCAGGAAGGCGCTGCGCGTGCTCGGCTTCGGGATGAAGCGCCTCGTCGTCGCGCCGGTCGACGCGCACGGCCGCATCGATCCCGCCCGCATGCCGCCGCTCGACGACATGACGATCGTCTGCCTGCAGGCCGGCGAGGTGAATACCGGCGAATTCGATCCGTTCGCCGCGCTGGTGCCGCGCGCGAAGGCGGCCGGCGCATGGGTGCACGTGGACGGCGCATTCGGCCTGTGGGCGCGCGCGTCGTCGAAGCGCGCGCTGACCGAAGGCATCGACGGCGCGGACAGCTGGACCACCGACGGCCACAAGTGGCTCAACACGCCGTACGACGGCGCGATGGTGATCTGTCGCGACGCGGCCGCGCTCGCGACCGCAATGAACAGCGACGCCGTGTATCTGAGCGGCGCGCAGGACGCGCAGAAGAACCTGAACCTCGAATTCTCGCGGCGCGCGCGCGGGATCCCCGTGTGGGCCGCGCTGCGCACGCTCGGCCGCGCGGGCGTGGCAACGATGGTCGACCGGCACTGCGCGCAGGCGGCGCGGATCGCCGACGGCCTGCGCGCGGCCGGCTACGACGTGCTGAACCGCGTCGTGCTGAACCAGGTGCTGGTGCGCGCCGGCACCGACGACGAGACCGTCTCGATCCTCGAGGCCGCGCAGGCGTCGGGCGACGTGTGGTTCGGCCCGACCGTATGGCAGGGGCGGCCCGCGTTCCGGATCAGCGTGTCGTCGTGGCGCACCGGCGACGAACATGTCGATCGTCTCATCGCGTTGCTGACGGCATTGCGGGTGCGCTGACGGGCGGATCGCCGCACGGGCGATCGCGGGTCGGACCGGTCGCGCCCGATCGCGTCGCGCCGCGCCCGAAAATATCGGACAATAGCCGGCACGCCGTTCGCGGCGCGCCGATCCATCCCCTGTCCGCCCCACGCAAAGGCCTGCCCGCATGGTCGACTCCGCCGCTGTTGCCACGGTTTTTTCCGTTTATGTCGCCGGTGTCGTGTCGCCGGGCCCGAACTTCGTCGCGGTCGCGCATCGCGCCGCCTCGGGCACGCGCGCCGATGCGCTGGCGCTCGTCGGCGGCGTCGTCACCGTCAACCTGTTCTGGGCGAGCTGCGCGATCCTCGGCATCGGCTTCGTGTTCGCGCTGTTTCCGTGGCTCGCGATGATCGTGCGTGTCGCCGGCGCGGGCTACCTCATCTGGTTCGGCATGCGGCTGCTGCTGTCGTCGGGCGCGGTCGCGGCTGCCGGCGCGCCGGACGCCCGATCCGCCGGCGGGCGGGCCGCGTTCCTGCAGGGCGTGGCGACCAATCTCGCGAATCCCAAGTCCATCGCGTTCTTCGCGGCCGTGTTTTCGTCGGCCGCGCCGGCCCATGTTTCGTCCGCGACCTTCTTCGCGATGCTCGCGACGGTCGGCGTGACGGCCGCGAGCTGGTACGGGCTCGTTGCGCTCGTGCTGTCGCACGCGGCGATTGCGGCCGCGTATCGCCGCGCGAAGCGCTGGGCCGACCGCGTATGCGGCGTGCTGATCGTCGGGCTCGGCATCCGCCAACTGATCCGCTGACGCGCAGCGCCGGTGTGGCCGCCGTCCGCGCGCGGCCGACGGGTTCGATCGATACCGTAGTCAATCTTGCGAGAACACCCATGTCGACTCCACCCAGGGAATTGCTGAAGGCCGCCGATATCGCGAAGCTCGAACCGGACCGCGCCGTGCATCCGCTGAACGCGAATGCGGTGCGTCTCAGGAAACCGCTCGGCGACCTGACCGGCCTCACGCAGCTCGGTTTTCACCTGATCACGCTGATGCCCGGCCACGAGTCCGCCGAATATCACCGGCACCTGTACGAGGAGGAATGCGTGTACGTGCTGTCCGGAACCGGGACCGTGACGATCGGCGAGCGCAGCCACGCGGTCGGGCCCGGCGATTTCCTCGGCTTTGCGCGGCGCGGCGAGGCGCACACGCTGCAGAACACCGGCGACGTGCCGCTGGAGCTGATCGTCGTCGGCCAGCGGCTCGAACACGACGTGTGCGAATACCCGAGAAGCGGCAAGCGACTGTACGTGGCCGGAAAGCTCGAGGAGTACGTCGACCTGCCCGCGCCGGGCGCCGCATGAGCGGCGGTCACGCGCGTCCGGTCGCGCTGGTCACGGGCTCGACCTCGGGCATCGGCGCAGCCATTGCGCGGCGCCTGTCGGCCGACGGCTACGCGGTGATCCTGCATTCGCGAAGCTCGGTCGACACCGGTCGCGCGATGGCGCGTGAACTGGGCGAGGCGGCCTACGTGCAGGCCGATCTGGCCGACGACGCCCAGCGCGTGCGGCTGATCCGCGACGCGATCGCCGTGCGCGGGCGACTCGACGTGCTGGTCAACAACGCGGGGATCAGCCGCGTGATTGCGCATGACGATCTCGTGGCCGCGACGCCCGAAGTCTGGCGGGAGATGCACGAGATCAACGTGATCGCGCCGTTCCGGCTCGTCGCGGCGGCGGAAGCCGCATTGCGCGACGCTGCCTCGCGCGGACGGCCCGGCTGCGTCGTGAATGTCAGCTCGCATGCGGGCGTGCGGCCGAAGGGCGCGTCGATTCCGTATGCGGCCGCGAAAGCCGCGCTCAATCATGCAACGCGGCTGCTCGCGCGCACGCTCGCGCCGGCGATTCGCGTCAACGCGGTCGCGCCGGGGCTGGTCGATACGCCGCTGACGGCCGACTGGACCGACGCGCAGCGGCTGTGGCGCGAGCATGCACCGATGCGCCGCGCGGCAACGCCGGACGATATCGCGCAGACGGTCGCGATGCTCGTCGCGTCCGACTATGTGACGGGCGAGATCGTGATGCTCGACGGTGGATTGAACCTGACGTGACGTCGTGCCGGCCGGCAAGCCGGTGTTCGCGTGTGGCGGCGTGCGCGATCGCGGCTGCCTGCGCGCGCGGCCGGCGTCATGGCATCGCGGAACGCGCGGTGCGACCGCGCGTCATCGGCGACCGTGGGCCGGACGGCGCGTCACGCGAGCTTCGAACGCAGCTGCGCGAGCGCATGGTCATGCGTGCGCTCGAACTTCAGCGGCGTGACGGCAACATACCCTTCGCCGAGCGCGATCGTTTCCGACTCCGGCGCATCGTCATGCGGCGCGCGCGCGAGCTTCAGCCAGTAATAGTCGATCTCGCGCGGATCGCGGCCCGACACGATCTCGACGCCCTGCAGCGTGCCCGCCCCCTGGTTCGTCGGCTTCAGGCCGCGCACGTCCTGCGCGGCGCACGCGGGGAAGTTCACGTTGAGGCACGCGTCGCGGTCCCAGCCGGCCGCGACAAGTCGGCGGATCACGTCCGGCGCGTGGGTGAGCGCCGTGTTCCACGGCACTGCGTGACGGTCGGTGAAGGCCTGGCTCAGCGCGATCGCCGGCACGCCGACCAGCATGCTCGTCATCGCGGCGCCGACGGTGCCCGAGAACACGGTTTCGGTGCCGAGATTTGCGCCGCGATTCACGCCGGACAGCACGACGTCGGGGCGTGCGTCCTTCATCAGGTGGCTGACCGCGATCGCGACACAGTCGCCGGGCGTGCCGCGCACCGCGAAGCGGCGCTCGCCCTTGTGATGCACGCGCAGCGGTTCGTGCAGGCTCAGCGAATGCGACGTGCCGCTCTGGTCCTCCGCCGGCGCGACGATCCATACTTCGCGCGCGAGCTGCGCGGCAACCTGTTCGAGTATCCGGAGGCCGGGGGCGTCGAAGCCGTCGTCGTTGGTGAGCAGGACGCGGTCGAACAGCGGGCGGGTTTCTTGCATCGGGACGATCCTCGCGAAGTGGGGCAATGACAGGGGCTGCATCGTGGCCTATGTCCGCAAGGCTAGCATCCTGCCGTGTCGCGTGTCGTCCCGCGCCGTCGGTGCGCAGGCGAAAACGGGCGCATTGCGCGCCCGTCGGTCGATCGGTGGGCCGCGCGCGCCGGCTCGGGCGGCGCATCGCGGCGGGGTTGTATCGCGTTATCCGAGCAGATGCCGCAGCAGGCCGGCCGATGCGACGCCGACGATCACGGTCGGCAGGATCGACAGGCGCGTGGCCGCGACCAGCGTGATGCCGAGCGCGAGCAGGTCCGCCGGGCGCGTCGACACGAAGGCCGGCGCGATCACCGAGATCAGCACGCAGCCGGGCACGTTTTCCATCACGGCCGCCATGCGCGGGCTCAGCGTGCGGTTGCGCAGCATCACGTAGCCGAGCACGCGCGACAGGTAGGTCGTCGACGCCATCAGCACGATGGTCGCGACAGTGGCGAAATCAGGCATCGCGCGGCTCCGGTTCCCACAGCAGCGTGGCGATCAGCCCCGCGCACGCGCCGGCCGCGACATACCACGCGCCGGGCACGGCCAGATGCGTGGCCGCCGCGACGACGAGGCTGACGAACCACGGCCGGCTCGCGCGCATTCCTTTCCACATGCCGCGCAGCAGCACCAGAAACACGGCCGTGAACGCCATGTCGAAGCCGTACTGCTCGACGTTGCCGATCGTCGGGCCGGCCGCCGCGCCGAGCGTGGTCATCGAGATCCAGGTCAGGTAGAGCCCTGCGCAGATGCCCGCGTAATAGGGCACGCTGATGTGGCTGTCCGAGCGCGCCTTCGCATCGGCGAGCGACATTGCCCAGCTCTCGTCGCACATGAAGAACAGCGCGGCGAACGCGCGGCGGCGCGGCAGGCGGCGGATATAGTGCGCGAACGCCGCGCCCATCAGGATGTGCCGCGAATTCACGAGGAACGACATCGCGACGATCAGTGCGATATGCGGCGGCGACGTCCACAGATGGATCGCCGCGAATTCGGACCCGCCGCCGAAGTTCAGGCCCGTCATCATCGGCACCTCGAACAGGCTCAGCCCTTTCTGCGCGGCCTGCGCGCCCAGCACCAGCGCGAACGGCACGAAACCGAGCATGACGGGCAGCGCCGCGCGCAATCCGCGGCCCATCTCGGCGAGATACGCGGGCTTGTCGCGAAGCCCGGACGACGTTGAAACGCTACTGCTCATTACTCCTCCTTCGGGAGAGGAATTGTCTGCTTTTTTGACTCGAATCGGGTTGCGTTGTGGCTATGTTTTTCGGAGAATTTGGCATTGAACGCGTGATTCGCGAATTTCTTGGAATCGGATGCCAATGAAGCTGGATGCTATCGACCGGCGGATCCTGAGCGCGCTGCAGCGCGACGGCCGCATGCAGAACGTGGAACTCGCGCACGAGGTCGGGCTGTCGCCGTCGCCGTGCCTGCGGCGCGTGCGGTTGCTCGAGGAAGCGGGCGTGATCGAGAAGTACGTGGCCGTGCTGAACCCCGCGAAGGTCGGCAAGGGGCTGACGATCTTCACGCGCGTGTGGCTGAAGGGGCAGGACGCGGAATCCGTGAACCGTTTCGCCGACGCCGTCCAGCAGATGCCGGAAGTCGTCGAGTGCCATCTGATGGCGGGCGACTGCGATTTCCTGCTGCGCGTCGTCGCGGCCGACATCGACGATTACCGGCGCTTCCAGATGGAATACCTGACGCGCATCCCCGGCGTGCTGAGCGTGAAGACCGACATCCCGATGCAGAAGGTCAAGCTCACGTCGGCGCTGCCGACCTAGCGCGTGGCGAGGCGTCGACGAACGGTCATGGCTTGGTGACAATTGCCCGATACACTGAGGAATCAAGTGAATCGAACGCCGCGCGGCGTTCGATGTGCAAGCAACTAACGGTCGATGTCGACGCGATCGGGCAGGCGGCGCCGCGCGCCCGGTCATGCGTCGTCGCGGATGCGTTTCTTCTTGTCGAGCCACCCATGCAGCCCATCAACAACCCGTGGAATTCGCTGGAAATCGTCAAGCTCGTGCTCGGCGTGCTGACGCCGCTGTCGGTGGCCTGCCTCGGCTGGCTCGTGGCGCGGCGGCTGAAGCGGCTCGAGCTCGTGCAGTGGACCAACCAGCGGCTGATCGAGAAGCGGCTCGCGCTGTACGACGCGGTTGCGCCGCAGCTCAACGCGCTGCTGTGTTTCTACACGTGGATCGGCTACTGGAAGGACATCTCGCCGGACGACGTGATCCGCGCGAAGCGCGAACTCGACCGCACGTTCCATATCTACCGATACCTGTTCGACGACGACGTGTACGACGCGTATCACGCCTATATCCACGCGCTGTTCGACATGCATACGGGCCCGGGCCGTGACGCGCGGATCCGGTCACTGATCCAGGCGCCCGACGGCGATCGCAGCGTGCACGGCTCGTATGAATGGAAGCCGGCGTGGTCCGAGCGGTTCGCGACGACGAACGTCGTGCCGAAGGACGAGGTGCTGCGGCATTACACGCAGCTGATGGAGCGTCTGCGCGTGGCGCTCGGCGCGACGCGCTGAAGGCCGGCCGATGCTGCCCGGCTTGGGGACGGCTCAGGCGAAAGTGATCACGAGTTTCTTGCCGCAGGCGGCCGCATACTTGCGCAGCGTTTCGATCGACGGCGAGTGCTGGCCTGTCGCAAGCGAGCGTTCGAGTCGCGTGACGGCCGGCGCCTTCGTGCCCATGCGCTCCGCAACATCGGCTTGCGACAGACCGGCGGCTCGCCGCGCGGCAAGCATGGCATCGAGCAGCGCGAATTCCTCGCGATTCAACCGCTGATACTCGGCGTGTACCTTCGGATCGGCCAGCGCGCGCTCGCGCAGTTCCTTATAGGTTGCCATCTCGAACCTCCTTCAATCGACGGCGCGCGGTATCCAGCTCTTTCAACGGCATTTTCGCGGTTTTTTTCACGAAGCAGTGAAGCATGACGATCTGCTCGCCGACGACTGCGCAGTAAAACACACGGGCGATGCCTTCCGCCCCCTTCAGGCGCATTTCATACAACCCGTCGCCCATCGCCCGGGTGTGAGGCTCGCCCAGATTCGGGCCGTACCGTTCCATCCGGTCGGCGAGTGCGAAGAACCGCGCGATCAACGTCTTCGGCAAGGCAAAAATGCCTGCCTCGACACGCTCGCTGAAAAACCGGATTTCAAAGCGCAGGTTCGCATGGTAACAAATGTGTTATCTCCGTGCAAGAAGCAGAGCCGTCGCGCCGATGGCGCGGGTGGCCTGGTCGAGAGGTGGGAGGCACCGGAAACGCGGGACGTTGCGCCGGTGCTTCGTTGACGATGCGAACCTGATTGTTGGCGGACGAGCCTGATCCGGCCAGTCGTCCGAATGGCTATCAGGCTTGCTCGCGCACGCGGGACGGGAAGACGATCAGTTGCGCCCCGCCACCGCGAGCCGTGCCGCGAGCCCGACGAATACCGTGCCGAGCAGGTATTGCGGCAGCTTCGACGGACGGCGGCGCGCGCCGAGCCGCTGGCTCAGCCGGCTTGCGGAGAGGATCACCGCGCCGTTCACGACGAGCCCGATCAGGTTGAGCACCGTCGCGAGCACGAGGATCTGCACGGCGATCGAGCCGTGTTCGGGCCGCACGAACTGCGGGAACAGCGCGAGCACGAACAGCGCCATCTTCGGATTCAGCAGGTTCGTCGTCAGGCCCTGGCGGAAGATCGCGGCGCTCGAGTGACGGCGCGGCGATGCGACGGGCGACAGCGCGGTCGCGTCGGAGCGGAAGGTTTTCCACGCGAGATACAGCAGATACGCGGCGCCCGCGAAGCGCACGGCGTCGTACGCGATCGGCACTGCGAGAAACAGCTGCGACAGTCCGAGCGCGGCGGCGAGCGCGTGGCAGTACGTGCCGGCCTGGATGCCCGCGAGCGTCGCGAAGCCCGCGCGGCGACCCTGGCTTACGCTGCGAGACGCGATCAGCAGCATGTCGGGGCCCGGGGTGGCGGTCAGTGCGAGGCAGGCGCCGGAGAACAGCGCGAGCGTGGAGAGATCGATCATGGAGGGCCCTCTTGCCGAGACGGCGTAAAAGGGACCTCAGTGTAGGAGCGGGCGCGATCCGGGTCAATCGGCCGAACGGGGAAGGGGCCGGCAACGCGGTGCAGCGGGTGGCGTTCCGCAAGGGGAGGCCGCACGGTGTCGGGCGACACGCGCAGATACGGCGACGATCGACGCGCACCCGCTCTCGTCGCACGCCGCTACGGCTTGCGGCAGGCGACCTGGTAATCGACGACGATGTTCGCCGACGGTTTGTCCGGTTCGCCGCCGGCCGTCGTCACGCCAAGCACGCCGGCTGCGCTTCGATATCGGAGCGCGCAATATCCCATACCGGTGCCGGAGCAGGCTTCGGCCTCGACGATGCCGTGCCTTGCGAGCGTCGCCGCGCCGTCCGCCGGGTCCGGCTTCTCGCGCGGGCGCAGTGGCTGCCATCCATGCGCGATCAGGATCCTGCGCGACGCATCGAGCGGCTTGCCGTACACGTTGGGCACGACCGCGCGGCCGTGGCAGTACGTGTGTTCGGCGGCGACCTCCGTCAGGCGCAAGCCGCCATTTTCCTCGCGCAGTTCGCCGACCGGCGGCGCGGGACCGTCGCCGCCCCAGATCAGCAGCGCGCCGCTTTCCAGCGGTTCGGCCGCGCCGAGCTGCCAGTCCGCGTGGCGGGCCGTATAGCCGAGCGCGACGAGCGTCGTGCCGTCGAACACGCTGACGTTGCCGTTGCGCGAGTAACAGATCGCGCTCGTGCCGGGTTTGAAGCCGCTCGCGAAGGTGACGACCGTGTAGCGGCCGAGCGGCGCTTCGGACGTCACGATCCAGTCGAGCTTCGCGACGGCGCGGCCGGCCGCCGTGGTCGGCTTTACGCGATAGCGTGCGCAGAACGCGTCGAGCGAACCGTTCTCGGGCGAGCGCGGGAGCGCGCCGAGCGGCACCAGCGCCGCGCCGGCGATATCGGATGCCGTGCGCAGCGTTTCGGCCGACGCCGTGCCGCTGAACAGGGCGCTTGCCACGGCCGCGATCGACGCGAGACGGCAGGCGGGGAGCCGGAACATGAAGCGGAGCACGCGGGCTGTCTCAACGAAAAAGAACGCGGATGCGACGAGCGCGGGTTGCCGGCCGGGTGTCGCTGTCAGGCATGCGGCATGCTGCGGCGTGCCCTTCGCTCGCCCGCGGCGTCGGTGCGACGACTCGCGCGTGTCCATGTTCTCTCAAAGGTTCAGCCCTTCGCCACGACGTCGATGCGCAGCGCTTCTCCGCCCGCGACGATCGCAAGCAGCCGATCGACGTTCGGGTGCGCACCGGGGCGGTTGCGCGCGTCGGCAGTGTGTTCGGCGAACACCGCGAGGCCATGCTCGGCGGCCTTCGCGTCGAGCGTGCCGAACGCCTGCTTCAGATAGTTGTATACCGCCAGCGAACCCTGCTTGCCGGGCTGGTTCTCGATGCTGGCGACCACGTCGCCGTTGGCGCCGACGAGATCGATGCGGGCGATGCCGTCGATGGCCGGCAGTTGCGCGAGATTGTCCTTGAAGACTGCGGTCGGTTGAATCACTGAAAACACTCCGTCGGTTCGATAAAGGTCGGGCCGTATCTTATCCGATCGGACGCGGCGATATGGCCGACGCACGCGGCCCTCGGCCGATCGGCCGAGAGCCGGCGTCGGGCGTGCTTTTCCGCTACAGTAGGAGATCGCAGGCCGCGTCTTCCGGCACGACGCGGCCAGGTTCATAACGGTACACGAGGAGCCCCGATGCACACTCCGCAACGCTATTCCTCCGACGCGCCCACGCGCGCGGAAGTCGACGCGCTCGCCGGCGCCACCGTCATCGAATTCGGCGCGAACTGGTGCGGCATCTGCGCGGGCGCGCAGCCGTCGATCGTCGAGTCGTTCGCCGCGCATCCCGCCGTGCGTCACCTGAAGATCGAGGACGGCCCCGGCCGCCCGCTCGGCCGCTCATTCGGCGTGAAGCTGTGGCCGACGCTGGTGTTCCTGCGCGACGGGGTCGAAGTCGCGCGCGTCGTGCGTCCGGCCGATGCGCGGCAGATCGAGGCCGACGGCTTCGCCGCGCTGGCCTGAGGTGATGCGCATGCAACAGGCGATCACGCATATCGGTGTCGACACGCGCGGCAGCGGCCTCGTCGAATTCACGGCGCAGGTGCGCGCGTTCGTCGACCAGCAGGCGATCCGCACGGGCCTGCTCACCGTGTTCTGCCGGCATACGTCGGCATCGCTGCTGATCCAGGAGAACGCGGATCCGTCGGTGCAGCGCGATCTCGAACGCTACTTCGCGACGCTCGCGCCCGAGGATGCCACCCGCTACGAGCACGACACCGAAGGCCCCGACGACATGCCCGCGCATCTGCGCACGGCGCTCACGCAGGTGCAGCTGTCGATCCCGGTCGAGCACGGGCGCATGGTGCTCGGCACCTGGCAGGGGATCTACCTGTTCGAGCATCGCCGCGCCGCGCACCGGCGGGATATTGTGCTGCACCTGATTGGCGAGTGAACGCGCAGCGAGCGGCCGGCGCGCTCAGCCGAGCAGCTTCTCGACGAGCGCGCCGAGTTCGCGCAGATGGACGGGCTTCGGCAGGAACGCGTCGAACACCTGGCTGTTGTCGCGCAGCGCGGCCGACTCATACGCGCTGACACCGAGGATCGCCGGCGCGCGCGCGTCTGCGGGCCGGGCCGCCGCGCGAATCCGGCGCGCGACGTCGAAGCCGCTGAGGTCCGGCAGTTCGAGGTCCAGCACGACGAGGTCGTAGCCGCCGTCGCCGACGCGCGTCACGCCTTCCTGCCCGGTGCCGCACAGGTCGGCTTCGATGCCGAGCGCCGTGAGCATCGCGCCGAGCGTTTCGCGCGCGTTGTCGTTGTCGTCGACGACGAGCGCGCGCCGATGGCGCTGCGCGGCGGCGTCCGGCAGTGCGGGCGCTTCGCCCGGCGTCTCGCCGAAGTCGGGCACCTCGACCGGCAGCGTCACGACGAACTCGCTGCCTTCGCCGACGACGCTGCGCACCTCCACATGCCCGCGCAGCGTCGTGACGATTTCGCGCACGACCGCGAGCCCCATCCCGATGCCGTCGACGCTCAGTCCGGCCGCATCGTTCGCGCGGTAGAACGGTTCGAAGATCTTCGACAGATGCTGCTTCGCGATGCCGACGCCCGTATCGCGCACGGCGATCTTCAGCTGCCGGCCGGCCGGCGCGTCGGCGAGCGCGATCGACACGGCGATCGTGCCGCCGCGCGTGTACTTGACCGCGTTCTCGATCAGGTTCGTCAGGATCTGCCGCAGCAGCTTGCGATCGGAGCGGATCGCGAGATCGTACGGCGCGACGTGCGACGTGACCGCGATCCGCTGCGCGTCGATCCTGGCGCGGAACGGGTCGAGCACCTCGCCGAGCAGCGCGGCGATGCCGATCGGCTCCGTCTCGGCGAGCCGCTTGGTCGAGCGCAGCTTGATATAGTCGGTCAGGTCCTTGACGAGCGCTTCGAGCGACGACGCGGAATTCTGCAGCCGCCTGATCGTCTTGAGGTTCGCGTCGGACTGCGGGCGCGCGAGCAGGATCTCGATCGATCCGCAGATCGCCTGCAGCGGCGTGCGCAGTTCATGGCTGACCATGCCGAGGAACGCGTTCTTCGCCTCGATCATCTCGAATGCGCGGTCGGACGCCTTGCGTTCCGCGTCGAGCGCCGCGTTCTGCCGGTCGAGCAGCGCGTCGCGCGTGCGCATCGTATAGAACAGCAGCAGGAACAGCGCGCACAGCAGCACGCCGAGCACGCTGCCAAGCATCAGGATTGCGCGCTGCTTGGCCTTCAGCTGATGGAACGTGAAGTCGCGCTGCGCCATCTCGATCGCGCGGAAGTAGTTCGCGAGGCCGTTGACTTGCGGCCAGTACGCGCTGACTTCCGCGATCACGCGCGGCGCGTTTTGCGGGGCGTCGCGCAGCAGCGGCACCTCGCGCTTCAGGCGCGTCATGAATTCGCCGAGTGTCGCGATCTCGGCGCGCGCCCGCGGGATCCGCAGCCAGTATTCGGACACTTCGGACGGGCGCTCCAGAAAGCCGAACGATACCGACAGGCTGTCGAGCTGCATCTGCACGCGGTCGAAGTCGTCGTCCTGGTGCGTCGCGTAGAGGATCAACTGACGGTCGAACCGCGTATAGACGTTCCGGTATTGCGACGCGGTCCAGAACACGCCTTCGCGCGGCCCTTCGAGCACGCCCTCGTTGACCGAGGTCGCGAGCAGGTCCCACAGCAGGAACGCCCAGGCGGCGAATCCCAGGAGCCAGACGAATCCCAGGACGAGGATGATTTTTCTATTGCGCCATCGCCCGCGCTTCATTTCACGGTCAGGCCGATGATCTGCCACGCGAACTTCGCTTCGCCGAGCGGCGTCTTCAGCTCGTCGGGAAACTGGTCGCGCGGATACATGATCCACAGCGGGCCGTAGTTGTCGTTGTCGAGCACCTTGCCGTTCATCGTGCGCGCGAGAATCACGCCGTAGCGGTCGGCGTCGGATGCGGGAATCGTGAACGTGTATTCGTCGATGCAGCGGAATTCGATCTTCGTGCCATGCGCGCCGACGATCTTCAGCACGTCGGACAGCCGCGGGCCGGTGAAGGTCGCCTTCGGCGTCCAGCTCGTCGAGGTCGTGATCGAATGCTGCGGCAACGCCATCAGCGCCTGTTCGGAAAAGACGTAGACGGCCTTGCCGGGCTGGTTGCTCTTGTCGATCTTGCCGTCGACGGTGAACGTAAACGACGCCGCCCACGACGTCGCGGCGATGCCGAGCAGGCAGGCCGCCATCAGTTGCTTGATCCAGGTCGTCGAAACTCGCATGTCTTTTCCTCGGTCGTGTGGTGAATGTTGTTGTTCCGGCCTCAGCCGATTGCCGCCGCGGCCGGCACCGCGATCTTCAGCTCGCGTGCGACTTCGGCGAACAGGATCGGCAGCCGCACCGGCTTTTCCTCGCAGCGCGCGTTGTAGTGCGACACGATGTGCGCGATCTCGTCCTCGCTCGCCTCGCCGGTCGAAATCTTGCCGGTCAGCAGGAAGATCGGCGCGCCGCTGTTCTCGCTCGAACGGATCCCGCGCACGAGCTCGGCGGCGGTCTGGTCGCCGAGCATCCAGTCGAGGATGTAGCCGTCGAAATCCTCGACTTCCAGCGCCTTGCGGAACGTCTCGCCGTCATGGTACGGAATCGCGTTCACGCCTTTCTCGATGAAGTATTCGCATACCGTCTCGGCCACGTCCGGCGAATCGTCGACCACGGCGATCCGCGCCGCGTACACGTTTGGCTGGCTCGAACGCAGCTCGACGACGTCGACCGGATAGGTGCGCCCCTCGTGCGCGTGCTGCCGTTCGGTGACGATCCATTCGCCCTGCCACTGCAGCGCGACGAAGTCCGTCTCGATCTGGCTGCTGGCCTTCGTCGAGATCGCGGCCCGGCAGCGGAAGCGCCGCGACTCGATCACGAAGGTCGCGTCGATCATCTCGGCGGCGGCCGGCTGCGCGCCCTTGTCGTCGAGCAGGATCGCGGGCGGCACGCCGAAATGCGTCGCGATGTCCTGCAGCTGCGACAGGTTCCACGGGATCAGGCCTTTCATCTTGCGCGTGACGACCGAGAAACTCAGCCCGAGCACGTTCGCGATCGTCGTGTTGTGACTGCGCGGCGGGATGCCGTTCCGGTTCAGAAGGTCGCGCACCTTGGTGGCGGTGATGAGGTCTGCGTTGGCCTGCTCGCTATTGGGCATCTCGATCGGGTCTCCAGGGGTTTTGGCGAGGAAGAGCATATTCAAAAGTGACGCGCTACGCAAACTTTGAAAAGCGAATCACCTTGACATGTCATTTTTCTCCATTATTATTGCTCACCACGTCACTATTGTTTGTCGCGTCATGTTTGGAGATCGAAGCCGGGGAGAGCCGGCACAGCGAAACGCGGCAGCAACACTGTGACAGAACGATTCGAAGAGAGAACCTGAGAGAGCCTTGGAATGCGCGTCGGCATCGGCGGATCGAATTCGCCGCGCCGCGCGCAAGCCGGGTGCGAGCTCACGGGGGTGTGGACAGCTCGAAGAATTGCGGCGCCAATAAAACTAGAGGAAAGCACCAATGTATCGCCGTTTACTCGCACCGGGGCTGCTGTTGCTGCTGGCCGCGTGCGCGCAGGATCCGTCCGTCACCGGCAACACGGTGCGGATCTGTGACGACACAGGTTGTTCCGATCGACCCAAAGATCAGGTCTCCTACCAAAAAAGGGACGACTCGGAAGACCGCGAAGATCCGCGCATCGCCGCACTCAAGCAGGCTGCGAAAACCCAGCCGAAGGCCGCCTACGATCTCGGCCTGCGCTATTTCCGTGGCGACGGCGTTCGTCAGGATAGCTATCAAGCGCTGAAGTGGATGCGCGAGGCCGCCGAACGCGGCGACCTGAATGCGCAGAAGGCGCTCGGCAGTTTCTACCTGTTCGGTCTCGAGGAAATGGGCTCCGATCCGCGCGAAGCGGACAAGTGGCTGTCGATCGCGGCAGCCCGCGGCGACAAGGAGTCGAAGAAGCTGCTCGAGCTCGCGCGCAACGAAAAGAAGGCCGACGAAGACGACTGGAAGTGGCGCACGCAGTGGCGCGACGTCTATTACGGCTACTGGTATTCAGGCTATCCGTATTACGGCGCCTGGCACCAGACTTACTGGTACGGCTACTGACCGGACCGGAAGCAACGGGGGCCGCTGCGGGGAGACCACCATCGCGCGCCATGCCCGGGGGGCTTATCGACGTTCGCATGAACCCATAAGCCGAACAACGACTCTTTCGATCGATAACGACAATGAAGACCACTCTTTCCCGACGTCTTACCCAGGCTGCGCTGGCCGCAGCCGTTTCCGCAACGCTGGCCGGCTGCGGCGGCATGGTGTCGCCCGGCGGCCAGAGCCTCGGCGTGACCGGCGCGGCCGGCGGCGGCGCGAGCGCCGGCGCCGATTCGGGGCTGCAGCGCTGCGCGTCGCCGCTCGGCACGATCGCCGTCGATGACGGCCGCAATGCCGACTGGTGGGGCCCGTTCGGCAGTGCGACCAAGGTGACGAGCATCGATCCGCTGCTGCGCCTGGCCGTCCAGCAGTCGAACTGCTTCGTGATCACGTCGATCGGCAACCAGAAGACCGACTCGCGCCTGTCGCGGATCACGCAGATGCAGCGCAACTCGGGCGAATACCGCGCGGGCTCGAAGCAGCAGAAGGGCCAGCGCGTCGCGGCCGACTACTACATGGAACCGCAGATCGTGGTCAATGATTCGCCGATCGGCGGCATCGGCAGCATGATCGGCGGGCTGATCGGCAACAGCGCGGTCGCGGCGGTGGCCGGCCACCTGCAGACGAAGGCGTCGGTCGTCACGCTGACGCTGTTCGACGTGCGCTCGGCGGTGCAGATCGCCGCGGCCGAAGGCAGCTCGACGGCGACCAACTACGGCGCGGCGCTCGGCGGTCTCGGCGGCGGTGTGGGCGGCGGCCTCGCGGGCTTCTCGACGACGCCGGAAGGCAAGGCGACCGTCGTCGCGTTCATCGACGCATGGAACAAGATGGTCGTCGCACTGCGCAACTACAAGGCGCAGGACGTCAAGGGCGGCCTCGGCCGCGGCGGCCAGCTGCAGGTCAACTGACATACGCCGGCCGGCGGCGCGGCCGCCGGTCGTGCCGATTTCCGATCCACCACGGTCCGTGCGCGCGGCTTCGTCCGCGCGCACCGGCTTCGTTCGTCCGGTTCGTTTCGAGGAGGGAATTCCGATGAAAGCCGTTGCATTGATCGCGCTGACCTGTCTGGCACTGACCGCCTGCGGCGGCGACGACAGCCCGTCTCCGGCCGCATCCGCCGGCAACGGATCGGGCACGGGCAGCACCGGCGGAAGCGGCGGCACCGGTAGCGAGGGCAGCGGCGGGAGCGGAGGAACCGGTGGGACGGGCGGGACCGGAGGTACCGGCGGCACGGGCAGCACGGGCGGCAGCACGCTGACGCTGCGCTACGAGGCGCAGCCGCTTGCGTCGGATGCGGCGAGCTTCCTGACGCTCCTCAATGCCGAAGGCGCGAAGGGCTACCGCTACCTGGGAGACGGCGCATACTCGCCGCCCAACGGCGAAGTGCGTTCGATCTTCGTGAACGACGGCACCGCACCGACCTACACGTACCAGCTCCAGTCCAACCCGGCCGACATGACGAGCTTCGTCAACCAGGCCAATGCGCAGGGCGCGAACGGCTACCGCTACGAAGGGCCGTACTCGTACGGCTATCTGTATCGGAAGGACGGCGGGTCGCCGGCCACGTATTCGTACGTGACGACGGCGCTGCCGGGCGATCCGGCCGCGTTCCTCGCGCAGGCGAACGGCCAGGGCCAGTCGGGCTACTG
Source organism: Burkholderia pseudomultivorans (assembly GCF_001718415.1). Lineage (NCBI taxonomy): Bacteria > Pseudomonadati > Pseudomonadota > Betaproteobacteria > Burkholderiales > Burkholderiaceae > Burkholderia > Burkholderia pseudomultivorans. Next base: position 2,727,667 of record NZ_CP013377.1, on the reverse strand, counting down.
GTTCTTCGGCCCGATGATGGTGGGGGCGGTGCAGGCGAACGTGTACATGAAGAACAATGGGTCGGGCGCAACCTATACCTACGATACGCTGGCGCCGCAGACGACGCTCGACGGCTTCATCGCGCAAGCCAACAGCGAGGGCGCGAAAGGCTATCGCGCGAAGGGCGAGATGCTGTTCGGCACCACGATCTCGTCGGTCTACGTGAAGGACCAGACGCAGTCGCCGACCTTCACGTATCAGTCGGCCGCGCTCCAGGGGACGGCCGCGGACTTCATCCAGCAGGCGAACGGCCAGGGCGCGACCGGCAACGCATACTTCGGCGATCTGGCGTTCGGCACGGTCGCGCCGTTCGTGATGGCGTCGGTCTACTTCAACGCGAGCCACTGCACGGGCTTCCTCTGCACGACGCTGAATCCGCTCACGCAGAACTGAGCGCGCACGTCTGCGCGGCGTGCCGTCGATTGGGACGCTGTCCTGTCGGCGGCCGGCAGGACAGTGCAATTTCACGCGCAAAATCTCGTTCAAGTTCAAAACAATAGCCAGAGCATATTGGACATGTACTAAATCGTTCGCATTGAACTGATTTTCGCAGGACCGTTTGGCATGATCGAACCGTTTCCATCTTTGTACGGTTTCGTTCATGCGATGCCTCGGCCCCCGGATCGGCTTGCCATCCGGGGGCCGATGCGTCGTCGTCCTGCGCCATGCCTCACAGCCCGCTTCAATCGATCCGGCGTTACCAGAGCATCTCGATGTTCGGCGGCGGAATCGTCGTGACGGTCCTCATCCTGATTGCCTGCGCACTCGGGATGGCGTCGATCGTCTACGGCTATCTCGACGGCGAGCGGCGCAACTACCTGGCCGGCCTCGTGCAGACGCTGAACGAAATCAAGGTCAGCGAGACGTCGTTCCGCAACGGCGTATCCAATGCGCAGCTGATCTGGCGGGACATCGACCACGCGCCGGACAGCATCGTCGATACGTTCTACGACAACGATCAGCAGGTCACGATCAGCCCGTATCCGTCGGTCGTGTTCGGTGTGCCGGGGCAGACCGCCGACCGGCGCGAGATCGCGCGCTACCTGTCGCTGTCGGTGCTGCTGGCGCGTATCTGCGCGGCCAGCGCGATCAATCGCGGCTATGCGCTGGTCGGCTATCACTACAGCACGCATGCGGGCGTGTTTGCGCTGGTGCCGAACGCCCGCACCGACGACGCGGCGCTGCTGACGCCGGAAGGGCGCGCCCGCGCGATGGACGCATTGCGCGTCGACTTCGAGGATCAGCCGTCGACCGGCGGGCACGGTCGTCCGCACGTGCGCTGGCTGCCGCCGTTCGTCGATCCACTGTCCGGCGAGTTGCGGATCCGGCTCGCCGCGCAGGCGCAGATCGACGGCGAGCCGTTCGCGGTGCTCGTCACCGAATACGCGCCGGACTACCTGCTGTCGTGGCTGCCCGCGCATCCGGCCGACGGCACGTTCTTCGTGACGACGTCCGACAACCGGCTCGTCGCCGCCGGCCCGGGCATTGCACAGGACGACGCGCGGATCACGCGGCTGCTGCGTCTCGACGCCTCGCGCGATCTGGCGAGCACGGACGAGCCGGTGTTTCGCGGCGGCCACGTGCTGTTTCGCGGCAAGCTCGACAATACCGGCTGGACGCTCGCCTATGCGCTGTCGTGGGGTGACGTGATCGCGAACGTCGCGCTGCGCGCGGGCCTGCTGCTCGGCGCGTCGCTGCTGACGATCGCGATCATGTGGACGCTGCTCGTGCGTTTCCACCATCGCATGCTCGCACCCGTCTATGCGCGTTCGCAGCGCGTGTTCGACAGCGAGTCGCTGTGCCGTAGCGTGATCGAGATGGCGCCGATCGGTCTCGGGCTGATCTCGCGCGCCGACGGTCATTTCATGCTCGTCAGTCCGGTGCTGGCCGAGCGGATCGCGCAGCTGGGCAGCGACTATCGCGCGCTGTCCGGACAGATCGTCGAGCAATACCGCACGCGCGCGTCGAGCGGGCCGCTGCAGGTCGATCTCGTGCTGCCGGACGCCGCCGCCGACGCCGCGCCGCTGCACCTCGAAGTGATCGCATGCGGCGCGCGCTACCAGGAGCGCGACGTGCTGATCGTCGCGGTCGTCGACGTGACCGCGAAGCGGCAACTGGTCCGGCAACTCGAGGAAGCCGTGCGCGCGGCCGATTCCGCGAATGCGGCGAAGTCGTCGTTCCTGGCCGCGATGAGCCACGAGATCCGTACGCCGCTCAACGTGATTCTCGGCAATCTCGAACTGCTCGACCGTCATGCGCTCGACCTGTCGCAGCGCAGCCGCGTGCGCACGCTGCGCACCGCGGCGGCGGGGCTGCTGGAGCTCGTCAGCGGGATCCTCGATTTCTCGAAGATCGAGGCCGGCGCGATGTCGGTGGAATCGATCGAGTTCGACGTGATGGGCGTGATCGCGCGCGAGCTCGGCGCGTTCGCGCCGGTCGCGAAGGCGAAAGGGCTGTCGTTGTTCTGCGAGATTGCCGCGAGCCGCACGCAGCGGATGCGCGGCGACCCGACGCGGCTCGCGCAGGTGTTCGGCAACCTGCTGAGCAACGCGATCAAGTTCACCGAGCAGGGTCATGTGACTGCGCGCGTGCTGGTCGTGCGCGGCGAATGCGGCGCGGCCGAGCTCGCGATCGCGGTCGAGGATACCGGCATCGGCATCGGCGGTGCGGATCTCCACAAGCTCTTCAAGGCGTTTTCGCAAGTCGATGCGACGATCACGCGCCGGTACGGCGGCACGGGCCTCGGGCTGGCGCTGTGCGACCGGCTCGTCACGGCGATGGGCGGGCGGATCTCGGTGACGAGCGCACCGGGCGCGGGCAGTTGCTTCACGGTGCGCGTGCCGCTCGGGCTCGGCATCGAGCCGTTCGGCGCGCGCGTCGCGCGCGACGCCGGTACGCTGCTGCTCGTCGCGCCGCAGCCGGAGTGGCGGCAGTTCGCGCTGCCGCACCTGTCCGCATGGGGTTTCGACGTGGACGTCTACGAATGTCCGTGGCAGATCCCGGCCGCGCGCCATGCGCATGCGGCCGCCATCGTGCTGTTCGGCGACGCCGATGCATGGTCGCGCGACGCGCTCGACCGGCTGGGCGGCGGCGCGCCGCTCGTGCTGGCGACGCCCGACGGTCCGCTGGAGCCGGTACGCGCCGGCCGCACGATCCGCGTGTCCAGCTACGCGCTTCACGGCCTGCACGTCGCACTCGGACAAACGCTGGCCGATACGCCGGCGCCGCTTGCCGGGCCGCGCGAAGTCGCGGCACCGGCTGCCGCCGTCGCGAGTTCCGCCGCGCTGCGCGTGCTGCTGGCCGACGACGCCTCGGTCAACGGCACGATCCTGCGCGAACAGCTCGACGTACTCGGCTGTACGGTCCGCGTTGCCGGGCTGGGCCGCACGGCGCTCGACCTGCTCGATGCGGACGAATGGGATCTGCTGCTGATCGGCACCGATCTTCCCGACATGAAGGCGGTCGTGCTCGCGCAGACCGCTCGTCTGCGGCACGTGTCGTGCGACGTCGTGATCGTGACGTCGCATCTGATGCCTGACGACGCGCGCGGCTATGCGGCTGCCGGCGTGGAATGCGTGCTGACCAAGCCCGTGACGCTCGCGCGTTTGCGCGGTGTGCTGACGAGCGTGGCGCATCGCAGCGGCAGGCACGTCGGCGGCGCCGCCATGCAGACGTAGCCGCCAAAACAACAACAGGATCGCGCGCGGCTGTCGCATGGCGGTGTCGCGCGACACGCAGCGATGCGGCCCGGCGCCGTAACCGGGTGTCCGAGGTATCGAAGGCAGGCCTGCGCCGCAACGCGCGTGCGGCGTGGATTATTTTGGGTGAAGAGGGGAAAGACAGTGCGTCACATGGAGAAGGTCTTCGCGCTGCTGCTCGATTTCGCCACGCTTCCTGAAAAGTCCCGACGAGACTTTCTGGCGAGGATCAACGAATTCTTGATCATGTCGCCATTGCAGAAGCGGCAGGCGATCGACGAGTGGAAGCTGGTCGCGGAGCACAGGCGAGACGAGCGCCGCGAGGATCCGGGCGGGCATTGATCGTGCGGAAGCGAACGCGCTGACAGGCGCGCGCAGGCAGTAGCGCGGGTTGGATGCGCGGCGGCGTCGATTGGCTCGCAGGCGGGCCGACCGCGTGTCGGAAGCGCAGTCGCGCGTGACGCGATGCGTCGCAAATGCATGTCGCGGCGCAAATCGACGTGCGTTGCGGCGATCCGCGGCATGTCGCATCAGCAACAGGGCCGATGGCCGGGGCCCGGACCGCGCGCGCGTGTCGCGCGCGCAAACGAGTTCACCGATGTTATTGTCTTAAAATTACATCGTGCTTGCCTGACCGATGCATCGGATTGGCGGGCTTGGCCTGTGACAGGACGAGCGAGCGCCGGAGGCTGCATTGCACGTCGCGGCGCCGAGCGGGCGCATAATCGAAAGGTCGGGGAGAACAAGGACCATGGATGAATTCTTTGTGCGGGTGATGGTGGCGGACGACCATCCATCGTCCGCGATCGGCATGTCGAAGGCGCTCGCGGAGAGCAGCACGATCCGGCTTGTCGGCACCGTATCCAACTCGACGGATCTCGTCGCGGCGCTGGAAGAGCATCCGAGCGACGTGCTGGTGCTCGACTTCGTGATGCCGGGCGGGAAGTTCGGCGACGGGCTCGTGCTGCTGTCGTTCCTGCAGCGCCGTTATCCCGCGCTGCGCATCGTGACGATCACGATGATCGACAATCCGAGCGTGCTGCATGCGATCCGCCGGCAGGGCGTCGGCTGCATCCTGAGCAAGTCGGACGCGATCTCCCATCTGGTCGGCGCCGTGCACGCCGCATTCGTCGGCGCCGACTATCAGTCGCCGCACATCAAGCAGCTGCTCGAAAGCACCGGCTCGCCGGCGATCGAGCGTCCGCTGACGACTCGGGAAATCGAGGTGGTTCGCCTGTACAGCGCCGGCCTGACCGTCGGCGAGATCGCCACGCAGCTGCATCGCAGCAAGCAGACGATCAGCTCGCAGAAGGCGAGCGCGATGAAGAAACTCGGCATCGTGCGCGACGCCGACCTGATCCGTTACGCGGACGAGGGCCGGCTGCCGGTCGACCCGTCCGCGGACATGCCGGACGACGGCGCGTAACGCATGCGCCGCGCGCTCGCCCCGCTTCGACGAAGGCGCGCGCCTGCCCGCATGCCGGGCCGCCCGGCGGCGGCGCGCGACAGCGTCCCGCGCAACGTGCGCGCCGCGCGACGGGACGCCGAGCGTCCAGGACAATCGATCGTATGCCGACCAAACTGAAGCTGCTTGCCGCGCACGACGGCGCCGCGAGCGGGAAGCGATTCGAGCCGGCCCGCGTCCGTCGGCAGCAGCGCTCGCTGCTGTATGGCGGCGGCGTGGCGGTGACCGTCTTCATCGTGGCCTGCGCGACGCTGGTCGCGTTGCTCGACGTGTACGACTTCCTCGCACGGTCGCGCTCGGCGTTTCTCGGGCGCGAGGCCGAACTGCATGCCGAACTGCAGATTGCGAACGTACTGCTGACGCATCACGTGGACAGCATGGAGATGTTCGCGAGCGCCGGCGCGCGCCCCACGCCCGATCAGTTGCGCCAGTTCACCGACACGAACGGCCGGATGATCGTTCGCAGCCGCACCGGCCAGCCGTCGGTCGCGGCGTTGGCCGACATCACGCCCGATCATCCCGCCGGCAGCTATGCGGCGTGCCTTGCCTTGTTGACCGGGCAGGCGGACGTGATGGTGGTGCCGATGCCGCACACGGCCAACGCCGGATTGAGCGCATATCTGGCCTGCGCGAACCAGGACTTCATCGGCATCGTCGGCCTCACGCCGGTGGGCCGCGCGTTCGACCGGCTGCCGGCCATCGACGTGCACGCGCTGCTGCGCGACGTGCGTCCGCGCCGCGGCGAAGGCGTGGCGCTGCGCTCCGTCGATGGGCGCGACGACGCGACGCTGACGACGCGCAGCGATCCGCTGCTCGGGCGTTCGGTGCTGCGGCTGACGCGCCCGGTGCTCGATGCGGCGGGGCAACCGGTCGCGTGGCTCGTGATCAATACGCGGGCGCGAGTCGGCGAGCTGATGACGCCGGACCATGTCGACGAGACGCACGCGCTGATCGATCGTCACGGCACGGTCGCGATCGGGCAGCCGGCCGATGCGGCGCTGGTCGAGCGCGCACTCGCGTTCGCCGGCGATCCGCAGGGTGGACGTGCAGGCCTGCACCGGATCGGCACGCGCTTCGTGATCAGCGATCGCTTGCCCGAATCCGATCTCGTGCTGATGACGACGTTTTCGTGGCGAAGCATCGCCACCGCGCTGGCGCCGTCGCTCGGCGCCACCGCCGGCACCGCGCTGTTCGCGCTCGCTGCGTTGTGGCTGACCATCTGGGCGTTCGACCTCCGCGCGCTGCGTCCGGCGTATCGTCGCGCGATCCGGCTGATCGAAAGCGAGTCGCTGAACCGCATGCTGATCCATACGGCGCCGGCGGGCCTCGCGCTCGTGTCGCTGGCCGACGGCGACGTGATCGTGCGCAACGACACGATGGCCCGCTACGACGAGCAGGCGGCCGGCACGCCGCTCGGCAAGCGTCTGTGGCACGCGTATCGCGACGGTCGCGACCGCCGCGACGGCGGCGGCAGCGCGCGCGTCGTCAGGTGCGAACTGGCGATCGATCCCGACCGGCCGGATAGCGCATATGTGGCGGCGAACATCATGCGAACCCGATACCGTGGCGTCGACGCGCTGCTGTGCACGCTGCTCGACATCACCGCGCGCCGGCAGACGGAGCAGAAGCTGCAGGAAGCGCGCGCGGCGGCCGAATACGCGAACAAGGCCAAGTCGACCTTTCTCGCGACGATGAGTCATGAAATCCGCACGCCGCTCAACGCGATCATCGGCAATCTCGAACTGATGGGGCGCGCGCCGCTCGCGCCGACGGAGCGGCGGCGGCTGGAGACGGTCGCGTCGTCGTCGGACGCGCTGCTGCGCATCATCAACGACGTGCTGGACCTGTCGAAGGCCGAGTCGAACCAGATGACGATCGAGCGCATCCCGTTCGACGTCGGCGACATGCTGCGCGATGTCGTTGCGTTCTATCGTCCGCTCGCGGACGCGAAGGGCCTGACGCTCGCGAGCCGGATCGCGCCGGCGCTGTCCGACGGCCATGTCGGCGACCCGGTGCGGTTGCGCCAGATCGTGTCGAACCTGATCGACAACGCGATCAAGTTCACCGAGCGCGGCAGCGTGACGATCGACGCGCAACTGTCGTCGCCGGACGCGGGGCCGCGCTGCGTCGAGATTCGCGTGACCGATACGGGGATCGGGATCCCGGCCGACAACCTGCCGACCCTGTTCGACGTCTACCTCCAGGCCGACACGTCGATCTACCGCCGCTTCGGCGGCACCGGCCTCGGGCTGCCGCTGTGCCGCCGCCTCGCGCGTCTGATGCACGGCGAGCTGACGGTCGACAGCACGGCGGGCGAAGGCACGACGGTGCTGGTCGCGTTGCCGCTGCCGGAGGCGCCGCGCGGCTGGCGCGGCGCGGAGCCGGCTCGCGACGCGTTCGCGGTCGACGCGACGCCGCATGCCGATGCGCGGCCGATGCGCGTCCTGGTGGCGGAGGATCACCCGGCGAGCCGCGCGCTGCTGCGCGACCAGCTCGAATTGCTTCAGCACGACGCGACGATCGTGACGAACGGCATCGAAGCGATGCGCGCGTTCTTCGGCGCGCCGTTCGACGTCGTGCTGACCGATCTCGGCATGCCGGAACTCGACGGCTACGCGCTCGCCAATTTCCTGCGCGAGCAGCATACGCGCGTGCCGGTCATTGCGATGACCGCCTACGCGACCGAGGAAGACTATCGACGCTGCGAGCAGGTTGGCGTTGCGGAAGTCGTGCTCAAGCCGCTGGCGATTGCGGTGCTCGACGCCGTCCTGAGGCGGCATGCCGGCGCGGGCGAGCATGCACCGGCCGGGCGCGAACCGGCGCGGCGCGACGAGCCGCCGGCGATGTCGGACGAGATTCGCGAAACGCTGCGTACGGCCACGCTGCAATCGATGGCGTCGATCGACGCTGCGCTTGCGCGTCGCGACCTGGCGACGATCGGCGTCGAGCTGCATTCGATGCGTGGCGGTTTTGCGTTGGCGGGCGACACCGCCGCGAGCGACGCGTGCGCGGCGATGGAGCGCGCGGTCGGGGCGCAGGCGCCCGACGCGAACTGGCAGGCGTTCCGGCACGCGATCGGGCAGGCGCTGGCGCGTCTCGAGCGTTGACGGGCGGCGTGGGCCGGGACGGCGGAGTGTCGCGACAGGTGTGCGATCTGAAGTGGCGCTCATCGACTGATATCTGCACGATCGCGTGGAATTTCCGGTCCGGACGGATTGCCCACGCATCGATTTAGTACTTGTACTAGTAGATATTTACGTAGATTAAAACTCGTCCTGTATTCGCGCACGAGGCGGAACGCGTACGCTATATCCCTCGATGCCGCGCATCCGTGTTGGGGCGAAACTGCCATACGAGCGGCTTTCGCATCGCCACTACCGGTCACATGTCGCGCGGCCCAGTCCCGTCTGTATCCCCGGATTCCACGAATGCTTTCGTTTCGGCCACGGCGCGTGCGCCGCGGTGGCACCGATCCGAGGCCCTGCATTCATTCGTTTACTCGCTCATGAAAGCCAAAGACTTGTCCACCCGACTTCTGCTTGTCGCTGCAACGATGCTCGGCTTCGCCGGGTCTAGCACCGCAGCCAACATATATGCGTTCGGCGGCAGGGACCTCGCCGTTCCGTCAGCCGTGCCGTCCGGTGCCACGCTGTCCCGTTATACGTTCTCGCCGGCCGAGGTGTGCGGTCAGAGCCAATGCGAAATCTCGCTCGTCTTTCTCTATAACAAGGGCAGTATCTGGGAAAGCAACGTCGCCGGGCCGGACATGGAAACCAATGTTCCGGGCGTATCCGTTCGTTTGTTCTTCGACGGAAAGCCAGTCACTTCCAACTTCACCGGCACTTTTTCACGCATCGCCGAACTTCAGCTGTTTCGCAACGGCGGCCCGATCGCGAGCGGGGCGTTCTCGAGCGGCTCGTTCGATTCGTACTACATCATCAGCTACAAGACCGGAATGATTTCTTCGCGCGACTCGTCGATCCGACTGTCGGGCAAGGTTACCGCAATCGACGGGACGTGCGAGGTGCCGGATCAGAACGTGAAACTGCCGCCCGTCAGCTCGGGGCAGTTGCACGGTATCGGCGCGACCGCAGCCGACACGCCGTTCAATCTCTCGGTGACCGGATGTCCGCGCGGCTTCAATCGTGTCGGCTACACGATTCTTCCGGCGGGCGGCTCCGTGCCGGACGGTTCCGGCACGCTGCCTTTGCTGCCCGAATCGACCGCGACCGGCGCGTCGATTCGAGTGGTCGATGCGTCCGGTACGCCGCCGAAGTTCGGCGCATCGCTCCCCGTGACCGCATATAGCAAGGACACCGGCGGGTCGTATCAGATTCCGATGCGTGCTTCGTACGTGCAGACCGCCGGCAAGGTGACAGGCGGCTCGGTCCATGCCGCGATCGTGGTCCTGCTCGACTATCAATAGGGCGCACGCTTTGCCGGCGCGCCCGGTTCGATGCGACGAGTCGCATCGGAAATTCAGTTTAGAACAAGTCCGATATCTATACGCGTCCTTATCGAATATGTCCTATTTATTGGGGTAGGTATCCGCCAATAAAATGAAATTAACTCTTGATGATTGTTTAAAAGAGTTAAATTTTGCAATTGAAATGGAGTAAATCGTGACTTTCGATATCAAAAAAATAACCGCGGCTGCAGTGGCTGCCGTTGCCACGAGCAGCGTGATGGCGGCAGACGGCACCATCAATTTTTCGGGAGAAATCGTCACGGCGTCGTGCTCGATCTCGAGCGGCGCGGGTGCGAACGTGACGGGCGGCAAGGGCGCGCAGAACGTCGAAGTGAAGCTGGGCAAGGTCAGCTCTGACGCAATCGGCTCGGTCGCCGACGGCCAGATCGCGGCCGGTACCAACATCAACTTGAATCTCGATTGCGGCAACACGGCCGACAAGCTGACGACGGTGAAGGTCCGCTTCGACCCGAACGGCGGCTCGGGCGTCGATCCGAAGAACGTCTATCTGCTGAAGACGACCGGCACGGCGGAAGGCGTCGGCATCGGCATCTACGACATCGACAACAAGCTGCTGAACCTCGCCGCGAACGAAACCTTCGACGCGCCGCTCGTCAAGACGACAACACCGGGTGCTGCCGAAGGCGATCCGGAAGTCGTCAACTATTCGGCCAAGCTGGCGCTGCGCGCGGCCTACGTGAAGAACGGCGACCCGGTCAAGGCCGGCGTCGCGAACGGCACGCTGCCCTTCACGCTCACCTACGAGTAAGTCAACCTGCTGGAGGCGATCTCCCGGTCCCTCCAGCGTCAATTCGGATCCGAGATGAAACAACGATTCATTGTCAGCGTGTTGCTGGCCTGTGCGCTGTCGATTCTCCCTGGCTTGTCGAGTGCAGGCGTCACGCTGGAAAGCACGCGCGTGGTATTCCCGCCAGGGGGAAAGGAAGCATCGATCCTGGTCAAGAATCGCGCATCCGAGGACGTCATGATCCAGTCGTGGGTCGAGTCCGGAAGCGACCCCAAGGCGGCGGTCCCGTTTGCGATTACGCCGTCGCTGAGCCGGCTGGGGCCCGCCAAGCAGCAGGTGCTGCGCATTTTCTATCAGGGGCGCGGCCTGCCGTCCGACAAGGAGTCGGTGTTCTGGCTGAACGTGCAGGAGATTCCGCAGAAGGCCAAGTCCGACAACACGCTGCAGATCGCCGTGCGTCAGCGGGTCAAGGTCTTTTACCGGCCGTCCGGTTTGCCTGGCAATGCGGACGAGGCCGCGAGCCATCTCTCATGGCGCGTCGTCGAGGCCGACGGCAAGCCATTCCTGGAGGTCAGGAACGACTCGCGTTTCAACGTCTCGTTCGGCGCGGTCAAGCTGGTCAGCGGCCAGAGCGCGCAGCGCGTGCCGGTCGAAATGGCGGTGCCCGGCGGCACGCAGCGCGTCGAGATCACCGGCAAGCACGCGACGCCCGCCCGCGTCGAATACGAGACGGTCAACGACTACGGCGCGATCGTGTCGCACTCCCGCGACGTCTCCCCATCTTGAGCGCCAGACCGCCCGCAGCAATCCACATGTTTCTGTAGAGGAGGGATTTTCTTTCCTGTTCAGGGGCAGCATACCTGATGAGGAGTCCAGATGGAAAACATCAAGAAGACCAAGAAGCGGAACAAGCCGACAGTATCCGGCCGTTCTCCCGCCTGCTTTCTGGTCCTGCTGGGCATGGCGCTTCCGGGCAGCGCGCCGGCGTCGGTCGTTCAATTCAACGAGATCCTGCTCAAGCGCGACGATGCGCCGGTCGAAATGTCGTACTTCGAAAGCGGCAATGGCGTCGTACCGGGCACGTACGAACTCGACCTCTATCTGAATCAGTCGCTCGTCAAGCGGGCGTCGGTGCGGTTTGCCGACGACGGCGACGACAAGATCGTCAAGCCGTTGCTGACGGTCGGCGTGTTGAAGCAGATCGGCATCGATATCGCGAAGCTCGAAGCGGACGGCCTGGTGCCGCCGGGAAGTCCCGACGACGCGGTGGTCGGCTTCTTCGGCGGCGACAGCGGCGCGTCGGTGGATTTCGACATCCATGCGCTGTCGCTGCATCTCGCGATGCCGCAGAAGTACATGGCGCGGCAACCGCGCGGCCATGTCGACGAGTCCCTTTGGGATGACGGCATAACCGCACTGTTCTCCGACTATCAGGCGAGTTACAGCCGGAACACGGGCGGCGGATACAACAGCGACTACTACTACCTTGGATTGCACAACGGTTTCAACGTCGGCCGCTGGCGCTTGCGCAACGATGCGTCGTTGACGCGCAGCGGCAACCTGACGCGATTCTCGAGCAACCGGACGTACGCGGAGCGCGATCTGCGCGCGATCAAAGGGAGAATGGCGGCCGGCGAGCTGTATACGTCCGGACAGATCTTCGACAGCTTCCGGTTTCTCGGCGCACAGCTTGCGTCGGATACGGGGATGCTGCCCGATAACGAGAACGGCTTCGCGCCGGTCGTGCGCGGCATCGCGGAGAGTCATGCGACCGTCGAGGTGCGCCAGAACGGGTATCTCATTTACTCGACGCCCGTGTCGCCGGGCGCATTCGAAATCGCCGACATCTATCCGAGCGGTTCGAACGGCGACCTCGAGGTGCGGATCATCGAAGCCGACGGCCGCGTGCGCACCTTCACGCAGGCGTATTCGTACGTGCCGGTGATGGTGCGTCGCGGCGGCCTGCGCTACCACTTCGCGACCGGGAAATTCCGCAACACCGGCAAGCCGTCGCCGACCTTTGCGATGGCGACGCTCGTGTATGGCGTGACCGACAACGTCACCGGGTTCGGCGGGCTGCTGGTTTCGCAGCGCTATACCGCGCTGAACCTCGGCGCGGGCTTCAATTCGCCGTTCGGCGGCCTGTCGCTCGACGTTACGCACAGTCAGTCCGATGCAGGCAACCGAACGCAGCGCGGGCAAAGTGCGCGCTTGCTGTATTCGAAGACGCTGGCTGCGACCGACACGACGTTGACGATGGTCGGCTATCGCTACTCGACCGAGGGCTTTCGCACCTTTGCGCAGCATGCCGACGATCTGGGCCTCGTGCAGCCGTATGGCTATCAGCGCCAGAAAAGCCGGTTCGACGTCAACGTCAACCAGTCGATCCGGCGCGGCTCGCTGTTCGTGTCGCTGGGGGAAACCAGCTATTGGGGCGAGTCGGGGCGCAGTCGTCGCTATCAGCTCGGGTATAGCGGCAACCTGTCCGCCGCCAGCTACAGCGTCGCGCTGTCGCATACGCGCGAGAGCGGCGCGTGGCGTCGATCGGATACGCAGGTGACCGTGTCGGCGAGCATTCCGCTCGGCGGCGGGGGGCGCTCGCTGCGCGCGTATACCAACGTGGTGTCGTCGCTCGACGGCAGCGCGAACGTGCAGAGCGGCGTCTCGGGTTTCGTCGACCGGAACGGCACGCTCGGCTTTTCGGCGCAGGCCGGCTACGAGAAGCACGGCGGCGCGTCCGGCGGCCTCGGCATGAGCTGGGATGCGCGCATGGGCAAGCTGGGCGCGAACTACAACCAGAGCCGCTACGGCGGACACTTCGACGCGAGCGCCGCCGGGTCGATGGTGATTCATCGGGGTGGTGTGACGTTCGGCCAGCCGGTCGGCGAAACCTTCGCGGTGATGCGCGTGTCGGGCGTCAAGGGTGCGCAGCTCGATGCGTCGTCGTCGATTTCGACGGACGGTCGCGGCTATGCGGTGGTGCCTTATATGCAGCCGTATCGCTATAACTGGCTGAACCTCGCGGCGGCGTCGCTCGGCACGGATACCGAAGTGTCCGACAGTACCAAGGTGCTCGTGCCGACGCGCGGCGCGGTGGTCGCGGCCGACTTCGAAGCGGAGGTCGGCCGTCGCGTGCAGTTCGTGCTGCAGACGAAGGGCGACGCGACCGTGCCGATCGGCGCGATGGCATATGACGACACGGGCCGCACGCTCGGCGTGGTCGACAACCAGTCGCGCCTGATGGTGTTCGGCGCGCAGGATCACGGCGACTTCGAGGTGCGCTGGCGCGACAACGGATGCCGCGTCCGCTATACGTTGCCGCAGGCCGATCCGTCGTTGAGCTATGACGTCGTCGACGCCGAGTGCATCCCCGATCCGGCCGGTGCACCGGTTGCCGCGCTCGACACGCAGAACGCGGATTCGTGAACGACCGGCCCCGGTATCGTCGCGCGATCGGCGGGACGTCGCCGCCCCGTGCCGCGCATCAGCCTTCGCCGAACATCCCGCTGTACGCGCTCAACGCCGGCGCGCCGCCAAGATGCGCGTACAGCACTTTCGAGCCCGGCTCGAATTCGCCGCGCCGCACCTTGTCGATCATCCCGTGCATCGACTTCCCTTCGTAGACGGGATCGGTCAGCACGCCTTCGAGCCGCGCGCACAGACGAATCGCGTCGAGCGTGCCGTCGTTCGGCAGCCCGTACTCGGGGCCGGCGTAGCGCTTGTCGAGGACCACGTCCGCATCGGTGATCTCGCGTCCGAGTTCGACGAGGGCGGCCGTATGGCGTGCGATGCGCGTGATCTGCTCGCGCGTGCGTTCGGGCGTCGCCGACGCGTCGATGCCGATCACGCGGTCGGCGCGTCCGTCGGCCGCGAAGCCGACGACCATCCCCGCCTGAGTGCTGCCCGTCACCGAGCACACGACGATGTAGTCGAACCGGAAGCCGAGCTGCGCTTCCTGCGCGCGCACTTCCTCGGCAAATCCGACGAAGCCGAGCCCGCCGAGCGGATGCTCCGAGCAGCCGGCCGGAATCGGATACGGCTTGCCGCCCGCCCGCTTCACGCTTTCGAGTGCTTCCTCCCAGCTGCGGCGAATGCCGATGTCGAAGCCGTCCGGCACGAGCCGCACGTCGGCGCCCATCATGCGCGATAGCTGGATGTTGCCGACCCGGTCGTAGACCGGATCGTCGTAGTTCACCCAATGCTCCTGCACCAGCACGCACTTCATGCCGAGATGCGCGGCGACGGCTGCGACCTGCCGCGTCTGGTTCGACTGGACGCCGCCGATCGACACGAGCGTGTCCGCGCGCTGTTCGAGCGCATCGGGAATCAGGTACTCGAGCTTGCGCGTCTTGTTGCCGCCGAACGCGAGCCCGCTGTTGCAGTCCTCCCGTTTCGCGTAGAGCTCGACCGTGCCGCCGAGGTGATCGCTCAGGCGCTTGAGCGGCTGGATCGGCGTCGGGCCGAACGTCAGCGGATAACGGGGGAAACGTTGCAGGTTCATCGGCGGGCTCCGGGGACGTTGGGGGGAAAGGCGGGATCGTTCGCGCACGGCCGGCGGCCGCGCATCCCGTCAGAAGATGATAGGAACATCGATGCGAAATGAGCTTGCGAAATAAATCGCGTCGGCCTACGTTGTCGAAGACCGGACCATTGACCAAGCAATTTCAGTTCGTCAAAACGGAGCGAGACGCAATGAAATTAGAAAGGAAAGCGGTTTCCCCCGGCGACGCCGCGCCGGCACTCGATCGCATCGACCGCGCGATTCTTCGGCAGTTGCAGCGGGATGCGTCGATCTCGAACGTGAGCCTCGCCGCGAAGGTGAAGCTGAGTGCGCCCGCATGCCTGCGGCGTGTCGAGCGGCTGAAGGAAATGGGGCTGATCCGCGGCATCGTCGCGCTGCTGGACCCGAAGCCGCTCGGCGCCGGCATGCTGGTCGTGATCGGCTTCGTGCTCGATCGCTCGACGCCCGAAGCGTTCGCCGCATTCGAGACGGCGGCGCAGAAAGTCTCGGGATGCGTCGAATGCCATGTCGTGACCGGCGAATTCGACTACTTCATGCTGGTGCGCACGCGCGACAACGAGAGTTTCAATCGGCTGCATGCCGAGCAACTGCTGTATCTGCCGGGCGTGCGGCAGGTGAGGTCGTTCATGGTGCTCAAGGAAATTCTTTCGACGCATGCGTTGCCGGTCTAGCGCGGCCGCGCTTGCCTGTTTCGTTTGCCTGTCGGCCATCTGACGAACCGATGACGGCCGCGGCGGATGCGCGGGCTGCGAAACAATGCACGCAAATGCGCGTTCAGGACGCCGATTCCCGCGTTTGTCTATCATGCGCAGAGGTGCCGCGCCGGCACGCGGGACGAACCGGCGCGCACGCACACCGGCATGTCGCGACAACCCAACCTGCGAGCGAGGGCATCATGGCAAGACAGACGATGGCGGAATATCTGGCGAAGACGCTGGCGGCAGCGGGCGTCGAGCGTATCTGGGGCGTGACCGGCGACAGCCTGAACGGCCTGTCGTTCAGCCTGAGCCAGATCGGCTCGATCCGGTGGATGCATACGCGTCACGAGGAGAGCGCGGCGTTCGCGGCCGGCGCGGATGCCGCATCGACCGGGCGGCTCGCGGTGTGCGCGGGCAGTTGCGGCCCCGGCAACCTGCACCTGATCAACGGGCTGTACGACTGCCACCGCAATCATCAGCCGGTGCTCGCGATCGCCGCGCACATCCCGTCGACCGAGATCGGCCTCGGCTATTTCCAGGAAACCCATCCGCAGGAACTGTTCCGCGAATGCAGTCACTTTGCGGAACTGGTGACCAATGCGTCGCAGTTCCCGCGGCTGCTCGCGCGCGCGATGCGCACCGCGATCGACGAACGCGGCGTCGCCGTGATCGTGCTGCCGGGCGACATCGCGCTCGGCGACGGTCCCGACGAAGCGCCGCGCTGGCACGACGCGGCGCCGCCGTCGATCGTGCCGGCCGACGCCGATCTCGACCGGCTCGCGGCGCTGCTGAACGCGTCCGACGCGGTCACGCTGCTGTGCGGCAGCGGCACGCAGGGGGCGCACGATGAGGTCGTCGCGCTGGCCGACACGCTCGGTGCGCCGGTCGTGCATGCGTTGCGCGGCAAGCAGTTCGTCGAATGGGACAATCCGTTCGACGTCGGGATGACGGGGCTGATCGGTTTCAGCTCCGGCTATCACGCGATGGAATCGTGCGACACGCTGCTGATGCTCGGCACGGATTTTCCGTACCGGCCGTTCTATCCGTCGAATGCGAAGATCGCGCAGATCGACTGGAAGGGGTCGCAACTCGGCCATCGCGCGCCGCTTGCGCTCGGTCTGGTCGGCACCGTGAAGGAGACGATCGCGGCGCTGCTGCCGCGCCTGACGCGCAAGACGCAACGGCGCTTCCTCGAAAACGCGCTGAAGCATTATGCGACCGCGCGCAAGGGGCTCGACGATCTCGCGGTGGCCGAGCCGCCGGGCCGCGCGATCCATCCGCAATACCTGACGAAGATCGTCGATGAAGTCGCGGCCGACGACGCGATCTTCACGGCGGATGTCGGTACGCCGACGCTGTGGGCCGCGCGCTATCTGACGATGAACGGCAAGCGTCAGCTGCACGGCTCGTTCAATCACGGCTCGATGGCGAACGCGATGCCGCAGGCGCTCGGCGCGCAGGGCGCGCATCCGGGGCGGCAGGTCGTGTCGCTGTCCGGCGACGGCGGGCTGTCGATGCTGCTCGGCGACCTGCTGAGTGCGCGCCAGCTCAACCTGCCGATCAAGATCGTCGTCTACAACAACAGTCTGCTCGGCTTCGTGTCGATGGAGCTGAAGGCGGCCGGCTATCTGGATACGAACGTCGACCTGAGCCCGACGGATTTTGCGGCGATTGCGAAAGGCGCGGGTATCTTCAGCGTACGCGTCGAGCATTCGGAGAACATCGAGCACGCACTGCGCACGGCGTTCGCGCACGACGGGCCGGCGCTCGTCGACGTCGTCACGTCGAAGTACGAGCTGGCGATGCCGCCGAAGATCGAACTCGCGCATGCGAAGGGATTCAGCCTGTTCATGCTGCGCGCGATCCTGAGCGGACGCGGCGACGAGATCGTCGAGCTGGCGAAGACCAATTTGAGGTGAAGTGCGCCGCGCCGTGAAATCGGCGGATATCGTTCGCCGACGGGGCCATGTGGCGCCGCCTAATACCCGGCAATGGCGTAGTAAATCCCGAGGCCTGCATCGGCGATGAGCGGCAGCGCGATCGCGATGAACACGATGCGCGCGATGCCGCGCACGCGCAGCACGCCGACGTACAGGGAAAGGCAGCCGAAAAACAGCGTCAATGGCCAGTAGATGGCGCCGAACATCACCGGAATGACCCAGGCTGGCAGTTCGATACCGATGTCACTCATTGGGGGAATTCCCGTTCAGCGTCCTGGCATCGACGTGCGGATTCAATTCCAGCAGTTCCCTCGCCAGTCCTGCGGTTATCACGACACCGCAGTCGTCGCACACACCGCGCAGGGTTGTCTTGCCGCAGCGCGGGCAAAACCACCGGCCGACGTCAAATGTCGGGGGTGGCACTGTGGCGGCGCGCTTTGCCGCGACCGCATCGAGTCGTGCGCGCACCGACGCGCTGAAGGATGCGCCGGTCGACGAGCACCGAAGTTCTCCTCCCGGCGAGATCGCGAGCGTGGCGGAACAATAGGGGCAATGCATGGGCGAGTATGCAGCGGTTGGCGTGGCGGATTGCCGAGCAGCATCATGATCGGCTTGCCGTATGACTGCAAGCGGCCGAGCCATGTCGGATAGGCGAGAACCGGGCAGAACCCCGGCAACCGGGGCTGCCGCGCTATCCGCCAAATCCCGTTCCGGCGGCCCGGCGCGGCAGCAGCTGGCTCCACAGCGAAGGTTCCGGCGGAGGCGGCTTCGGAAGTTTCACGTCGATTCCCGGCGCATCGCTGCATTGTTCGAAATGCCATTTGGAGAAATCGAATGGCTCGGAATGGACGAATTCACCGTTCTTGCGCACCTGGTATCTCGTCGGAATCGAAAATACGGCGAGCTTCCCGCGATGGCATTGCACGTCGCCGATTCGTTGGTCGTTTGCCAGCTCCAGCGTGGCGACCTTGTCATTGGTCACGTCGAGCGCCGTCGCCGTCACGCCTGCCACGGGCATCGGGCTCGCAAACCGGATCCTTGCCGTCAGAAGCGTATCGTTCGTCGGATACGAGAAGTTCACCAGAGAACCTGCC
This sequence comes from Burkholderia pseudomultivorans, assembly GCF_001718415.1. Taxonomy (NCBI): domain Bacteria; kingdom Pseudomonadati; phylum Pseudomonadota; class Betaproteobacteria; order Burkholderiales; family Burkholderiaceae; genus Burkholderia; species Burkholderia pseudomultivorans. The sequence continues at coordinate 2,708,994 of NZ_CP013377.1, read as the reverse complement.
GGGATGCGCAATTGGCCATACTGGATGGACGCGGGAAGAAATTGCCTTTCCCATTCCCTCGTTTGTTTTATCGCTTCATAGTTTGCGTACTCGAGGTGGTACCTGTACCGGACCATCTCGATGGCCGTGGCATCGATCGCCAGAACGCCCAATACAAGTAAAACCGGTATCGGCCGAAGCGGCAGGAACCGTCCACGGCCGGGATGGGTGCGAAAGCGATGCACGGTGCGCCACAGCAACAGCAGCGTGACGGCGATGGCGATAAGCGGGCCGATTGCCTCAAAGAGAGCGCCGCCGAAGAATGCAAACACCATCGCCACGAATTCGACAGCGGACGCGATCCCCGTCAAGAAAGACACGATCCCGGTGAAAAAATCGCTCATTCCGCGCGATACTCCCGCAACACACTGCCCCGCATCAGAACCGCGCGCCGTCCGGCACACGAGCCGACGGACGCGCCCACGCGCGCTTGATCGCGCGATCCAGCGGCGTCGCAATCCCGCGCGCGATCGCCGCACTCAGTGCCGCCGACACTGCCAGATACGCGACCAGCAACAGCAGCTTGTCGTCGCCATGCGTGGCCGACGGCGGCCAGCAGGTGCGCAGTGCGCCGAGCACGATCAGGTGGAACAGATACAGCTCGTAGCTGAGCCGGCCGCTCCAGCGCAGCGGCGCGAGCAGGCGGCCGCGCGTTGGCGCGCTTGCCGCATGCGAGCCGATCAGCAGCACGGCCGTGCCGAGCGCCATCGCGGTCACGCCGAGGACATGGCTTTGCGCGATCGGCCACGCAAGATAGAGCACGATCATCGCAATCGCGACGATCCACTGTACGGGCTTCGCAGCCAGCGTCTGCCAGCGCGCGCGTTCGGCCAGCAGCGCCGTGCAGCAGCCGATCGCGATGCCGTCGAAACACGCGAAATACGCGTAGAGAAAGCCGCCTTCGTCGTCGGCATGCGTGAGACGGTAGAGCGGGCCGATCGCGGCGATGCACGTCCAGAACGCAAACAGGCGCGCGTCGCGGCGCAGCGCGACGCACAGCAGCGGAAACGACAGGTAGAACACCTCTTCGACCGACAGCGACCACAGCACGCCCAGCGCGTAGTTGACCCACCCGCAAGCGCCGATCAGCACGTTCATCCAGAACGTCAGCGACGCGAGATTCACGAGCCACAGCGACACGGCGACACCCTGCGGCGCGTGATTCATGAAGACCGGCACGCCGGCCGCCGCGAGTCCGTCGACGATCGCGAGCAGCAGGAGCAGGCACGGCACGATGCGCGCGACGCGCGACACATAGAACGTGCGCACGTCGATCGCGCCGAGGCTGCCCCATCGGCGGCGCGCATTCGACGTGATCAGATAGCCGGAGATCACGAAGAATATCGTCACGCCGTAGTTGCCGTTGCGCACCACCGCATGCACGGCATCGCGGCCGAACGCGCGCGCGACGGCCGTGTCGCCCAACGCGTACGGAATATTGAAGTGATGCAGCAGGACGAGCAGGATCGATATGCCGCGCAGCAGGTCGATCCGTGCGTTGCGCGGGCCGGCGCTCATTGCGGGCGGCCCGGTTCCGCGAGCGCGGGTAGCGCGTCGAGAAACGTGTCGCGTGCGCGCAGGCCGGCATTCGGCGTTTGTCGCTGCTCGTCCTGGATCAGGTACGCGAACGCGAGCTTGCGCTGGCCCTTGGTCGCCCAGCCGACGAACCAGCCGTACGCGTGCGACGCATCGTACCGGGCTCCCGGCGATCCGGTGCCGGTTTTGCCGTGCACGATCCAGCCGTCCGGCTGCCTGTCGATCAGCGTGATCCGTTCGGTCATGTCGTACGCGTGCGCGCTGACGGGCAGCGTCCGGTTCGCGATCCTGCGCATGAAGCCGACCTGTTCGAGCGGCGAGATCTGCAGCGACGAATTGACCCACGCGCCCATCACGCCGCTCAATTCGCCCTGCCGGCTGGTGACGTCCGCGTTGCCATAGCCGAACGCGTTCGTGTACTGCTGGAAGCGCGCCTGTCCGAGCGCCTGCGTGACCTGTTCCGAATACCAGAAGATCGACAGCTTCATCCAGCGCGCCGGGTCGGTCGGCTCGCGCCACGGCGCGCCGCCCCAGTCGGGATAGCCTGCGTGGAAGTCGAGTGTCGGCGTGTGCTCGTCCTTCAGCACGCCCGCGTCGAAGCCCATCAGGCTGATCGCAACCTTGAACGTCGACGCCGGCGTCACGCGGGTCGCGCAGTCGCCCTGCTGCACGAGTACGCGTCCGGTGGCGGCATCGGCGACGACGGTGCAGAGCGGGCGGGCTTGCGCGGCGGCCGTGGTCAGCAGGCCGGCGGTGACGACGAACAGCGCGTGGCGCCAATGTTTCAACGGAGACTCCTTCGGGGCAGGGAGGGCACGCAGGCATCGTTCGACGGCGGGGCGCGTGATGGAGGTCCGGCGTGGCCGGCCGCGATTGCGGGGACCGGACGACGAGACCGCTCACAGTGTATCGGCGGATCGTCGAATGTCGACCTGTCACGGTTGACGGGTGGGGCGCGACGGCGAGAACTTCCCGATCCACGCGCGGCGATCATCGCGCTGAAGCAGCGCAGCAGCGACCGCGGCATCGTACGCTTCGGGCTGCCGGAGGATTACGCGGAGCAGTGGCTGCCCGACCTGCCGAAGTCGTTCTATACGCTGCGGCCGGGCGCGCGCCTGCACACCGTCCGGCGGCTCCCGCTCGGGGACACATGCCGTTTTTTCACCGGCACGCCGCTTTTTTGCACGGCGTTTATGCCGCGCCCCTTAATCTCGAAGCGTGTCGAACCGCCCAGACGGCTTCCGTCCGCGCCATGACCTTCATTCGCCCCGTTCCCGCTTTCGCTGTCGTCAGCCGGCCGCGCCGGTCCGGCGCCCGCCAGCCCATTGTTCCGGCACCGTTTTCACGGGTGCTGCTGCCCGTCACGCTGAGCGCGCGCTCGCCCCGCGTCGCGCACGACCGCCTCGCGGCCTTGCTGGGCTCTCCGCTCGGCGTCTATGTCGTCGGCGCGCGCATCGTGCGGCGCGTCGTCCATCTGCATTTCGACATCGCACCGGAAGACCTGGACTTCACGCTGCACACGCTGATCGCGCAACTGGCCGATGCGGTGATCGGGCCGGTCGTGCGCGGGCCGCAGGCCGCCGCGCGAAGCCGATAGCGCGCGGCACGCATCTTGCTCGTTCCTTCCGGCTGCTCGTTCGATCTGCCGGCCGGTTGTCGTGCGCTGCGTCATGCGGCGGCGACGAACGTTCGGGCGCTGCGCGGTGCGCGGCGTCGCCCTTGATAACGGAGAACTCATGTACCTCATGGAAGAAGTGCAGGTCGCGCGCCCGGCAGCCCGCCGCGCGCCCGCCGCGGCGCTGCCGTCGGGCAGGCAGCTCGCGCGCCAGATCATGGTGACGGTTCGTACGGCGGAGGTGCTGCTGCGCCAGGCGATCCGCGTGCCCGACCATCATCAGTGGTCGGTCGATATCGAGCGCGTCGACGCGGCCGGCGGCCCGCTTGCCGCGTGGGATTCGTACGTGACGTTTCGCGTCGCCAAGGCGTTCGCGCCGGGCGTCGACGCGAACGCGCGCGCGGGCGATCCGGAGCAGGCGGCCGTCGAGATCCGGCTGTCGCTGCCCGAGCAGGCCTACGTGTCGGAACGCCGCATCGGCGTGTTCGGCCGCCGGCACGGCCACCGGTTCGGCGCGACGCTGTCGGTCGTGGTCGGCTCGCAATGGGGCGGACGCCGCGCCGAGCAGGTTCCGCCGGCCGGGCGGCACGTGCGCGGCGATACGCTCGAAGCGCTCGTCGATACGGCGGCGGGGATCGTCAACGCGGCGCTGTGCACGGCCGGCTTCGCCGTGCCGGACTGACGCGGGCGTGGCCGCGGCGCGCGTGCGCCGCCCGCCGTGGCGGGGTCACGCGTCGCCGGCCTGGCCGGTCTGCCGCTGCAGGTCTTCCATCAGTTGCTCGGCGAGGAAGTCGCACGGCGGCCGTTTCGATTTCGTGCTGCGCGCGAGGATCAGTTCGAGCGGCGGCAGGTCGGGCAGCCCGTGCGAGCGGCCGAGCATCGACAATTGCGCGGGAATCGCGCAGCGCGCCAGCGGCGCGACCGCGAGCCCCGCTTCCACCATGCTGAGCAGCCCGAGCAGGCTCGGGCTTTCGTAGGACGTCCGGTACGGCAGCTTCGCGCGTTCGAGGCTGCGGATCGCGTTCTCGCGCGCGACGCTGCCCGGCATGAACACCGCGATCGGCAGCGGCCGTTCCTCCCACACGCGCGGCCCGTTCGTCATCGCGGCCCAGGCCATCGGCTCGTGGCGGATGAAGTCGCCGGACAGGCCCTTGATGCGCGTGCCGCACACGAGATCGACGGTGCCGTCCTTCAGCAGCGGCGCGAGCGCGCTGCTCGGCAGCCCGATCACCTGGATCTCGACCTTCGGGTAGGTCGCCGAGAATTTCTTCAGCACCGACGGCAGCAGCGACGACGCGTAGTCGTCCGGCACGCCGATCACGACCTTGCCGGTCACCTCCGGCCGCACGACGGCCGCCCACGCCTCGTCGCGCAGCGCCAGCATTCGTCTGGCGAATCCCAGCAGCACCTCGCCTTCGCGCGTGAGCACGATGCTGCGCGGCTTGCGCACGAACAGCGGCCGGCCGATCGCGTCCTCGAGGCTCTTGATCTGCATGCTCACGGCCGACTGCGAGCGGTTCACGGCCTCGGCGGCGCGCGTCATGTTGCCGGTCTCCGCGACGGCGACGACGGTGGCGAGCACGTCGTGATCGAGCATTTTCATCGGTATCAGGAAAACTGAACGTAACGATCAGCATTATGCGTTTTTATTGTTGTTATGTGTCTGCCATAGTGCGATCACGCCGGCGGCATCGTCGGGATGCGGCGCGGCTTGCAGCACTGAACAGGAAGCGTGGTGTATCGATGATGGACCATCCGTTGCGCGCGGCGCTGGCCGCCGAATTGCATGCCCGGCCGTTCCTGCGGCTTGCCGAAGCCGTGTCGCTCACGCATTACGCGATCTACGCGGACGGCCAGCCCGATCTGCACGAAACGCTGCTGCACGCGCTGTGCCGCGACACCGGCATTGCCGCGCCGCACGAAGGCGCGACGCACCATGCTGTGCAGTCGCCGTGCGGCTGGTACCTGAAGTGGGAGCGGCACACCGAATTCTCGACCTTCACGTTCGTCGCACCGCGTCGCGACACCGGCTACTTCGACGATCTCGCGATCGAAGGCATTCCGGCCGCGTGGTTCGCGCGGCTGGCCGGCATCCGCTTCGTCGCGGTGTGCATGGAACTGCTGTCCGGCGACGCCGCGCGGCTCGTGTGCGGCGACCTGCGCCGCTGGATCGACGGGCCCGTGCTGGTCGGCAGCAGCGTGCTCGGCGGCGGCAAGGTGTTCTGCGACTGGCACGTGCGCGACGATGGCTTCATGCGCTTTCTCGTCGTCGACGAGGATTTCCGCGAGGAGCAGGGCGGGCGGCTGCTGCAGCGCCTCTACGAAATCGAAACGTACCGGATGATGGCGCTGCTCGCGCTGCCCGTCGCGCGGCGGATGAGCCGCGAACTCGACGAGATCCATGCGTCGCTGCACACGCTGATGCAGCAGATGGATGCCGGCGGCGCGGACGGCGACGATGCGGCGCTGCTCGTCAGGCTTACGCATCTCGCGGTGCGCGTCGAGGCGCTGTCGGGCTCGGGCGGCCGCTTCAGCGCATCGCGCGCGTACGAGAAGCTGGTGCTCGCGCGCATTCACGAACTGCGCGAGGAGCGCATCGAGGGGATGCCGACGATCGCGGAATTCATGGAGCGGCGCTTCGCGCCGGCGATGGAGACCTGCCGCAGCGTATGGGCGCGTCACGAGCAGATCGCCGCGCGAATCGCACGCGCGGTCGACCTGTTGCGCACGCGCGTGAATCTCGCGCAGGAAAAGGACGTCACGCGCCTGCTGGCCGGGATGGAGCGTACCGCGCGCAACCAGCTGCATCTGCAGCATGCGGTCGAAGGGCTGTCGGTGGCGGCCATTTCGTACTACGTGCTGTCGCTCGCGACCGCGGCATTCAAGGCGCTGCACGTGATGAACCTGCCGATCGATCCCGAACTCGCGGAAGGACTGCTGATCGCGCCGGTCGTGTTCGCGGTGATCCACATCACGCGGCGCACGCGCGCGCGGCTCGCGCATGCGGAAGCCGCACACGATGGCGGGGCGGTGCCCGCGGCCGCGCTGAAACAGGCAAGCTAGAAAACCGATAACCGATCAAGGAGTGGAGATGACTTTTTCGCAGACGCAACCCGAATTTTTCAGCGGCTTCGACGCATTCGACGAACCGCTGCCGGACGATGCGGGCACGCCCGACGACGCACGCGTGACGTCGTACCAGGCCGTGCTGCAGGAACCGATGATGTCGCTCGTCGGCAGCACGAGCGACCGGCCGGATGTAGCGTCGGTCGCGATTCTCGGGTACAACTGACGCGCAGTTTTCGCTGCTGCCGTGCCTCGTGCGGGTGTGCGTTCGTCGTACGCCCGGCCGCGTGCCCGTGCCGGCTTCCCGTCGTCGACGCATCCTGCGTCGACGCGTTTTCATCGTCTTCCGCACGCCGATATCGCGCCACCGCCTGTCGGCATCTATAAGTCCTGCCTATCCGGGCGATCACGAATCGGTCTTTTACCGTATCGGGCGTCCGGCGTAACCTGCCCTCGTCGACTTCGCAAGCAGCGGCGGCCGCGACGCCCGTTCGTCGCGCGCGCCGGCCTTGTCGCGTCGTGTGTGCGCCGGCCGCCGGGTGGCGCACGTTCCCTGCCATGCCGTTTCAAGAGGACGATGTGATGGATTTTGTGAAACGTACGATCGATCTCGCGATGAAGAACGTGGAGGAGGGCGGACGTCCGTTCGCGACGGTGATCGTCCGCGACGGCGAGATCGTCGCCGAGAGCCCGAACCTCGTCGCGCAGACCCGCGACCCGACCGCGCACGCCGAGATCCTCGCGGTGCGCGACGCGTGCCGCAGGCTCGGCACCGAGCACCTGACCGACTGCGAGATCTACATACTCGCGAGCCCGTGCCCGATGTGTCTCGGCTCGCTGTACTACTGCAGCCCGAAGCGGGTCGTCTACGTCACGACACGCGAGGATTACGCGCCGTTCTATCGCGACGACCGCAAGTACTTCGAGCTCGATACGTTCTATGCCGAATATGCGAAGCCGATCGGCGAGCGCCGCCTGCCGATGGTGCAGCAGAAGCACGCCGGTGCGATCGAGGTCTATCGTCGCTGGAAGGAACTGAACGCAGGGTGATGTCGTTTCGCGCCCGCGCGAGTTGCGTCATGCCCCCGTTTTCCCGCGCGCGCAAACATCGATTCCGCTCAATGTCAGGAACCGAAATTCGCGATCCAAAAAGTTTTTGACGGGTTTAAAAATTCGCACTGGAGACGACAGATACGTGCGGAAAGCCCGATGAAAACCGATGAAACCCACCTGACAGCCGCTGTGGCGAACCTGGCCGGTGGCCCGATGCGGCATGCCGGCCGCATCGCGACGCCATTCGTCGCGCCCGCCGCCTTCGGTCGCGGCTGAGCGCCGCGCCTCACCCCCGACACCTGCCTTCCTGCGTCATGCGTTCCGGACGAGGAGTCGCTCGATCCCTCTCCGTTCATACCGCGCGACCGCATGTCCGGCCGCGCCACGGATTCGCCTGCCCCGATTACTCGCTTACCACGGACCATCATGAAACGGGATTCATTCAGTACCCCTGATGCAGCACGTCGCGAAATGCCCCTCGTCAAGCCGGCCGACGCCTTCGTGCGCATCGAAAACGTCGTGAAGAAATTCGGCGACAGCACGGCCGTCGACAACGTGAACCTGACGATCGCGAAGAACGAGCTGTTCGCGCTGCTCGGCAGCTCGGGCTGCGGCAAGTCGACGCTGCTGCGCATGCTCGCCGGGCTGGAGACGGCCACCTCCGGCAAGATCTACGTCGACGGCGAGGACCTCGCGTCGCTGCCGCCGTACCGCCGCCCGGTGAACATGATGTTCCAGTCGTACGCGCTGTTCCCGCACATGACGGTCGAGTCGAACGTCGCGTTCGGCCTGAAGCAGGAAGGCACGCCGAAGAACGAGATCAGGGAGCGCGTGGCCGACGCGCTCGCGCTCGTGCAGATGAGCAAGTACGCGCAGCGCAAGCCGCACCAGCTGTCCGGCGGCCAGCAGCAGCGCGTCGCGCTCGCGCGCTCGCTGGTCAAGCGCCCGAAGCTGCTGCTGCTCGACGAGCCGATGTCCGCGCTCGACAAGAAGATCCGCCAGAAGACCCAGCTCGAACTCGTCAACATCATCGAGAAGGTCGACGTCACCTGCGTGATGGTCACGCACGACCAGGAAGAGGCGATGACGATGGCCAGCCGCCTCGCGGTGATGAGCGAGGGCAAGATCGTGCAGATCGGCGCGCCGGGCGAAGTGTACGAATTCCCGAACAGCCGCTTCTCGGCCGAGTTCATCGGCTCGACCAACCTGTTCGAGGGGCGCGTGGTCGAAGACGAGCCCGACCACATCTTCGTCGAGAGCGACGACCTCGAGGCGCGCATGCACGTGAGCCACGGCATCACCGGCCCGCTCGGCATGCCGGTCGGCATCTCGGTGCGCCCGGAGCGCGTGCACGTGTCACGCGAGAAGCCGGCCTCGCCGCACAACTGGGCGCGCGGCGTCGTCACCGACATCGCCTACATGGGCGCGTACTCGCTCTACCACGTGCGGCTGCCGAGCGGCAAGACGGTCGTGTCGAACCTGTCGAGCTCGCACCTGCTGCACGACGGCGCGCCCGCATGGAACGACGACGTGTTCGTGTCGTGGTCGCCGTCCAGCGGCGTCGTGCTGACGCAGTGAGGACCACGCGATGAGAACTTCCGCTTCCCCCTCGTCCGCGCCGGTGTCGTCCGGCGCCGCCGCCGCGACCGCGGCCTCGACTGCCGCGCGCGGCAATCGCTTCCCGCGGCTGTCGCGCTTGCTGCCGTCGGGCCGCAGCGTGGTGATCGGCGTGCCGTTCCTGTGGCTCGCGATCTTCTTCGCGCTGCCGTTCGTGCTGGTGCTGAAGATCAGCTTCGCCGACCAGGTGATGGGCATCCCGCCGTACACGTCGCTCGTCGAGATCAAGGACGGCGTCGTGCACTTCGCGCTGCAGCTGTCGCACTACGCGTTCCTGCTGCAGGACGACCTGTACGTCGCGACCTACCTCAGCTCGCTGAAGATGGCCGCCGTGTCGACGGTGCTGTGCCTGCTGATCGGCTATCCGATGGCGTACTACATCGCGCGCTCGGAGCCGGGCACGCGCAACGTGCTGATGATGGCCGTGATGCTGCCGTTCTGGACCTCGTTCCTGATCCGCGTGTACGCATGGATCGGCATCCTGAAGGACGACGGCCTGCTGAACCATGCGCTGATCGCGCTGGGCATCATCCACACGCCGCTGCGGCTCTATCACAGCGATGCGGGCGTCTACATCGGGATGGTCTATTCGTACCTGCCGTTCATGGTGATGCCGCTGTACGCGCACCTCGTGAAGATGGACCTCACGCTGCTGGAGGCCGCGTACGACCTCGGCGCGAAGCCGTGGGTCGCGTTCACGCGCATCACGCTGCCGCTGTCGAAGAACGGGATCATCGCGGGCAGCCTGCTGGTGTTCATTCCGGCGGTCGGCGAGTACGTGATTCCGGAGCTGCTGGGCGGCGCGGACACGCTGATGATCGGGCGCGTGATGTGGGATGAATTCTTCAACAACATGGACTGGCCGATGGCGTCGGCCGTGACGGTCGCGATGGTGGTGCTGCTGCTGGTGCCGATGGCGCTGTTCCAGTACTACCAGGTCAAGGAACTGGAGGACGCGAAATGATCAAGCCGAGCAAACCGCTGTCGACGGGCGTTCTCGCCTTCGGGTTCCTGTTCCTGTACATCCCGATCATCAGCCTGGTCGTGTACTCGTTCAACGAGTCGAAGCTGGTGACGGTGTGGTCGGGCTTCTCGCTGAAGTGGTACGCGGCGCTGTGGCAGGACGACGAGCTGCTGAGCGCCGCGTGGCTGTCGCTGAAGATCGGCCTGCTGACGGCGACCGCCTCGGTCGTGATCGGCACGTGGGCGGGTTTCGTGCTGGCGCGCTTCGGACGCTTCAAGGGCTTCACGCTGTACACGGGGATGATCAACGCGCCGCTGGTGATTCCGGAGGTGATCCAGGGGATCTCGCTGCTGCTGCTGTTCGTCGCGCTGGAGCAGATGTTCGGCTGGCCGAAGGGGCGCGGGATGGTGACGATCTGGATCGGCCACGTGATGCTGTGCGTGTCGTACGTGGCGATCATCGTGCAGTCGCGCGTGAAGGAGATGAACAAGTCGCTGGAGGAAGCGGCGCTCGATCTCGGCGCGACGCCGCTGAAGGTGTTCTTCGTGGTGACGCTGCCGCTGATCTCGCAGGCGCTGCTGTCGGGGTGGCTGCTGTCGTTCACGCTGTCGATCGACGACCTGGTGCTGTCGGCGTTCCTGTCGGGGCCGGGCTCGACGACGCTGCCGCTGGTGGTGTTCTCGCGCGTGCGGCTGGGGCTGAACCCGGAGATGAACGCGCTGGCGACGCTGTTCATCACGGCGGTGACGATCGGCGTGATCGTCGTGAACCAGATGATGATCGCGCGCGAGCGGCGTCGCATGGCCGACATGAAGGCGGCGTTCGCGGTGGCGTGAGCAGGGTGGCCGCTGCTTGCGCTTCACGCTATAGTCGGACGAATCGCGCCGGGGCACGCGTGCCCCGGTCATCCCGTTCACGCATGCGCCCGCCCATGACCGCTTCTCCCGACATTTCCTTTCAGCTTGCCGACACCGCGCAGCCCGCCGCGCGCGACTTCATCAGCCGGAAGCTCGGCGAATTCAACGACGCGGTGACGGGGCGCGCCGATACCGCGGCGCTCGACGTCTACGTGACCGATCCGGCGAGCGGCGAAGTGCTCGGCGGCCTGACCGGCCGCACGTCGCTCGGACTGTTCTTCATCGACCTGTTCTATCTGCCCGATTCGCTGCGCGGCGGCGGAGTCGGCAGCCGTCTGCTGCAGACGGCCGAAGCCGAGGCGAAGCGGCGCGGCTGCAGTCGCGCGGTGCTCTACACGATCTCGTTCCAGGCGCCGGGCTTCTACCGCAAGCAGGGCTACGAGGTCTTCGGGGAAGTGCCGTGCGAGCCGGCGGGCGCGTCGCGCGTGTTCATGGTCAAGGTGCTTTGAGCAGCGGAGAGCCACACGCGGATGGCGCGCGGCCTGCGCGAACGGTCAGTGTGCCGCGGCCGTCGGGAACGCGCTCGGCTCGCCGGGCGGCTGGCCCGTCTGCCGGCGCGAACGGCCCGAGCTCAGGTACGCGGCGATCGAATCCTGCGTGACCTCGCCAATCCATACGCCGTCGGCATCGAGCACCGGCATCCACGACGCGCTGTACTGGTACATCTTCGACAGCACGATGCGCAGGTTGTCGTCCATCGATACGCTGGCCGCGAACGGCGTGATGCGATCGCCGCACACGCCGTCGGCCGCGCGCGCCGCGCGGCGCGTCACGTAGCCGAGTGCGCGGCCGGCGTCGTCGAGCACGCTCAGGTAGCGGCAGTCCGTGTCGTCCATCACCGTGAAGGCGTGCGCGAGCGGCGTGTCCATGCGCGCTGTTTCGGGCTGCGTGGCGGCATCGCCGGCCTTCACGAGCAGCAGGCGCTTGAGCGTGCTGTCCTGGCCCACGAACTGCGCGACGAATTCGTCGCGCGGCCGTGCGAGCAGCGTATCGGGATGATCGTACTGGACGAGCTGGCCGCGCCGGAACACGGCGATGCGGTCGCCGAGCTTGATCGCCTCGTCGATGTCGTGGCTCACCATGATCACGGTCTTCTTCAGCTGCCGCTGCATCTGGAAGAACTCGTTCTGGATCGACTCGCGATTGATCGGGTCGACCGCGCCGAACGGCTCGTCCATCAGCAGCACGGGCGGGTCGGCCGCCAGCGCGCGAATCACGCCGATGCGCTGCTGCTGGCCGCCCGACAGCTCGCGCGGATAGCGCTTCAGATACTGCTTCGGATCGAGCGCGACCATCGACATCAGCTCCTGCGCGCGTTCCGCGCAGCGCTTCTTGTCCCAGCCCAGCAGGCGCGGCACGACGGTGATGTTCTCTTCGATCGTCATGTTCGGGAACAGGCCGATCTGCTGGATCACGTAGCCGATATGGCGTCGCAGGTCGACTTCGTTCAGCTGCGCGGTATCCTCGCCGTTGATCAGCGCGCGACCCGACGTGGGTTCGATGAGCCGGTTGATCATCTTGAGCGTGGTGGTCTTGCCGCAGCCCGACGGGCCGAGGAATACGCAGATTTCGCCCTCGGCCACCGACAGGCTCACGGCGTCGACGGCGCGCACGGCCTGGCCGTCCTTTCCGGTGAAGGTCTTGGTCAGTTTGTCGAGTTCGATCATGTCTTCTGCACTCCCTTCGGTGTCAATGCACGCTGCAGCATCTGCAGCAGCAGGTCGGCGACAATCGCGAGCACGCTCACGAGCACGGCGCCCACCAGCAGCTTCATCATGCTGCTCTGGCCGATCGCGCGCAGGATCAGCGTGCCGAGGCCGCCCGCGCCGATCACGGCGGCGATCGTCATCACGCCGATGTTCATCACGACCGCGGTGCGCACGCCGGCGAGAATCACCGGCACCGCGAGCGGCAGATCGACGAGGCGCAGCCGCTGCCACGAGGTCATGCCGATGCCGGTGCCGGCTTCCCGGATCCCGGGCTCGACGTTGCGCAGCGCGAGATAGGTGTTGCGCATGATCGGCAGCAGCGAGTAGAGGAACACCGCGGTGATCGCGGGCGCCGCGCCGATGCCCTGGCCGAAGCGCGAGAAGAACGGGATCATCAGGCCGAACAGCGCGATCGACGGCAGCGTGAGCACGATGGTGGCGAGACCGAGCAGCGGGCCGGCGAGCCATTCGTGGCGATTGATCAGGATGCCGAGCGGCACGCCCGCGACGATCGCGCAGCCCACGGCGATGCCGACGAGCCAGATGTGCTGCAGCGTGAGTTGCAGCAGCTCGGGCCAGCTCGAAGCGAGATAGGCGGACAGAGTCATCAAGCCTCCTTCAAGGTAGCGGGTGCGTGCGCAGGAACTCGTCGGCGACTTCGCGCGGCGACTTGCCGTCGAGATCGACCGCCTTGTTCATCGCCTGCATCACGTCGTTGTCGAGCACTGCCGACAGCGCATCGAGCTGCGCCGCGAGTTTCGGGTTGCGTTCGAGCGTGTCCTTGCGCACCACCGGCGTCGCGTTGTACGGCGGGAAGTAGTGCTTGTCGTCTTCGAGCGGCACGATGCCGAACCCCTTCACGCGGCCATCGGTCGTGTAGACGAGGCCGATCGTCAGCTGGTTGTTGTGCAGCGCTGTATAGACGAGCCCCGGATCCATCTGCTTCATCTGCGCGCGGCTGAAGTGCATGTCGTAGGTTTCGAGCAGCGGCTTCAGGCCGTCGGGGCGGTTCGCGAATTCCGCGTCCATGCCGAACACGTAGCGCTTCGCGGCGGGATCGGTCTTCAGATGCGCGGCGAGCTGCGAGATCGTCCGGATGCCGGTGGCCTCGACGACCTTGCTCGGCAGGCCGAGCGCATAGGTGTCGTTGAGCGGCGACGCGCGGAGCCAGACGAGCCCGCGCGGCACGTCGAGCGCCTTCACGCGCCGGTACATCTCGTCGGGCGACAGCTTGTCCTGGATCTTGTTGTAGACGAGCGCCGCGGTGCCCGTGTAGTCCCACATCAGGTCGAACTGGCCGTTCTCCAGCGCGCTGCGTGCGAGCGTGCTGCCGAGGCCGGACTTGACCTCGACGTCATAGCCTCGCGAACGCAGGTATTGCGCGGTGACTTCCGCGAGCACGTACTGCTCGGTGAAGTTCTTCGCGCCCAGCACGAGCTTCGCGGCGAATGCCGACGTGCTTGCCGCCACGCACAGCGCGCCGGCCGCGACGAGGCGCGCGATGGCCCGGATTGCAACACGACGCGTCATGCCGCACCTCCATGGCGAGCGAGCCAGTGACGGCTTGCCGCGGCGACGACGCCGTCCAGCGCGAGCGCGAGCGCGGCGGTGAGCGACGCGCCGAGCAGCAGCAGCGGCTGGTTGTCGAGATAGATGCCGGGGAAGATCAGCGAACCGAGGCTGTCGGCGCCGATCAGATAGGCGAGCGGTGCGGTGCCGACGTTGATCGCGAGCGCGGTGCGCACGCCGCCGACGATGATGGGCAGCGCATTGGGCAGCTCCACGCGCAGCAGCGATTGCCAGCCCGTCATGCCGATGCCTTTGGCGGCCTCGCGCAGTGCGGCGGGCACGTTCTTCACGCCCTCGTAGGTGTTGCGCGTGATCGGCAGCAGCGAGGCGAGGAACAGCGCGACGATCGCGGGCACGTCGCCGATGCCGAAGATGCCGAGCGCGATCGCGAGCACCGCGAGCGAAGGAATCGTATTGCCGATGTTGAAGACCTGCATGAAGCGCTCGGCCTGGCGCTGGAACCGCGGTCGGCTCAGCAGCACGCCGGCCGGCACGCCGACGACGATCGCGAGCACCATCGAATAGCCGACCAGCAGCATGTGCCGGCCCGCGTAGTACGTCAGGTCGTCCGCGCGCTGGCGGAACGTCTCTGCGCCTATGCCGCGCGCCAGCGCCCAGGCGACGACGACGGCGGCTATCAGGCTGCCCAACAGTCGGACAGTGCGTCGAGTCATGAAGATACGCCTCCTCGATCTCGGTGCGGTACGCATGCTGGCACACGCCGCGATGGAAGTTCGTGATCCCGGCATGGCCGCGATTGAACTGACGGAAACAGTCCTTGCCGACGCGCAGCGATGCGCGACGGAAAGTCGTATGAACGCGTCGATGCGTTCGCCTGATTGTCATGTTCGGCCCGGCAGCGCAATTACCACGCGATTTGCGCGCTCGGGCGGGCGCCGCCATATGAAGCAGCGGCAAGGACGCGGACGGGCCAGGGCTCATCCGCTGGGGCCGACGGCCCCTTTTGATGTGGCATAACGGTTGCGCCCGCAACTAAATGCGGGCTTGCATCGCCGTTATGCACGAGTCGTACTCTGGGTGATGAAGTGAGCCGAGTATAGAGCAATCGATCGGATCCGTCTACCTTGAGAACCGATTGGTGATCAGGGTGCGAGTCGTCATTCCGGAAATTTATAAATAGATTTGACCTGCGAACTGAATGGTCGGGCAATTCACGTCGATGAGCTGCAGTCGAATCGCAGCATGAAAACGGCGTGACCTTTCATTCTGCGAAGTGATTTTGAATCGATCGATAGCAGAACGAGATACGGTTGTCGACGTGTGCGTTATCAGCCGGTTCGCCATCGTCTTTATAAGACTTCGAAAAACTGATTATTCACCCGTGGCGATGCGATCGAGATTGCGGATGTCGGGGTGCGTGAGCGTGCAGATTTCGCGTTCGAGCCGATTCCCGCCGCCGCGATCGCCGACGCGCACCGCTCGAGAAAGGCCGGATGCGCGGCCATGTGCGTGCCGCGCGGGACCGATAGCCGCGACCTCCGTTGAGCGCGTGTGGACGAAAGACGACAAACACCCGAATAAATGTTTACCGTCCGATGACAACTCGTTATATTTCGACAAATATATCGAAGGCCGCGACGCCGTCAGGTGTCGCGCCGTCCACTGCTCCGCGAAAGCCGGAAGACGCGATTCTCTGACCTGCATCGCCGGAGCAACGCGCCGACACGCACGCGTGCACCCGCGCGCACGCGGGTCGGCGCTGCAATACGAGCGGCCGCCCCCGCGGCATGCCGCTTCGGCAAGCACACCCCGGCATCGGAACGGAGCATCGTGCCCGCGCGCATGAGGCGCGGGCGCGTCCCGACCATGCGGCGCGCTTGCATCGGTACGTCAAACGGTTTTTCGTCAACACGCCGCGCGCTCCGCTGCGACGGAGTCGCGCGCGCCCATGAAAAGGAAGAGCATGAAGAAGACCATCGTGGCCGCGGCCACACTCGGGATGTTCGGCGCGAGCGCGCACGCGCAGAGCAGCGTCACGCTGTACGGGCTGATCGACGCGGGCGTCACGTACGCGAACAAGGTCGCGACCTCGACCGGGCACGGCAAGCTCGTCAAGTATGGCGACGGCGTCGCGTCGGGCAGCCGCTGGGGCATCCGCGGCACCGAGGATCTCGGCGGCGGGCTGAAGGCGCTGTTCGTGCTGGAAAGCGGTTTCAGCAGCGGCGACGGCACGCTCGGCCAGGGCGGTGCGCTGTTCGGCCGCCAGGCGTTCGTCGGCCTGTCGAAGAACGGCGTCGGCTCGCTGACGTTCGGTCGCCAGTACTCGTTTTCGACCGACTACATCGGCGGCAACTACACGATGGGCAGCCAGACGCCGGCCGGCAACTACGCGTATCACATCAACGACCTCGACCAGCTGACGTCCAGCCGCATCAACAACGCGGTGAAGTTCCAGAGCGCGAACTTCGCGGGCCTCACGTTCGGCGCGATGTACGGCTTTTCGAATTCGACGCAGTTCGCCGGCGCGCCGACGACGTCGTCGGGCGGCACGACCACGCAGGGCGCGTCGAGCGCGTACAGCTTCGGCGCGAACTATGCGCAAGGCCCGTTCGGCATCGGTGCTGCTTACACGAACATCCGCTTCCCGGGTGGCGCGACGCCCGCGTTCGGCGTGAGCATCGCGAACGTCAATACGCTCGGGCTGCGCGACCTCGAAACCTTCGGCATCGGCGCGCGTTATGCGATCGCGGCCGCGCTCGTGTGGGCGAACTGGACGCACACGAAGTTCGAGCCGCTGTCGGGCGAGGCGTCGAAGCTGAACAACTACGAAATCGGCGGCCGCTACGCGTTCACGCCGGCACTGAGCGCCGGGCTCGGCTATACGTTCTCGAAGCTCGACGACCGCTTCGAAGGCAAGTGGCACCAGGTCAACGCCGCCGTCGACTATGCGCTGTCGAAACGCACCGACGTGTACGTGAGTGCGGCGTACCAGAAGGCGTCGGGCAGCAACACGGTCAACGGTCGCGTGGTGCCGGTGCAGGCCGAGATCGGCTCGTCGGCGTCGTTCATCGGCAATGCGGGTGCGAATACGCAATTCGTCACGCGCATCGGCCTGCGTCACAAGTTCTGAGCGCCGAACCCGGAGGGCACCACGATGAATACAGCAGTCAAGGAAGCCGTCGGCGCGGCGTTTTCGCTCGACGCGATGCGGCACGCGAGGACCATGACCTGGAAGGCCGTCGACATGATCGCGGCCGCTATCCGGCCCGGCATGCGCGAATCGGAGGCCAATGCGCTCGGGCGGCGCATCCTCGACGATCTCGGGATGGACCGCATCTGGCATCCGGTCATCGTCCGTTTCGGCGAAAACACGCTGCGAACCTTCAAGGAGCGTTCGGCGAGGGATCCGGTGCTGGCCGACAACGATATCTTCTTCATCGACCTCGGCGCGGTATGGACGCAGCACGAAGGCGATGCGGGCGCGACCTTCGTATGCGGCGACGATGCGGACATGCGCGCCTGCGCGGACGCTGCGCGCACGATCTACGGCGAAGTCGAGCAGCACTGGCGAACCACCGGTTGCGGCGGCATCGCGCTGTACGATTTCGCGGCGCAGCGTGCCGAGGCGCACGGCTTCCGGCTGAACCTCGACATCAAGGGTCATCGCGTCAGCGACTTCCCGCATGCGATCTACAAGGCCGGCAACCTCGGCGACTTCGATGCGGCGCCCGCTGCCGGCCTGTGGATCCTCGAGATCCAGATCGCCCACCCGACGCGACCGTTCGGCGCGTTCTACGAGGATCTGCTCGTCTAGGGCCATAAACGATCCGGTATGCCGTTCATACCCGATGCCGATCGCGCGGCCGGCCGCGGTGCAGCGTAATATATTCGCCGATATATCGATGCGCCGGCATGGGGCCGGCCCCGGAGGAAGCATGGACATTGCGGGTACGGCGGCGCAGCCGTCACAGGACGCGGCGGTCGGTTCGATCGCACTGACGGGCGCATTCGCGCGGCCGCTGACGGTGACGCTCGACGATCTGCGCCGCTATGCGCACGTGACGGCCGAGCCGTTCGATCTGCGCTGCTTCACGACGAATCGCTTCATCCGCAGCGTCGATCGCTATCGCGGCGCGCGGCTGAAGGACCTGATCGACGCGGCCGGCCTGCTCGGTGCGCAGGTCGGCGATTTCAAGCGCACGGTCTTCATCGCGCATGCGCACGACGGCTACGCGGTGACGTTTTCCTGGCACGAGCTGTTCAATACGCCGATCGGCGAGCGCGTGCTGGTCGCGTTCGCGCGCGGCGACGAGCCGCTGTCGATCGACGACGGTGCGCCGATCCTCGTGTCCGCTGCCGATATCCTGCCGGCGCCGCGTCATGTGAAGCGTCTCGCGGGCGTCGTCGCGCGCGTGCTCGAGATCTGAGCGGTCCGCGTCGCCGTGCGATCCATCGTGTATGCTTGCGCGCATGGTTCAACCGGCGGACAACATGAAGACTTCGGCATCCCCCAAGCCACAGGTACGTTTCAGGATGCGCATCCAGCAGGCCGACACGATCGCGCTCGGGCCGGGCAAGGTCGCGCTGCTCGAGGCCGTGCGCGAGCATGGATCGATTTCGGCGGCGGCCCGCAGCCTGAAGATGTCGTACCGGCGCGCGTGGCTGTTGATGGACGAGCTGAACCGCTCGCTCAAGTCGCCCGCGACAGTCTCCGAGCACGGCGGACAGAGCGGCGGCGGTAGCGTGCTGACGCCGGTCGGCGAGGAAATCATCCGGCTCTATCGCGGGATCGAGGCGCGCGCCTACGAGACCTGTGCGGACGACATCGCCGCGCTGACGAAAATGGTGCGCCGCTGAGCACGCCGCAGTCGCGCGCTTGAATCGCCTTCGGCCGTCGGCGGGACGCTCCCGCTATCCATGCCGCAGACAGAATCGCGAAGCGTCGCCCGCCGACGAATCGGGAAGCGTCGCTTCCTGCGCGTGCGCGTCGAGCCGGCCGATCAGTTCGACGAAACTCGCGACGCTCGCAGTCCGCAGCGGGTAGTACGCCACGTGGCTGCGCTCGCAGATGCGCTTCAGCTGGTTCATCGAATCGTGATCGATGCAGTCGACCGGGAACACGACCAGGTTCGCACCCGGCAGCGCCGCGGCGAGCAGGCCCTTGCGGTCCTCGATGCCGCCGTCGTGCACGGTCATTTCGCCGCCCGACGTCTCGACGATCCGGCGGATCGCGCGGTTCGAACCCGGGCGCCCGCCGACGTAGACGACGCGCTTGCCGCGCAGCATCGACAACGAATCGGCCGCGCGTTCGGACGGATCGTCGCTCGATATCTGCACCGCACGTTCCAGCGCGCTCGCTTCGGCGCGCAGCGTTTTCACCATCGTCATCAATTCGTCGAGCCGTGCGCGCATCGCGCGGGCGCTCGCCTGTTCCGCGGCGATCCGCTGCTCGGCGGCCTCGCGACGGCTCGTGTGCAGCGCAAGCCGCTCGTCGCGCAGCGCCAATGCTTCGCGCAGCTCGCGGACTTCGTCGCGCAGACGGCTTTCGTCTGCTGCCGGCTGCGCATCCTGACGCGCACGGCAGGCGTCCAGCGCATCGAGCGCCGCGTCGCGCTGCTGGCTGATTTCCTGCAGGCGGGCCTGCTGCCGGTCGAGCTTCGCGTGCAGTGCCGCGTTGTCCTCTTCGAGCGCGACCAGCCGCCGGATATCCGCGCGATTGGCCGCGCCGACCAGATGCGACAGCATGTGCAGATCGCCGAATGCCGACTGGCGCACGCTGGCCGTCGCGCGCGGATGCGTCATCAACGCCCAGTACGCGGGCGGAATGTCGCCGCGCTTGAGCGCGTCCTTCCATAGCGCGAGCAGTGCGTCATCGTCCGGCGCGCTGTCGAACGTGCGGACCGCGCCGGCGTAGCGCTCGTCGAGTGCCTTGTGCAGCGCCTTGGCGCCGGCCGCTCCTTCGATCGCGAGTTCGACGGCTGCGTGGTGGATTTCGAGGTCGGTTGCGCGCTGGCGGTCGAGATCGGTGAATTTCGGCACGAGCTTGCGCAGTTCATGCGTGGTCAGGCAGGTGCCGATGATCGAGCAGTGCAGGGTCGCATCGAGCTCGGACAGCCGCGCGCGGCGCTTCGTCTCGGCGCGCTGCGCGCGGGACGGCGCGCAGCATGCGTCGATGCGGCCGCCGCCCGACGACGCGGTGTCGCCGGCCGACGCAATGCCCGCGGTGCGGGCCAGTCGAAAGGGCGGAGCGTGCATGTTGACCTCTGTCCGGCGCTGGCGTGCCGGAGACGGATGCGCGAAAGAGGCTCGTAATATACCAAGGAATATAACGAGCGGAATTCGGGGAAATGTGGAGGAACCGGCAGATCAGGCCGGCGCCGCAGCGTGGCGCGCCATCACGGATTCGACACACAGTGCGACGAAGCGCACGTCGGCGCGCTCCAGCGCAACGATCGCGGCTTGCATCGCAGCCGGGTCGTTGCTGAAGGAATCGGAGAACACGTCGTCGCGCGTGCGTTCGAGCCCGCGCGCCTGTGCGATTGCCTGTTCGAGATCGCGCAAATGCGGGAAGCGCGTGGCCCGCGCGGCTTCTTCGAGCGTCGCCAGCAGTTCGCGCAAGCTCATCGCGGACAGCGCGTCGTCGGGCAGCGCCGTTTCGCGTCCCGCCTCGAACATCCGGATGAAGCGGGCGAGGCTGCCGCGAAGCCGTCTGAACGCGTCGACGACGCGCGTGACCTGCTGCGCGCGCGCGTCGTTCGGCGGCGGCTTCAGCGCGCGGATCCGGTGCGTCGGCGTGTGTTCGCGTGCGGCGCGCTGCAGGGGGCGATTCATGATGCGTCTCCGGTGGTGCGAGTGTCGATATATTCTATGGGATATATCGATGTTCCATGCCGGCCGATTCGAACGTCAAGGCGGCGCACGAGCCGGTCGTTTATCTGCGAATCAGAACGCAGCCGCCGATCAGCAGGGCTATTCCCACCAGGCGCGACACATCGACCGGCCGCTGCACCAGGCCGAACCAGCCGAAGTGATCGATCGTCATCGACGCGAGCATCTGGCCCGTCACGACCAGCACGAGAAAGGTCGCCGCGCCCAGCTTCGGGATCGTGAAAATGGCGAGCGCGATGAAGATCGCGCCAAACAGGCCGCCGCTGAACGCCCACCACGGGGTGCGCGCCGCGAGCGCGGACGACGGCAGCGGCTCGCGCAGCACGAGCGCGAGCACGGCCATGCAGGCGAGCCCGAGCGCGTAACTCGCGAAGCCCGACCACGCGGCCGAATTCAGTGCGCCGCGCAGGTTTGCATTGAGCACCTGCTGCGTCATCAGGCTGACGCCGGCGACGATGGTCAGGATCGACAGCAGGGCGGCTTGAATCATCGGCGTCTCCTTTTACGCGGTGTGTCGAAGCCATTTGACGACAGCGTCGTCCATGTCGTCAAATGCCGGAATTGCTTCTTTCCATGCAGATCAGGCATGCTCAATCCGGCCCACATCGATCTTTTTCGTGCGGTGATGCGTCATGGCGGCATGACGAGAGCGGCGGAAGCGCTCGGCATCGGCCAGCCGCATGTCAGCCGCGCGATCGCGCAGCTCGAAGCGGAACTCGGCTTCGCGTTGTTCGTGCGCGGGCACGGCAGCGCGCTGCCGACCGTCGAAGGAGAAGCGTTCGCGCGCGAAGTGGAGCGCACGTATGCGGGACTCGATCAGCTGCGACACGCGGCCCGCCAGATACGCGAACGCGGCACGGGTTCGCTGCGCATCGCGTGCCAGCCGTCGCTCGCGACGACGCTCGTGCCGCGCGCGATCCGGCAGTTGAACGCGGCCAGTCCCGGCGTGCGCGTGTCGCTTTACGTGCCGGGGCCGGACACGATCTGGTCGTGGGCATCGACCGCGCAGTGCGATGTCGGCCTCGTGCGGCCGCGTGCCGGTTATGCGGGCGTGCGAAGCGAATCGTTTCTTGCCGTCGATGCGGTGTGCGCGGTGCCGCGACGGCATCCGCTGGCGCGCAAGCGCGCGATCGGCGTATCCGATCTTGCGGGCGTTCCGCAGATCGCGGGGGCGCCGGGCGCATTTCAGCAGGCGATCGAAGACGCGTTCGTGCGGGCCGGCGTCGATGCGCATTTTGTGCTGATGGCGCAGTACACGGCCGCGCGGTGCGGTCTGGTGGCGGAAGGGTTGGGGCTCGCGATCGTCGATCCGCTGGCGGCCGGCAAACTGCGCGGCCTGCCGGTCGTGCTGCGGCCTTTTCGGCCGC
Source organism: Burkholderia pseudomultivorans (assembly GCF_001718415.1). Classification (NCBI taxonomy): domain Bacteria; kingdom Pseudomonadati; phylum Pseudomonadota; class Betaproteobacteria; order Burkholderiales; family Burkholderiaceae; genus Burkholderia; species Burkholderia pseudomultivorans. The sequence goes on along the minus strand of NZ_CP013377.1, from coordinate 2,686,693 downwards.
GTCTGCGCATCGAGACCGTGCTCGTCCAGCCGGACGGCAGGCCGCCCGATCGTGTCGTCGCGCGTTTCATCGAGTTGCTGAAGGCGGAACGCGATGCGATGTCGAGCGCGGACATCGCGTAGGCGCTTGATGGGCACGGAGCGATAAAAAACGGGACGCGGAAAGCTCCCGAAAACCTGAAAAAAAGCGACACCCCGGCCCCCGCCGGAATGTCGCCCACGACTTCAAAAACCGCGCCGATCAGTCGATCGCCCGCATCGCGTGCCGCAGCTCCTGATAGCTGCGCAACCCCGCGATGCCGAGCTCGCGCCCGATCCCGCTCAACCCGAACCCGCCCCAGCAGACGTGCGGGTAGATGAGCTGCGGCGCATTGATCCACACCAGCCCCGCCCGCACGCGCGACTGGAACTGCCTCGCGACCGCCGCATCGCGCGTGACGACCGTCGCGACGAGCCCGTAACGCGTATCGTTCGCGATCGCGATCGCCTCGTCGTCGGTGCGGAACGACTTCACGCAGGCAACGGGGCCGAACACTTCGTCGGTCCACAGCAGGTTGTCGGCCGCCGGTTCGGCGATCACGACAGGCGCCATGAAGAAGCCGGCGCCGCCCGCATCCGCGACGCGTCCGCTGAACGCGATGCGCGCCCCCGCCTCGATGCCCTGCTTCAGCATCGCGTCGACGCGCGCGCGCTGCGCGGCCGAGATCAGCGGCCCCATCGCGACCTGCTCCGCAGCGGGCGGCGCGACGACCAGGGCCCGCACGGCCGTCTCGAATGCGGCCATGAAGCTGCGATAGACGCTGTCGTGCACGAGGATGCGCGCGGTCGCCGAGCACATCTGGCCCGCGTTCGTGAACGCGCCCGCGACGGCAAGCGACACCGCGAGATCGAGATCGGCGTCGTCGCGCACGATCAGCGACGACTTGCCGCCGAGTTCGAGCGTCACGCGCTTCATGTCCTCGGCCGCGACCTGCATCACCTTCCGGCCGGCGGCGGTGCTGCCCGTAAACGAGATCTTGTCGATCAGCGGATGCGCGCTCAGCGCGGCGCCGACCTCGGCGCCGCCGTTCACGATGTTGACGACGCCGGCCGGCACGCCGGCTTCGATCACGATGTCGATCAGCGCATGCTCGGTCGGCGACGTCAGTTCGGACGGCTTCAGCACGACCGCGCAGCCGGCCGCGAGCGCGGGCGCGAGCTTCCATGCGGTCGTGACCATCGGGAAGTTCCACGGCACGATCAGCGCGGCGACGCCGACCGCGTCATGGAAGCGCTCGGCCGCGAACGTATCGGCCGGCAGCGCGACCGGCTCGGCGGCGAACGTCGCCGGGTCTTCGCACAGCTTCGCGTAGTACGCGAACGTCGCGGCGACGTCGCCGACATCGGCTTGCGCTTCGAACGGCGGCTTGCCGCTGACCTGCATCTGCAGCGCGGCGAGGCGCTCGCTGTCGGCTTCGACGCGCGCGGCGATCTTCGCGAGGATCCGGCCGCGCTCGGCGGGCGGCGTGTCGCGCCAGCCGGCGAATGCGTCGCGCGCGGCGCGCACCGCGGCGTCGACATGCGCGGCGGTCGCGAATTCCTGCCAGCCGATCGTCTCGCCGGTCGAGGCATTGCAGACGGGCGCGCCGGCTTCGTCCGAATGCGTGCGCACGGGCCGGCCGGCGATGCGCGCGGCGGGCAGCACGAGCGTCGCGGCGGAAGGGGAGAATTCAGCGGTGGACATGGCGGTCATCCTGTCGGTCGGGTCGGGTTAGCGGTAGTTGACGCCGGGCATCACGCAGAGCATCTCGAACGCGAGGTTCGCGCCGACGAGCGCGGTGGTGCCGGCCGGATCGTACGGCGGCGAGACTTCGACGAGGTCCGCGCCGACGATGTTGAGGCCTTTCATCCCGCGCACGATCTCGAGACCCTGCTGCACGGACAGGCCGCCGACTTCCGGTGTGCCGGTGCCCGGCGCGAACGACGGATCGAGGCCGTCGATGTCGAAGCTCAGGTAGACGGGCGTGTCGCCGACGCGTTCGCGCACCTGCGCCATCAGCGGCGCGAGCGACTTGTTCCAGCATTCCTCGGCCTGCACGACGGTGAAGCCCTGCTCGCGACACCAGTCGAAATCGTCGGCGTGATAGCCGGTGCCGCGCAGGCCGATCTGCGTGACCTTGTCGCATTGCAGCAGCCCGTCCTCGACCGCGCGGCGGAACGGCGTGCCGTGCGCGATCTTCTCGCCGAACATCGTGTCGTTGACGTCCGCGTGCGCGTCGACGTGCACCACCGCGACCTTGCCGTACTTGCGGTGCAGCGCGCGCAGGATCGGCCACGCGATCGTGTGGTCGCCGCCGAGCGTGATCGGCCGGCAGCCGTTCGCGACGATCCGGTCGTACGCTTCCTCGATGCGGCGCACCGAGTCCTTCAGGTCGTACGGATTGGTCGCGACGTCGCCGATGTCGGCGACTTGCAGCGAATCGAACGGCGCGGCGCGCGTGGCCATGTTGTACGGGCGCAGCAGCACGGATTCGGTGCGAATCTGGCGCGGGCCGAAGCGCGAGCCGGAGCGGTTCGACGTGCCGAGATCGAGCGGCACGCCGACGAAGCAGACGTCGAGGCCGTCGGTCGTGTCGGCCTGCGGCAGGCGCATCATCGTGGCGATGCCGCCGAAGCGCGGCATCTCGTTGCCGCCCAGCGGCTGGTTCAGTTCGCGGTGCATGGGGCCGTCTCCTCTTTCTGATGAAAAACGATCGGCCGATGGTAGAGGAGAACGCCCGCGCGAAGATCTTGAAGTCGCAACGTTTACATCGACGGGGCTCGATGCAAGCGACGCCGCCGCATCGACGCGGCGGCATCGACGCGGCGGCGCGCTCAGCCGGCGAACGACGGCGGCGCGTGCTCGCCGGCGGCGGCGCCCCACGCGGCGAGCTCGCGCTTGGTGCGCACGCCGAGCTTCGCGAACGCGCGCTTCACGTACGACTCGGCCGACGCGACGCGCACGCCGAGGATCGCGGCGGTCTCGGGCACGGTCTTGCCGGACAGCAGGTGCTTGCAGGTTTCGTATTCGCGCTTCGACAGCTTCACGCCATCGGCGGCGAGACGCGCGTCGAACTGCGCGAGCGGATGCACGTCGGGCGTCGGATGCGCGACGCGCCGCACGGCGGTCGTCGACGCATGCAGTTCGAGCAGCGGAAACAGCACGTCGCTGATGCTGCGAAAGCGGTTCATCTCGGCGAGCGTGAACGGCGGCCGGTCGCGTCCGCGTTCGAGCGCGATCGAGTGCTGCGAATAGCGCGTGCCGCGCGCGAGCACGCATTCGTGGCCGATCCGCACGTCGTCGAACAGGCGCTGGCGGAATTCGCCGGGCGGGATCGCCGCGATGTCGCGCACGACGAGCATCGTGCCGGTCTTGCCGCGCAAGCCCGCGAACAGCGGGTCGCTGTCGAGAAAGCGCTCGTAGTAGAGCGTCATCACGTCGGAGATTTCCGCGGTCTCGGTGCCGATGCCGCTGCTGCCGATCCATTCGCAACGATAGCCGGTCGGCATCGTGCCGTCGACGCGCGAGCGTTCGACATGCGCGACGTCGAGCGGCACCACTTCGTTGAGCAGCTGCGTGAGGCGCGGCACGAAATGCGGCGTGCCGACCGTTTCGATCAGTTCGCCGAGCGCCTTGAACGACACGTTGAAGCGGTCGGTGTCGCGGGGGAAGGGGTTCACGTTGAGCAGCATGCGGTCCCCGATGGAAAAGGCCTGCGAAAAAGCGCGCGGATTGTAGCGCTCGCAACGGAAAACGTCATTAGGGAGAAACACCGGCTCCCGCCGTTTCGATGCGCGGCCGCCGCGAAACGCGGCTTGTCCCCCCCGGAGGGGGGCATACCGGGGCAGTGTAAATGAGTAACTTTGTCTCTGCTTTTTTCAATCGAGAGACGAAAGATTCAGATGACCAAACTGATCAAGGACATCCTGCCGCTGGGCGCAGGCGTGGGCGAATTCACGAAGCTCGACTTCGGGATGGACGAAAGCGACTGGCGCGCGGCCGAAGGCAAGAGCGGCAACTACATCGTCGGCTGGTGGGAAGGCAAGGTCGGCTCGGTGGAGTTTCCGGCGACCGAGGCCGACGAAGCCGTCTGGCTCGTCGAGGGTCGGATCGCGCTGACCGACGTCGAAGGCAACCGCAAGGAATTCACGCCGGGCCAGGGCTATCTGCTGCCGGCCGGTTTCGCGGGGCGCTGGGAGACGATCGAGGACGCGAAGAAGTTCTACGTGCTGCTCGAGAAGTCGTGATGTCCGAAGCCGCCGCCCTGGTGTCGTCGTCCGTGTGACGCGCACCCGGCGGCGGTTTCGTTTTGGATCGTCCGCACGCGCGGGACGAGAGGGCCGGGATCACGTGGCATGGCTGGAATCATGGAAATGGAAGTCAAGGAAGCAAAACCGACCGCACCGGTGCACGCGACGCGCGGCGCACCGGTCGCCCTGAGCGTCGAGCAGGCGCTCGCGAACACGAAGCTGTTCCCGTACTGGCTCGACAATCCGGCCGCGCCGGCGACCGAGCCGGAACTCGTCGGCGACGTGACGGCCGACCTGCTGATCGTCGGCGGCGGGTTCACCGGGCTGTGGTCGGCCGTGCAGGCGAAGGAACAGATGCCGCACCTGAACGTGGTGCTGATCGAGGCCGGCAAGGTCGCGCATGGCGCGTCGGGCCGCGCGGGCGGGATCATCTCGACGTCGGTGATGCACGGGCTGCCGAACGCAGTGCGCGTGTTTCCGAACGACATCGCGCAGCTCGAGGAATTCGGCCATCGCAACCTCGACGGCTTCGAGGACACGCTGAAGCGCTACGACATCGACGCCGACGTCGAGTGGAACGGCGAGATGACGGTCGCGGTCGATCCCGAGCATCTCGCGCACCTGAAGGGCGATTACGACCTGCACAGCGAATACGGGCACAACGTCGTGCTGCTCGATCGCGAGGAAACGCTCGAGCAGCTGAACTCGCCGCTGTTCGCGGGCGCGCTGTGGTCGCGCAATCGCAGCGGCATCGTGCATCCGGCGAAGCTCGCTTGGGGGCTCAAGCGCGCGGCGCTGTCGCTCGGCGTGAAGCTGTACGAGCACACGCCGCTGATGACCGTGACCGACGAAGGCAGCACCGTCTACGTGAAGACGCCGAAGGGCAGCGTGCGCGCGCCGCGCGTGATGTTCGGCAGCGGCACCGCGAAAGTCGGGATTCCCGACATCAACCGCCGCGTGATGCAGGTGCGCGACCACGTGCTCGCGACCGAGCCGCTGACCGACGAGCAGCTCGCGCGGATCGGCTGGAAGAACCGCCAGGGCATATACGACACGCGCACGCAGCTGAACTATTTCCGCCTGACAAAGAACAACAACATCATCTTCGGCGGGCTGGTGAGCTATCACTTCGACGGCGACCCCGACCCGCACCAGGACGGCAGGCGCGAAACCTACTACCGGCTCGCACAGGCGTTCTACCGGACCTTCCCGCAGCTGAGCGACGTGCGCTTCTCGCACGCGTGGGGCGGCCCGATCGACTACTGCTCGCGCGGCTCGGTGTTCGCGAAGCGCTATCTCGGCGACAAGGCCGTGTTCGTCGCGGGCTATACGGGCTTCGGCGTCGCGGCGAGCCGGTTCGGCGCGTTCATGGGCCTGAACATCCTGTTCGATCGCGACAGCCCCGAGCGCAAGCTCGACATCGCGAACCAGAGCCCGACCTATATCCCGCCCGAGCCGATGCGCTGGGTCGCCGCGAAGATCACGTTCCATGCGTTCGACGGCGCCGATGCCGAAGGCGGCTGGAAGCGTGCATGGATCAGCGGCCTGAAGGCGATGGGCTTCCCGATGTAAGCGGCGCGGCGGTCCGGAGCCGGGCCGCCGCGCGGCGCATCCCATGAGGAGACTGTCCGTGCAGCGGACAGCGAGAGAGAGACACCGGATGAACGTAGTGAACTTACAAGATGAAGCGCGACAGGAAAGCGCTCGGTTCGTCGTCGTGATGCTGCTGCTCGGCATACTCGGGCCGACGGTATTTCTCGGCCTGCCCGCGATCGTCGGGCAGGTCGAGCGCCATTGGGGCTTCGGCGAGGCCGCGCTCGGCCTGTCGAGCTTCGTCGAGGTGCTCGGCGAATCGACCGGCACGCTGCTGGTCGCGTTCGTGCTCGGCCGGCAGCCGGTGCGGCTCGTGCTCGCCGGCGCGGTCGCGCTCGCGGCCGGCGCGAACCTCGGCACGCTCGCGACGCACGGGCTCGTCGCCTATTCGATGCTGCAGTTCATCGCGGGCGTCGGCTCGGGCGGCCTGAACGGCATCGCGCTGCGCTACCTGTCGTATTCGCGCCGGCCCGAACGCAATCTCGGCATGATGCTGATGGGCCAGGTGCTGTGGAGCATGATGCTGCTCGCGTATGTGTTCCCGCTGCTGAGCGGCCTGTGGGGCGCGTATGGCGTGTTCGGCTTCGTCGCGACGGTGCTCGGCGCGTTCGTGCTCGCGACGCCGCTGTTCCAGCGCGGCGAGACGCTGGCCGTGCCGACGCCCGCGGGCACGGCCGGCAGCATCGACCGCGGCGGCGCGATGCTCGTGCTGTGTGCGCAGCTTGCGCTGTACGGCGGCGTCGGCGTCGTGTGGACCTTCCTCGAGAAGATCGGCACCGATGCGGGCCTGAGCGCAAAAGCTGTGTCGCTGGTGCTCGGCATCGCGAACGTCGCGAGCCTGGCGATCTGCGCGGCCATGCCGAAGCTCGGCGTCGGCGCGGGCCTGCGCCGCTGGACGCTGCTGAACCTCGGCGGCTGCGCGGTCGCGGCCGTGCTGCTCGCGATGCCGGCGTCGGCCGTGACGTTCGCGCTCGGCGCGGTCGTGTTCATCGGCTGCTGGACGGGCGGTGCGCTGCTGATCTACGCGACGATTCCGCAGTACGACCTGATCGGCAAGTCGGCCGCGTTGTCGCCGGGCTGCGTCGCGCTCGGTTATGGCGTCGGGTCGGTCGCCGGCGGTTCGCTGATCGAGAACACCGGCACGCAGTCGGCGCTGATCGCGGCGATCGTGCTGTGTGCGATCGCGTTCCTCTGCTACGTGCGGCTGCGGCCCGCGGTGTTCGGCATGGATCAGGCGCTCGCGGCGACGCCCGAGTGACGTGACGGGTGCGGTGCGCGCCGATGCCGATGGCGGCGCGCGTCCGAATCGGGTTCATCGGCTCGGGCGGCCGGCGTCGCACACAGCGCGCCGGGCCGGCCGGACAACGCGCGCATGCGCAGCGGCTTCAGCATGTTTTCGAATACCACCGATCTCGATCTCCGGCTCATCCGGGTCTTTCTGGCCGTCGTCGATGCACGCGGCATCACTGCCGCCGAGGCGTCGCTCGGCGTGCGGCAATCGACGATCAGCACGCAGCTGTCCGCGCTCGAGGCGCGCGTCGGCTTCAAGCTGTGCGATCGCGGACGCGGCGGCTTTCGCCTGACGTCGAAGGGCGAGCGCTTCGCGGCGACCGCGCGCACGCTGGTTGCGGCAACCTCCGAGTTCGTCGCGCGCGTGCGCGACATCGACCGCAAGCTGGTCGGTACGTTGTCGATCGGGCTGATCGGCCAGGCGCCGCTCGTCGAGAACGCGCGACTCGCCGATGCGATCGGCGCGTTCCGCAAGCGCGACCAGGCCGTCACGTTCTCGATGAAGGTCGCGTCGCCGCAGGAACTCGAGGAAAGCCTCGTCAACAACCAGCTCGATCTCGCGATCGGCTATTTCTGGCATCGCGTGCCGGGGCTGATCTATACGCCGTTGTTTACCGAGCAGCAGGTGATCTACTGCGGGCGTGGGCATCCGCTGTTCCATGCGTCGCGGCCGGTGACGGCCGACGACCTGCAGGCGCACGACTGGGTGTGGCGTACCTATCCGGTGCCGGAGGAGCAGTATCCGCTGCCCGAGCGCCGCGTGACCGCGAGCGCGGACAGCATCGAGGCCGCGACGATCCTGATCCTGTCGGGCGGCCATCTCGGCTACCTGCCCGCGCATTACGCGGAGCCGTTCGAGCAGCGCGGGCTCGTGAAGGCCGTCGGCCGTTCGACGTTCAGCTTCGACGTGCCGCTGCATCTGGCGATGAAGCGCAGCGCGTCCGACAAGCCGATCGTCGACGCGTTCTGCGACGACCTGCTGCGCGCGTTCAACATCAAGGCGGTCGCGCTGGCGGCGTAGCGCGGGCGGGCGGCGCGGCGCATCGCGCGGACGTGCCGCTCAGCAGTCGACGAGCACCCAGTCGAACAGCTCGCGGCGCGTGCGCACGCCGAGCTTCGCGAAGGCGCGCTTCACGTACGACTCGGCGGTCGACAGCTTCACGTCGAGCTGCTGTGCGGCCTCGGGCACCGAGCGCCCGCACAGCAGCAGCCGGCAGATCTCGTGCTCGCGTCGCGACAACTGCACGTTCTGCCGTTCGAGCCGCGCATCGAAACCCGCATACGAGGTCGCATTCGTCGAGACCGACGCGACACGTCGCGCCGCACACGTGCGCGCGTGCAGGTCGAACATCGGGAACAGCAGGTCGACCATCTGCCGGAAATGAAACAGCTCGTCGGTCGTGAACGCGGCCTGCCCGTCGGTGCGCGCGAGGCCGAGCGCGTACTGCACGTGCGCGTTGCCATGCACGAGCACGCATTCCTGCGCGATGCCGGGCTCGTCGAAGATCCGCCGGCGGAAGTCGCCGTGCGCGAGCCCGTCGATATGACGCTGCACGAGCAGCGTGCCGGCCTTGCCGCGCAGCGGCGCGAACAGCGGATCGACGTGACAGTAGTCCTGGTAATAGACATCCATCACGCGCAGCGTGTCGGCCGCGAAGCGCAGGCTGCCGCTGCCGAGCCATTCGACGACGTAGCCCGACGTGCTGCCGGTGTCGGCGCGCCAGCGTTCGAGATGCACGGCGTCGGCGGCGATGCTGTCGTTGACGAACGCGGTGACCGCCGCGACGAATCCCGGCGTGCCGACCGCGCGGATCGTCGCGCCGAGCGAGCCGGGACGCACGCCGATCAGGTAGTGGCCGTGGGCGGCCGGGTCGGGATGAAGGAGTCGCATGATCGGACCGGGGCGGACGAGTGACAGGGCGACGTTACGCGAACCGCGCGCACGCGTCAGCCGGGAATTTACCGGATAAAAAATCCGCCGTCGCGCGGCGCGGGAATTCCCCAAAGCCCCTGTTTCGGGGGGGCAGACCGGTGCGAATCGTCTGTCTATAGTGAAAGCGCTTCGAAACCCGAGACAGAAAGGACTGGCCATGCAGATTCAACCGACGCCCGCCGCGACGACGCCCGCGGATTTCGTTCTGACCAACGCGAAGGTCTACACCGTCGATCCGCACCGGCCGTGGGCGCAGGCCGTCGCGGTGCGCGACGGACGGATCGTCCATGTCGGCGACACGGCCGCCGTGCAGGCCCATGTCGGCGCGAACACGAAGGTCGTCGACGCGGGCGGCCGGCTCGTGCTGCCGGGCTTCGTCGAATCGCACTGGCACTTCGAGACGACCGCATTCGCGTTCCAGGCCTTCGTGAACTACGAGGATCCGCAGCAGGTGCTCGACGCGCTGCGCGCGTACGTCGATGCGCATCCGGACGAACCGGCGATCACCGGCATGGGCTGGATCCAGGCGACGATTCCGCCGCAGATGCTGCGCAAGGAGACGCTCGACGCGATCTGCGCGGATCGCCCGGTGTGCCTGCTGTCGACCGACTTCCATTCGATGTGGGTGAACTCGAAGGCGCTGGAGATCGCGCGCATCGACGCGTCGACGCCGCCGGTGCAGGAAGGCGCGAGCTGGTTCGAGAAGGACCCGGCGACGGGCGAGCCGACCGGCCTCGTCGTCGACGGCGCCGCGTATTCGCTGCTGATGCAGCGGATCAGCGCGGCCGGCCTGATGCCGACCGGCATCGACCTGTACCTGAAGTCGATTCCGCCGTGGCAGAAGAAGCTGTGCGCGGCCGGCGTGACGACCGTGTTCGACGCGGGCTTCTTCGACGCGAGCGGCGACCAGTCGCTGCTGTTCGAGACGCTGCAGACGCTGGAGCGCGCGGGCGACCTGAAGCTGCGCGTGGTCGGCAGCGTCGCGGTGATCGGCGAGATCGACGATCCGGTCGGCACGCTGGTCCGATACCGCGAGCAGTACGATTCGCCGCTCGTGAAGGCGCGCGCGCTGAAGCTGTTCCTCGACGGCACCGAGGCGAACCACACCGCATACCTGCTCGAACCGTATGCGGACCGCCCGGACACCTGCGGCGCGCCGACGATGCCGGCCGACACGTTCAACCGCTATCTCGTCGAAGCCGATCGCGCGAACGCGAACGTGATGGTCCATTGCGTCGGCGACGCGGCCGTGCGCATGGCGCTCGACGGCTTCGAACAGGTCAACCGCTCGAATCCGCCGCGCGATCGCCGCCACGTGATCACGCATGCGTTCCTCACGCATCCGGACGACATCCCGCGCTTCCGACGCGCGGGCGTGATGGCGAACACGCAGCTGCAATGGGGCGTCGTCGACGCCTATACCGAGCAGCTGCGCGATCACTACGGTCACGAACGCTGGAGCAACATGTACAAGTTCCGCACCTTCCTCGACGAAGGCGTGACGGTGTCGATCGGGATGGACGGCCTCGCGTGCCAGTGCCGCTGCCAGCACAAGCCGCTCGAACACATCGAGTCGGGCCACACGCGCCAGCTCGCGGGCGAGCCGCACGCGCCGGTGTTCCCGGACATCGCGGAGCGCCTGAGCATTCCGCAGCTGATCGCCGCATACACGATCCACGGTGCGTACCAGCTCGGGATGGAGCACGAGATCGGGTCGCTGACGCCCGGCAAGCGCGCGGATCTCGTCGTGCTCGAGAACGACCTGTTCGAAGTCGGCCAGTACGACATCGGCCGCATCGACGTCGCGCTGACGATGATGGACGGCGGCGTCACGCACGTCGGCGAGGATTTCGGCGCACGCACGGGAATCGAGGCGGCCTGAGCGGCGTCAATCTGACGGCGCGATGACGCGGTCTTTCAAATCGCTTGCGTCGTGTCGTGTGGCAACGCATCCGGTGTATGCCGGATGCACCGATTGTGCGGCGTGTCCCCCTATTGGCAGGGCAGACCGGCCAATTTCCTCTGGCTACATTTTTCCGGACGGCCGTTCAGGCGAACGGATCACGATATCGACGGAGGAAACCATGGCAGGGGACTGGAAGAAGCATCTGAGAACGGCATGCGCGGCGCTCGCGCTGGGCGGCATCGCGTGCTACGGCGCGCCGTCCGCGCGGGCGGCGGAAGTCGTCAACGTGTACAACTGGGGCAATTCGATCGGCAAGGACACGGTCGCGAACTTCGAGAAGGCGACCGGCATCAAGGTCGTCTATCAAGAGTTCGATTCGAACGAGACGCTGCAGGCGAAGCTGCTGTCGGGCACGTCGGGCTACGACGTCGTCGTGCCGTCCGACATCTTCTGGGCGCGCCAGCTGCAGGCCGGCATCTTCCGCAAGATCGACAAGAGCCAGGTGCCGAACTACGGGCTGCTCGACCCGGAAATCATGAAGGTGCTGTCGCGGGACGATCCGGGCAACCAGTTCGGCATTCCGTGGACGTGGGGCACGGACGGGCTCGGGATCAACGTCGAGAAGGTCAAGGCCGCGCTCGGCAACGACGCGCCGCTCGACAGCTGGGCGCTGCTGTTCGACCCGAAGTACGCGCAGAAGCTCAAGCGCTGCGGCGTGTCGGTGCTCGATTCGCCGGTCGACGCGTTCGGGATGGCGTTCGTGTACCTGAAGAAGGATCCGAACACGACGAACCCGGCCGACTACCAGGCCGCCTACGAGCTGCTGAAGACGGTGCGCCCGTACATCACGCAGTTCAATTCGAGCAGCTACATCAACGATCTCGCGGGCGGCGACATCTGCCTCGCGCTCGGCTGGTCGGGCGACGTGAACTCCGCGCGCATCGCGGCTGCTTCCGCGAAGAAGCCGTATCACATCAAGTACGTGATTCCGACCGAAGGCAGCGCGATGTGGTTCGACATGATAGCGATCCCGAAGGACGCGCCGCATCCGGACGCGGCGCTGAAGTTCGTCAACTTCGTGCTGTCGGAGAAGGAGAGCGCGAACCTGACCAACGACACGTCGTATCCGTCGGCCGTGCCGTCGTCGAAGCGCCTCGTGCGCGCCGAGGTGACGAGCGACCCGGCCGTGTTCCCGCCGGCCGACGTGATCCGCAAGCTGAGCCTCAGCAAGCCGATCCCGCCTGACCTGATGCGTCTGCAGAACCGTCTCTGGACCCGGCTGAAGACCGAGTAAGCCCGCTCCCGTTCCCCCGATTTCCCGCGCGCGCCCCGCCGCCATCGGCGGCGGGCGGGGGCGCGCGCGTCCCTACGACCACCGATCCCATGAAAATCAGACACATGACGGCGCTGTGCCTGCTCGCGTTCGAAGCGGCCACGGCCTCCGCCCACACGGCGCGGCAGACCACCGACGCGAGCAAGATGAAGACGCTGGAGGCGCAGGTCGCCGCGCTGCAGCGGCAAGTGAACGAACTGCGCGCGAGCATCGTCGCGTCGAAGGCGCCGGCCTCGGCCAACGCCACACCGGGCGCCGCGAAAATCGGCACGATCAACACGGCCGCCGCCGAGGCGCCGCCATCCGGCTCGGCGCCCGCGTTCACGAACGACGATCTGCAGCAGATGCGCGAGCAGATCGCCAACGCGTCGCTGAAGGTCGACACGCTGCAGGAAGCGGCGACCACCGGCCCGCTCGCGGGCCTGAGCATCACCGGCTACGTCGATCCGCTGTACCTGTACAACCGCGCGCAGCACTCGGCGGGCTTCCAGTTCCTGAACCACGATCCGGGCGCGTACGACTACTTCAACAGCACGATCGGCGACATCTACCTCGACATCAAGAAGACCTTCGGCGTCGGGCCGATGGCGCCGTCGGCCGAGATCGTGATCCAGCCGAACCGCGGCTTCGGCAACGTGTTCAGCAATGCGCACGGCGGCGTCGGCAACAACATCGTCACGCAGGCGCAGGTCAACGTGCCGCTCGGTACGACGAAGACCTTCGAGGCCGGGATGATGACGAGCCTCGCCGGTTACGAAGTGCAGCCGTCGACGCAGATGCTGACGCTCACGCATGGGCTGCTGTACGACTTCAGCGAACCGGGCAACCTCGTCGGCATCGGAATGAAAGGCTCGAACGCGGCGATGACGCGCTTCTGGCAGGTGATCGTCGGCAACGAGGTGCTGCGCACGGCCGGCGCGATCGCGAACGCGGCGAACAACACGACCAAGAGCAACTGGACGCCGACGATCACCGCGCGCTTCGACAACGCGACGTCGACCGCGTTCGACTTCGGCGTTTCGGGGATGCTCGGCCGGCAGTCGCTGTTCTCGCCATGCCCGGATGCGGGCGGCTACGGCTACCAGTGCAACGGATCGTCGCCGACCGGCCTGTACAAGTACGTCGAAGCCGACATGACCTATACGCACGACAAGACGCAGGTCAACGCGCAGGTCGACTACGGCGAACTGCAGAAGGGCGCATGGAACGGCGGCACCGCGCGCTGGTACGGGATGTCGCTGCTCGGCCATACCAAGTGGACGTCGTCGTGGGTCGGCAGGATGGGCGCGACGCTGCGCTTCGACTATCTGAACAACACGTCGAACGGCGGCGGCGGCACCAACATCCAGTATGGGCTCGCAGGCGGCAATCCGTCGGTGAACGGGTCGAGCGGCTTCGGCATCGATCCGGCCTGCTTCCGGAATTCGGCGTCGAACGGCACCGAGTGCAAGGGCGCGCAACGCTATGCGATCACGGCCGACCTGCTGTTCTATCCGACCGAGCAGATCACCGTGAAGCTCGAGTACCGTCACGACGCGGCGAATCATCCGGTGTTCCTGAAGAGCAACGGGTCGTACTCGCGCAGCAACGACCTCGCCGGGATGCAGTTCGTCTACTCGTTTTGAGCGGGACACGGCGCCGCCTCCGCCGACGCGCTACGCGCGCGCGGCGGCGCGGGCGGCGTCCGGATCGAGCGGCGGCAGCAGCGCGCCCTGCGGCGCGAGCGGCAGGCCGAGCGCCTGCAACTGCTCGCGCAGGAACTGGATGAACACGCGCACCTTGCGCGTGTGACGACGATGCGGCAGGAACAGCACGTGAATCCACGGGCCGAACGCGCTCGTCTCGCGCGACAGCTCGGTCGGCACCTCGACCAGGTCGCCCTGTGCGAGATGGCGCGCGACGCTCCATGCGGGTGCGAACTGCAGCCCGTGGCCGTCGAGCAGGCACGCGAGCAGGAAGTCGTAGTTGCCGCTCGACAGCCGCGGCGTCGGCTGCTTCACGCGGATGCGTTCGCCGTCGCGGCCGATCCACCAGAAGTGCCGGTTGATCAGCGGGTGACGGAAGATCAGCCAGTCGTGCGTCTGGTAGTTGTCGAGCGTCACGTCGCCGCCGCGGCGCGCGAGATACGCGGGGCTCGCGCACAGCACGAGACGGTTTTCGAGCAGCGGCTGCGCGATCACGTCGGGCAAGTCGGTCGGCCCGTCGCGCAGCGACAGGTCGTAGCTGCCGTCGAGCGGATCGGTCTCGGTCATCTCGACTTCGACGCGCACGAGCGGATGCTCGCGCATGAAGCGGCAGCACACCTGCGTGAAGAAGGCCGGACCGAATGCGGGCGACGTCGCGATTCGCAGGTTGCCGCGCAGCTCGTGCTGCAACTGCTCGACTTCCTCGCCGGCGAGCTGCAGCTGCATCAGCGCCTGGCGCGCGGCATCGAGATAGAGATGGCCGGCTTCGGTCAGTGCCATGCGTCGCGTCGTGCGCTCGAACAGGCGCGCGCCGAGATCGGCCTCGAGCTGCGTGACGCCTTTCGTCACGGCCGACGGCGTCTTGCCGAGCTGTTCGGCGGCGCGGCTGAAGCCGCCATGTTCGGCCGTCGCGACGAACATCGTGAGCGCGGTCATCTTGTCCATTGAATCTATTCCTGACAGGCACAGAAGTTATGCAAAAACCGGGCGCGACCGGCGGCGACGCATCCGTTAGGCTGGTTCCTCTGCGTGCGATGCGTGCCGGCCGCATGAGGATACGACGGATCGCGCGCGCATGACATTCCGGGTCGAGCCGCGCCCGGCCCTCATCCGAACCAGGAGACTTCATCGTGAAGCTGCATACCTTCGTGACCGACATCACCGATCCGCGCGAGCGCGGCCGCCGGATCGGCGAGCGTTTCGCGCCGCAGATCCGGCAGACGGTCGCGCTCTATCTCGCGTTCTTTCCGAAGCTCGGCATCGATCCGATGCGCGCGCGGCAGATCGGCGAGGCAAGCCTCGCGTCGCTCGAGGCGTGGTGTCCGGAACTCGCCGACGAAGTGCAGGCGATCGCGGACGGCGTCGAGCTACCGCGCTGGCAGCTCGCGTGCCTGAACGCGCGCACGGAGATTCTCGCGACCGCGCCGGCATCGACCGAAGGCGAGTGCTCGACCACCGTCCACGCGCCGGCCGGCGCGCAGGCGCCGCGCACGCTGCAGACCTGGGACTGGCACGACAGCCTCGCGCCGCACGGGCTGCTGATGCAGTTCGCGACGCGGCACGGCCGCACCGTCAAGCTGTTCACCGAGTGCGGGATGCTCGCGAAGCTCGGCGTGAACGGCGCGGGCCTCGGGCTGCACTTCAACATCCTGCATCACGCGAGCGACAACGACAGCGCGGGCGTGCCCGTGCATGCGATCGCGCGCCGCCTGCTCGAGGAGGCGACCACGGTGCAGGAGGCGATCGAGCTGGCGCGCAGCGCGCGCGTGAGCGCGTCGACGGTGCTGACCGTGTTCACGCGGCACGACGCGAACCCGCGCGCCGCAAGCATCGAGCTGAGTCCCGCAGGCATCGGCATCGTGGTGCCGCGCGCCGACGGCTGGCTGCTGCATACGAACCACTTCCTCGATCGCACGCTGAGCGGCGGCGAATGCATGCCGGACAGCTCGACGACGCGCGAGCGCTTCGCGCACCTGAACGAGGTCGTGAACGGGATGACGAGCGCCGATGTGCGCGAGCGTGCGGCGGCGATGTGCGGCGCGGCCGGCGATCAGGCGGTGGTGTGCTTCCATCCCGACCCGTCGATGCCCGATACCGAGCGCTGGGAAACGCTGCTGACGGTCGGCATCGACACCGACGGCTGCGCGCTCGAATACGTGGCCGGCAATCCGCACGATCTCGCGCGCGACGGCTTCCGGCGGTTCTGACGCCTGCGCGTGCATTGCGCGGGCAGGCGCCGTCGCGGCGATGCGACGGCGCGCCCGTCGACGCTGCTTACGCGTCGATCCGTTCGACCTTGCCGACGAGCAGCCCGTAAGAGAGGCTGCCGGCGAGCGCCATTGCCGCGATGTAGGTGATCGCGTGCGAGAAGTCGGCCCCGTCGACCAGCAGCCCGATCACGATCGGCGTCGCGATGGCGGACAGGTTGCCGATCAGGTTGAACATGCCGCCCGTCAGGCCGAGCAGCCGCGCGGGCGCGAGCCCCGACACGAGCGACCAGGTGATCGACGCGAAGCCGTTGCCGAAGAATGCGAGCGTCATGAACGCGATCACCCAGCCGGTCGAGCTCACGTAGTTCGCGCCGATGATGCAGGTCGAGATCAGCAGCCCGGAGATGATCGGCAGCTTGCGCGCGAAGCCCTGCGATGCGCCGCGACGCATCAGCCAGTCCGACAGCACGCCCGAGCACAGCACGCCGACGAACGCGGCGAGGAACGGCAGCGATGCGAGAAAGCCCGACTTGATGAAGTCCATCCCGCGATATTTGACGAGATAGGTCGGGAACCACGTGAGGAAGAACCACAGCGTCGAGTTCAATGCGAACTGGCCGAGATAGATGCCCCACAGCTTGCGCCGGCCGAGCACGATGCCGAGGTCGCGCCACGTCGACGGCGTGCGTTCGCTGCGTGCCGCGATGCGGTCCTCGAGGTCGACGAGGCCGCCGCCGTCGCGGATCAGCGCGATTTCGCCGGCGTTGACGCCGGGAAACGCGCGCGGTTCGCGATACACCGCGTACCAGATCGCGGCCCACGCGATACCCGCGAGCCCCGTCGCGACGAACACCATGTGCCAGCCGAGGTGGACCTGCAGCCACGCGAGGACCGGCGTCAGGAACGCGAGACCGACGAACTGGCCCGACGTGTAGCCGCCGATCGCGGTCGCGCGCTCGCGCGTCGGGAACCACGTCGTGACCACGCGGTTGTTGATCGGATAGGCGGGCGCTTCGAGCGCGCCGACCGCCAGACGCAACACGATGAGTCCGACGAACGAGCCGGCGAAGCCGAGCAGCAGCGTTGCGGCCGACCACAGCGCGAGCGCGCCCGCGTAGAGCACGCGCGGCGATATCTTGTCGACGAGCCAGCCGCCGGGGATCTGCATCAGCGCATAGGTCCAGCCGAACGCGGAGAACACGAGGCCCGCGCGCACCGGGTCGATGTGCAGTTCGCGGAACAGCGCGGGCGCGGCGATCGACAGGTTGCTGCGGTCGAGATAATTGATCACGACCGTGACGAACAGCAGCGCGAGGATCAGCAGGCGCTTGCGGGAAGGGCGCGTCGTCGCGGCGGCCGCGCTGGTGCGCGCGGCGGATTCCATCGGGGCCTCGGCGCGTGTGGGCGGCCGCTGCTGCGGGCTGGCGGGGGTGCGTGACGCGGAATGGGCCACGGTCGTCTCCTGTTCGGTATGCGTCCGGAACCGATGCGACCGGTTCCAGCCAATCTGATGTCTTGGGCCGAACGTTAGGGCCGCGAGCCGAAATGCGTCAACATATGGATAGGCATCCCTATAAATGGGACGATCGACTTCCAATATGTGGGAAACTGGCGCGCGCGTCAGCCGCCCGTCGCTTCCTTCACGTTGATCCAGCCCGTCACCGCGCCGGCGCGCGGGTTGCGGTAGACGACGGCACGACCTTGCGCGAAGGCCCCGTGATCGCGCAATACCTCGCGGACCGGCGGCCCGACGCGGGGGCTGGCGCCGGCATGGGGCACGCTCGCGCGTTATCGGCTGATGGAATGGCTCAACTTCCTGACGACGGAAATCCACAAGGGCTTCATTCCGCTGCTGTATGCGGTGCAGGCGGGGAAGTATGTCGAGCCGGCGCGTCGCAAGCTCGACAGCCGGTTTGCGTGGATCGATCGGCAACTCGCCGGCAGGACGTTCGTGACGGGCGACGCATTGACGATCGCCGATGCGTATCTGTTCGCGCTGACGGGCTGGGCAAGGCGGCATGGATGCGCTCGGTTTACAACGCGGATATCGACTTGAGCCGGTTCGGGAACCTGCGCGGGTGGTGTGAACGGGTGCGGGCGAGGCCGGCGGGCCAGGCCGTGCTGACGGCGGATGGATTGAGCGCGGACCGTTCGTGACGGGGCGCGCGCGGGAAGCGGAAGTCGGGCGCCGGCGAACACGGCACGACTGATTACATCGGCCTATCGACCAATTACTACAAACTGTCATTGAGCGCCGCTAAGCTTTCGCCACCCTCACAACCGGGATTCCTTGTCATGCGCTCGACAATCCGACTGTTTGCCCCGCTATTGCTTCTGCCGACGCTCGTGGCGCCGGCGCTGGCCGTCACCGCCGCCCCCGTCAGCCCGAACTGCGGCGGCAGCGCGACGCCGATCGCCGATATCCAGGGGCCCGGTGAGCCGTCGCCGCTCGCCGGCCAGAACGTGTCGATCGAGGCGGTCGTCACCGCCGATTTCGGCGGCACCGACGGCTTCGGCGGCTTCTTCGTACAGCAGGCCGATCCGCAGCGCCGCAACCAGCCGGGCGTGTCGGAGGGGCTGTTCGTCTATTCGCCGAAGGCGCGCGCCAAGGCCGGCGATCTCGTCCACGTGACGGGCAAGGTCGAGGAAAAATACGGGCAGACGCAGCTCACGCTGTCGGGTGCGATCGCGGTGTGCGCGAACGGCCAGACGGTCACGCCCGCGACGCTGACGCTGCCGGTCGACAGCCCGAACGCGTTCGCCGCGTATGAAGGCATGCTCGTGCGCCTGCCGCAGACGCTGAACGTTACGGACAACTACGAGCTGGGCCGCTACGGCAGCGTGATGCTCAGCAACGGCCGTCTGCGCACGCCGACGAGCGTCGTGCCGCCCGCGCAGGCGCAGACGCAGATCGATGCGAACGCGCGCAACCGGTTGATTCTCGACGACGGATCGAACAAGCAGAACCCCGCGACCGTGCCGTATCCGGCACCGGAACTGTCCGCGTCGAACACGCTGCGCGCCGGCTACACGGTGCGCGACGTCGAAGGCGTGCTGGAGGTGCGGTACGGCGCGTGGCGCATCCAGCCGGTGCCCGGCGCGGCGGCACCGACCTTCGACGCACGCGCGAATCCGCGCACGAAGGCGCCCGCGCGCGATCCGCATGCGAACCTGCGCGTCGCGTCGTTCAACGTGCTCAACTACTTCAACGGCAACGGGCTGGGCGGCGGCTTCGACGATCCGAACAACCGCGGCGCGAAGAACTACCAGGAATTCGTGCGCCAGGACGCGAAGATCGTCAGCGCGCTGAAGGCGCTCGACGCCGACGTGATCGGCTTGATGGAAATCCAGAACAACGGTTACGGCGAACTGAGCGCGGTGCGTCAGCTCGCGGCGAAGCTCGGCGACAGCTGGCGCGTCGTCGATCCGGGCACGTCGCGGCTCGGCGGCGACGCGATCGCGGTCGCGATGATCTATGACAGCCGCAAGGTCGAGCCGGTCGGCCGCGCGGCGACGCTCGCGATCGACGACAAGAACCGCCAGCCGCTCGCGCAGTCGTTCCGTCGCATCGGCGGCAAGCAGGCGCTGACGATCGCGGTCAACCATCTGAAGTCGAAGAACTGCCCGGACGCGACCAACGACGATCTCGACCAGGGCGACGGCCAGGGCTGCTGGAACCCGACGCGCACGCGCGCGGCGGCGAAGCTGGCCGACTGGCTGGCCGGCACGCCGACGGGCGTCGCGGGGCAGGGCGTGCTGCTGATCGGCGATTTCAACAGCTACACGTACGAGGATCCGATCCGCCTGCTCGAATCGCGCGGCTATCGCAACCTCGTGTCGCGCTGGATCGGCGACAAGGCGTACAGCTACGTCTACAACGGCGAAGCGGGCTATCTCGATCACGCGCTCGCATCGCTGCCGCTCGCGTCGCACGTGAAGGCCGTGCACGAGTGGCACATCAACGCCGACGAACCGGTCGCGCTGCAGTACACGCTCGCGTACAAGACGGCCGCGCAGCAGCAGACGTACTACGCGCCCGATGCCTATCGTTCGTCGGATCACGATCCGGTGCTGATCGATATCGCGCTGCCGGGCGGCGGGCGTTGATGACCCGTTGAGCGCCGTGTGATCGACGACGTGCGGTGGCGACGCGCGTCGTCGCCGCGCGCGGTGGCGCATGCGCATGCATGACGAGCCGCCCGCGCGTGCGTTGTATTCGAATCGCGCTCGCCGCGTCCCGGGAAAATTCCTGTCGAACCGCCGGGTAAATAATGCCGAATCGAGGTCGTCCAATTAAGTAGATCGGTATTTTCTGACAACCCGATGGTCCGGACAATTCGTTTAATAAATGCCTGAAGTAAACGGAATTGCCGAATCATCGTGCGCGAATGACCGATGCGTTTCGCCCAATGCCGCGAAATTAAAATGAAAGATAAATCGCGGAAATCTGAAGGGCGTTTGTCGGCAACGCGCAGCGTATCGAGCCGACGGCGGCAGTCTCCGCGCGGAAAATAAAATAATCGCCGCCCTCCGGCGCCGAAACCGCGCCATGTCCGAACAATCCCGCCTTCTCGCGAAATGCAGACACTGATTGCCTTCCGCATCATAGTCATCTGCTTAATATCGGAATGATCTTTGACAACGCGGCGCAGCACCGCCTATTTTTGTTGTGTCGTAAATTTTGGTAATGAAAAGGAAGTCAAAACTGCAGGGGGCGTTCAAGCACCATCTACGCCAGCAGTGAGCTGTGTCTGTATCAAGTTCAGTCTCTTGAAGAAGTCCAATCCCCAACCGCCGTATGCCAATGCGCAGCGCGAGTGGCGGGTATTGCTGCGCGTCTTGCCGGCACAGGCGGCCTTTGTGAAGCGGTATTCGAACCCACACCAAGGACAGAGATGAAACCAGACAGAAGCAGTACCGGCAACAGCCTGGGCCGTCACGCCCGGTTGGCCGGGCTAGGCGCATTGACGATCGTGACCGTGGTGCTCGCGGCGTGCGGCGGCGACGATTCATCGTCGGTCGGCGCGTCGAGTCTCGCACAGGCCACGGCGAGCCAGCAGGCCAGCGCGCAGCAATCGGCCGGCAGCCAGACGCCGGCAGGCAACCAGCCCTACGTCGATCCGGTCGCCTACTCGATGAACGCGACCGACGGCCTCGCCGCGACGCAGGTCGCCGAGAAGGCGGCCGTCATGCATTACCAGTGGAAATCCGGCGGCACGACGATCAACTACACGACGACCACCGGCCACCTGACCGCCGCGGATGCGAACGGCAATCCCGAAGCATCGATGTCGTATGTCGCGTACACCGCGCCGAGCACGAACGGCAAGCCGCGCCCGGTGACGTTCGTCTATAACGGCGGGCCGGGCTCGTCGTCGATCTGGCTGCGGCTCGGCTCGTTCGCGCCGACGCGCGTCGCCACGCCCGATCCGCTGTTCGGCACCAACTGGCCGAACTATCCGCTCGTCGACAACCAGGAAAGCCTGATCGACACGACGGACCTCGTGTTCATCGACCCGCCGGGAACCGGGCTGTCGGAAGCCGTGCTGCCGAACACCAACCAGAAGTTCTGGGGCTCCGATGCGGACGTCAACATCATGCGCGACTTCGTCGAGCGCTATCTGACGGTCAACAATCGCAGCAATTCGCCGATCTATCTGTACGGCGAATCGTACGGCACGCCGCGCACCGACATGCTGGCGCTGGCGCTCGAATCGGCAGGCGTGCACCTGACCGGGATCGTGCTGCAGTCGTCGATCCTGAACTACTTCGCGGACGCGACGGAAGCGGTGGCGATCACGCAGTCGACGGAAGGGCTGCTGCTCGATACGGACACCGTGGCCGGCTACCTGCCCGGTTATGCGGCGGTGGCGGCGTACTTCAACCAGGTGTCGCCGGCGCCGATCAACCAGGCGCTTTATGCATTGCAGACCGAACTGTTCACGACGCTCATCTACAACCAGCTGCAGAAATACTCGCAGTCGTGGGTGCTGAGCCAGCTCGGCATACCGGATGCACTCGGCACGCCGGTGTTCCCGAGCGATGCGACGCTGCGGCTATGGTCGATCCCGTCGAGCCTGACGATGCAGGCGCTGCGAGGCTACTTCAATGCGAATCCGTTCGGCACCAGCCTGCTGCCGGGAACGACGATCGGCCGGTACGACGGGCGCGTGTCGCTGCCGAACTCGGATCCGCGTCTGCAGACGGACGGCGATCCGTCGGACATCCTGATCTCGCAGCCGTTCACGAACGCGCTCGCGACACAGCTGCCCGACTACCTCGGCTATACCGCGCCGAATGCGACCTACATGCCGTTGAACGACAACATCATCCAGGTGTGGGACTTCTCGCATGACGGCCAGCCGATGCCGGACACGATCCCCGATCTGCTCGGTGCGCTGCAGCTCAATCCGAAGCTTCAGGTGCTCGCGGAGAACGGCTTCCACGATCTGGCGACGCCGTTCTTCAGCACCGAGAAGCAGCTCGCGCGACTGCAGACGGTGAAGGGCCTGAACCCGAAGCTGCAGGTGAATTTCTTCCAGGGCGGGCATATGACCTATCTGGACGACGTGGCGCGTCCGCAGATGAAGCGGGATCTCACGTATTTCTATCAGGGCAGGCGGATTCCGACGGCGTTGACGCTGCGGACCTTGCCTCCGCCGTGGCCGGATGAAAACCCGGCCGGCACGCCGACGGGCAGCAGCCCCGGCGCGACGGCGACGACCACCGTGGCGGCGGCGCCGTGAACGACGGACGCCTGATGTCAGGAACCCTCAATTCATCCATTGAATGCGAGCGATCATGTCCCTAATCCATTTGATGCGACGTATGTCTCCGCTGATCGTCGTCGGTGCCGTGATGAGCAGCGCCTACGCATTGCCGCCGCAGGCGGTCGCGCCGGTGAAGCTGCCGCACGGCGGGCGAGGTGTCGACGGCCCGTTCTTTCCCGCGAACCGCGTGGCGCCGGTGCTGCCGTCGACCGGCGCGACGCTGCAGCAGCAGGCGCAGCGGCGTGTCGACGCAAGGCTGGGCGCGAACACGGTGCTGAGCAACGGCGCGGCGGTGACCAAGGCGCAGGCGCAAAGCAGCGGTCTCGGCTTTGTCGCGAAGCACTTCGACGAGATCGATACGAAGCACACCGGCCGCGTGACGATGAGCGACGTGCGGCAGTTCATTCAGCAGCGACAGTTGCAGGAGCAGCAACAGCAGCAGGAATAACGACGCAGTGATGTAGGCGACGGATCGGCGGCCGGCGTGTGAATGCGCGTCGGTCGCCGATTGTTCGTTCCGGAAGGCGAAGCGGCTATTTCGCGGCAGCGAGTCGTGCTCGCCGTGTCGATGCCTTCAACGATCGATGCGCTTCACGCCGAAGCGCGCCCGATAATCTCGCGGCGACACGCCGACCCGCTTCGCGAATGCGCGCTGCAACGCATCCACACTGCCGAATCCCGAACGCTCCGCAACGCGCTCCAGCGGCCAGTCGGCGCGCTCCAGCAGCGCTTTTGCGCGCTCGATCCGCGCGGCGAGTACGAATTGCGCGGGCGATTGTCCGGTCTCGTCGCGGAAACGGCGCGCAAACGTTCGTTCGCTCATGTGCATGCGCGCGGCGATGCCGAGATCGCCG